>PMKK01000270.1:0-32948 GCA_003157715.1 Actinomycetota bacterium
GCCGCCGGCGGGAACGTGGTCTTCGCGGGCTCGCTCGACCACCCCGAGGTCGACGATCTGCTCGATGCCTTCGTCGTCGTCGCCGCGGCGTTTCCCGAGGTGCGTCTCGAGGTGCTGGGCGCCGCTAAGCGCGCCGCCTCTCTTTCGCATCTGCGCGCCCGGGTCGACGAGCTCGGTCTGGGCGGCCGCGTCGAGTTTCCCGGCGCGCTGCCTCGCGAGCGGCTCTTCGAGCGGCTGAGCGCCGCCCGGCTGCTCGTCCTGCCGCGCCCGGCGGGCGCCTTCTCGCAGGCCGGCCTGCCGACCAAGGTGGCCGAGTACCTGGCAAGCGGCGTGCCCACCGTCGTGACGGCCGTCGGCGACCTGCCGCTCTACCTGCGCGACGGCACCGACGCGTATCTCGTCGCGCCGGGCGACCCGGCCGCGTTCGGGGCTCGCCTTTGCGAGGCGCTCGCCGACCCGCAGGCGCCCGCCGTGGGCCGGCGCGGGCGGCTCGTCGCCGCCGAGAAGTTCGACCCGGTGCGCCACGGCCGGCGCATCCTGGCGTTCATCGGCGCCCTGCGGGAGGGCAGGCCGTTCGTGGAGGACGCATGAAGGTCTGCCTGGTCGGCCACTCGGCCGCGGGCTTCGGCGACGGGCACGTGGGCGGCTCGGAGCGCCAGAGCGCTCTGCTGGCCCGCGAGCTTGCCGCTCACGGCCACGACGTGGTCTACGTCGTGACCGGCCTGGCCGGCGGCGACCGCACGGTGGCCGGCGTGCGCCTGCGCGCCGCCTGGGACCCCGACGCCGGCGTGCGCTTCGTGCGCGCCGCGACGCATCGCTACCCCAGGCTGCTCTCCCTGCTGCGAGACGAAGCGGCCGACACCTACTACTCGCGCGGCGCCGGCTACCATACGCCGTTCGTCGTGCGCGCCGCGCGCGACGTGGGCGCCACGTCCGTACTGGCGCTGGCCAGCGACAAGGATCTCTACGCGGTCTCCGGGAAGGTGCTGTTCGGCGTGCGCAGCCCGCGCCTGTCGGCGCTGATCGGTCCGCTGGCCCATGCCGGGTTCAGGCGCTGGGGCCTGCGGGCGGCGGACTGGGTGGTCGTGCAAAACGAGGAGCAGGCGGCCGCGTGCGCCGCCCTTGGGCTGCGGCACGCGGTCCTGCCGAACATCGTCGAGCCGCCGGCCGGCGAGCTGGCGGCCACGGCGCCCACGCGCGACGTGATCTGGGCGGGGAACGTCCTCGACGGCCGGCGCTCAAAAGGCCTCGGGGAGCTCGTCGCCCTGGCCGGGCTGCTGCCGGCCGTGAGCTTCACCGTCGTGGGCACCATCAGGGGCGAGTCGAGCCGCGCGGCGCTGCAGGCGCTCGAAGGCCTGCCCAACGTCGAGCTTGCCGGGTCGCTGTCGCACGGCCAGACCCAGCGCCGCATGGCCGCGCACCGGCTGGTCATCAACACGTCGCCCTCGGAGGGCTTCTCCAACGTGATGCTCGAGGGCTGGTCGCTCGGGCGCCCGTCGGTGACCCTCGCGGTGAACCCCAGCGGCCTGCTGACCGGCGATGAGCTCGGCGTGTGCGCGGGCGGCGATATCGGCGCCATGGCGGCGGCCATCGTGGCCCTGCTGCAGGAGCCCGTGGCGCGGGCCGCGATGGGTGCCCGCTGCCGGGCTTACGTGGCTCGCGTGCACTCGGGAGCGGGCGTGGTCGAGGCGTTCGAGAGGCTGGCGTCGCAGGAGCGCCCGGGTCACTAGGAGCTGCTGGGCCGTCCCGCGCTTCTTGCGGTGCCGCCGGCCGCTTCTTCGATCAATCCTGCCAGGGCCGCGCCGTTGGTGCGCCAGTTGAGCCGCGTTTCGAACTCCTCCCGAGCGGACTTCGCCAAACCGCGGTACCGCTCTCGGTCGGAGTACGTGCCAACAACATAGTCACAGTACTCGGCGGGCCGGGCGGCGAGACTGAACAGCCGCCCATTCGCGTCGTCTCGGACCGCTTCCGGGACGCCTCCGGTCCTCATGGCGAGCACCGGCAGCCCATAGGCGCTGGCCTCTGCCGCCGCCAGACCGAAACACTCCGCGGTCGTGGGGAGGACCATGAAGTGCGAGGAGCCGTACGCGCGTTCCAGGTCGGCTTCTTGGCGCGGGTCTGATTTGGCCATAAGGCCAAGCACAGAGACGTGAGGTGCCAGCTCCGGCGGTATCTCTGGTCGGCACCCGACGATGGTGAGCCGCGCCGCAAGGCCTCGGTCAAGCAAGCCGGCGAGAACCTGAAGCGCGAAGGCGCCTCCCTTGCGCTTCCAGCTCCTGCCGACGAACAGCAGACGGCATTCCTGGAACTGGCGAGCTTCGATCAGCGCCGAGACCTGCTCTGTGGTGGGCGGGTGCTCGATATTCGCACCGCGCGGGACTACGCGCACCTTGTCTGGGCCGACAGAGTAGTGGTCCAGTGCCGTCTGGGCGGCCCATTGCGAGGTGTAGACGGCCAGGGTGCTCCTCGTCAGGGCGGCCTGGTCGATGGCGTGACCATAGCGCCGCGATTCCCAGCACATGCTGGTGTAGTTGGAGTAGTAGTCCCTGAGCCCTTCGAATGTGGCGTCGTGATAGAAGACGATGGGTTGCGGGCAATCGACGTACGCGATGGCCATGGGCGACGGGCTGAAGACCACGTCGATGTCCAGATGCCTCAGCGCGGAGCTCGCGTAGCTCCCGTAGTGCCTGACGACCGACTGCACCCTCTCCTTACGATACTTCTGGTGGAGACCTCGCTCGTAGAGAAGCCGTTTCCATTCGTGGTAGTTCGGCCATCTGTACGGAAGCGGCCCGATGAGCTCGATGTCCAGACTCGCGCCCTGAAGCGCACGAAGGACGAAGTGTTCTGATCCCGACATCTGGGTTATGTCTCGAGCATCGTAGACGGTGACGTACGCTACCCTCATGGCGCCCCCGAGCGGACATTGGCGGTCGACACACCGGTCAATCCTAGCCAGAACTCATCGTCGTGTCGCCGTCGGCGGGCGGCGCCATGAGTGCCGACGGCGGCCGCCAACGACCTGTCCAGGTCCCTTCTTTGGTACGATTGCCACGCATGAGGGAGGGGAAAGCACTCCCGGCGCCGGCCGCCGCGGCCGGCGCTCGGGTATCGAGGGAGGGGATCCATGGCATCAGAGGCGAGCGTCCCGAGCAAACCCAAGTCCGCCGAGATCAACCCGGGCCCCGGTTTTCGCATCCGGAAGTCCTTCGAGCGTCTCGACGCCGGGTTCATGGCGCAGTTCGCCGAATTCGATTCGCCCGACATCTCGGACCAGCTCAACCGCCTGTATGCCCTGACCTCGGCGATCCAGTGCCTGACCGGACCGGCGCATCAGGTCGTCGGGCCCGCCTGCACGGTCAAGGTCTATCCGGGCGACAACCTGATGGTCCACAAGGCCCTGGACATCGCCGCGCCCGGTGACGTCGTCGTGGTCGACGCCGGCGCCTCGCGCATGAACGCCGCGCTGGGCAGCCTCATCTCGACCAAGGCGCAGCACCGCGGCATCGCCGCGTTCATCGTCGACGGCTACGTGCGCGACCTGCCCGAGATCGTGCCGCTCGACTTTCCGGTGTTCGCTCGTGGCACGACGCCGATCGGCCCGCTTCACCGCGGCCCCGGCGAGATCAACTACCCCATCTGCTGCGGCGGCGTCGTGGTCAACCCGGGCGATATCGTCGTGGCCGACGGCTTCGGCGTGGTCATCGTGCCGCGCGACAACGCCGCCGACATCCTCGAGCGACTGCAGGCCTATCAGGTGAAGAACCGCGAGTACTTCGCCGGTGTGAAACGGGGCATCTTCTCGAACAAGTGGGTCGACGACCTGCTCGACGAGACCGGCTGCATCATCACCCCGTAGGCGCGCTCGGCGTGCCTTTCGACAGCTTCACACAGCGGGTCCTGAGCGGGGCGTCGCTTGCCTGGAAGATCCAGCGCCGGCGCTACCACCGCACGCCCGTGAAGACCGAGATCGCGGCCAGACGGGCGCGCTTCTACCGTGACATCTGGGACGAGGCGGCCAGCGCCAACGGCGGCCGGGTGCGCGAGCTCGCCGGCCAGCTCATCGAGGTGAGCTGCGCCGGCGTCGTCGTGCGCGTGCGCAGGAACCTCACCTCGCTCGACGACCCGCTGACCGTCGCCGTCGCCGACGACAAGCCGCTCGTCTACCGCCTGCTCGCCGAGCGCGGCATCCCGACCCCCCGGCACGCCGTCTGCGCGGCGAACGACCTGCGCCACGCCTGGGGCTTCGCCCGGTCGCTGGGGGGCCCGTGCGTCGTCAAGCCGGCCCGCGGCGCGTCGGGGGCGATCGGCATCACGACGGCCGTCGTCAGCCGGGCAGACCTCGCCTGGGCCCTGGCCTACGCCGGCGCGTTCGACCGCGACGTCCTGCTCGAGGAGCAGATCGGCGGCGCCGTGTTTCGCCTGCTGTACTTCGACGGCGAGCTGCTCGACGCCGTCCGCCGCGATCCCCCCACGGTAGCGGGCGACGGCAGCTCCAGCATCGACGAGCTGATCGCCGCCGAGAACCGGCGCCGGTTCGACGGCGGCATCGCGAGCTGCCAGTCGCTGATCAAGATCGACGGCGAGCTCAGGCACACGCTGCGCCGGGCCGGCCGCGGTCTGCGGTCGGTGCCGGCGGCCGGCGAGGCCGTGCTCCTGAAGAACATCGTCAACGACAATCGGCGCGAGGACAACGTGTCGGCCGCGGCCGACCTCTGCGCCGAGGTCGTCGCGGCGGGCACCGAGGCGGCTGCCGCGGTCGGCACCCGCCTTGCCGGCGTCGACATCATGACACCCGACCCGACGGTGCCTCTGGGCGAGGCCGGCGGCGTGGTCATCGAGGTCAACGCGGCTCCGGGCCACTACTACCACTACTTCAAGCGCGACGGCCGCGTGCCGGTCGCGACCCTGATCCTGGAGCGGCTCGTGAAGGCGGGAGCGTGAGCCGTCCGCCGCTGATCCTCGCCGGAGCCGGCATGGTGACGGCGCTGCCGATCGTCAGGAGCCTCGGCCGCGCCGGGGTCGACGTCAGAGTCCTCTGCTCTCCGAGCGCGGCCATCGCCTACTCGCGGTATGCGCGCCGCCTGCCGGCCCAGGGCGCCGGCTCCCAGTCCGAATCGTGGCTGCGCTACCTGCTGGGCCCGCAGTCCGACGATCTGCGCGGCGGCGTGCTGCTCGCCTGCAACGACGATGCCGTCGAGCTGCTGCTCGACCACCACGATGAGCTCGCCGAGAAGTACCTGCTCGACATCTGCGATCCCGGCGCGCAGCGCGCCATGCTCGACAAGCTTGCCACCTACCGGGTGGCGGCCGAGGCCGGCGTGCCGACCCCGCGGTTTTGGCCGGCAGAAAGTGTGGCGGGTCTCGAGGCTCACAAGGACGAGTACACCTACCCGCTCATGATCAAGCCGCTGTACGCGCACCAGTTCAAGAAGGTCATCGAGGGCAAGTACCTGATGGCCGGCGACTTCGACGAGCTCCTGGCCGCCTATCGGCGAGTCAGCGAGCACGGCGTCGAGGTCGTGCTGCTCGAGGTGATCCCGGGTCCCGACGACCTGCTGTGCAGCTACTACACCTACATCGACGAGAGCGGCGCGCCGCGGTTCCACTTCACCAAGAAGATCATCCGCCGCTACCCCGAGCGCGAGGGGTTCGGCTGCTACCACATCACGGACTGGAGCCCGGAGGTGCGCGACCTCGGCCTCAAGCTGTTCCGTCACGCCGGTCTCAAGGGCGTCGCCAACGTCGAGTTCAAGCGGGACCCGCGCGACGGGCAGCTCAAGCTCATCGAGTGCAACGCACGGTTCACCGCCGCCAACGTGCTGCTTGCCGCCAGCGGCATCGATCTCGGCGCCTGGGTCTACCGCCGCCTGGCGGGCTTGCCGCACCCGGCGCTCGACAGCGAGGCCTACGTCAGGGGCCTGCGGCTGTGGTATCCGCTCGACGATTTTCTGGCGTTTCTCGACCTCAGGCGTGACGGACGGCTCGATCTCGCCTCGTGGGCCCGCAGCGTCGCCCACCACCAGGTGCTGCCGTACTTCAGCTTGTCCGACCCCATGCCGTCCGCCGTGCGCCTGAAGGTGAAGCTGCGGACCCTGGCCGCCGTGAACGCGCGGCGCGTTGCCCGGCGCTGGACGGACGGTGCGTAGCGCCGCCGTCCTGTACCCGGGCGAGATGGGCTGCGCCGTGGCGAGGGTGCTGGTCGCGGCGGGCTGGGACGTGCGCACCCACCTCTCGGGCCCCAGCCTGGTCTGCCGGGGCGCCGCCGAGGCGGCCGCCATCGTCACGCTCGGATCGCTCGAGGAGGCGGTCGCGGCGAGCGACCTGGTGGTCTCCCTGGTGCCGCCGGCGGCCGCCCTGGAGACGGCCGAAGTGCTGGCCGGGGCCGCCCGGCGAAGCGGGCGGCGGCCCCTCTGCCTCGACGCCAACTCGGTGGCGCCGGCGACCATGGCGGCGATCGCCGCCACGCTCGCCGGCGTCGGGCTCGACTGCGTCGACGGCGCCTTCGTGGGCAGTGCCGCCGAGCTCGGCGGGCGCACCAGGCTGTATCTGAGCGGGCCTCGGGCGGGCGAGCTCGCCGCCGCCCTGCCCCAGGCGTTCCACACCGCCGAGCTCGGCGCCGAGCTCGGCGCCGCCTCGGCGTTCAAGCTCGCCTTCGCGGGCTTCAACAAGGGGCTCGTCGCGCTCTTTCTCGAGGTGATGGAGGCCGCCGGCGCGGCCGGCGATCGCGGCGAGCTGCTGGCCTGCCTGCGGGCCTTCTACCCGGGCACCATCGAGACCCTCGAGCGCCTCCTGCCGAGCTATCCGCGGCACGCGGCCCGGCGCGCCGACGAGCTCGACGAGCTCGCGCGGTGGCTGACGAGCGAGGGGCGCGAGGGCGGCGGCGCGGCCGCGGCGCGCGACGTGCTGCGCCGTTTCGCCGCGCTCGGTCTCGACGAGCGGCGCGACTGGACTCTCACCGAGGTGCTCGGCGCGTGGGCCGCCGCGGCCGCCGCACCACCGGCCGCCGCACCACCGGCCGCCGACGCCGCACCACCGGCCACCGGCCCGGCTGCCGCACCACCGGCCGCCGCCGGCCCGGCTCCGGGAGACCCGGCCGCACAGCGTTAATCCGTAGTCACGAGCGGCGACGGCGGAAATCCCGCACGCCGCGCCGTTGTAGCATGGGCAGGAACTGCCGGGCGGGAAGTCGATCGAGTCCAGCGCGGCTCGACTAAAAGTCGCAGGGAGGCTGAAATGGGGGATCGGTACCTGGTCACCGGCGGCGCCGGNNTTCATCGGCTCGCACGTGGTGGCCGAGCTGCTGTGCCGCGGGCACGCGGTGCGCATCCTCGACAACTTCTCCACCGGGCGGCGCGGCAACCTCACCGCCGTCGACGGCGACGTCGAGGTCTTCGAGGGTGACATGCGCAGCTACGAGCGCGCCCACAACGCCGTCAAGGGCGTGGACTTCGTGATCCATCTCGCGGCGCTGCCCTCGGTGCCGCGCTCGGTGCAGGATCCCCTCACGACCAACGAGGCCAACATCACCGGCACGCTGAACGTGCTGCTGGCGGCGCGCGACAACGAGGCGCGGCGCGTCGTGCTGGCATCGTCGTCGTCGATCTACGGCGCCAACGCCGCCATGCCCAAACGCGAGGACCTGGTGCCGCAACCGATCTCCCCCTATGCCGTCTCCAAGCTGGCCGCCGAGCAGTACGCGCGCGCCTTTGCCGTCGTCTACGGGCTCGAGACCGTCTCGCTGCGGTACTTCAACGTGTTCGGCCCGCGTCAGGACCCGACCTCGCAGTACAGCGGCGTGGTGCCGCGCTTCATGCGCATCGCCCTCGAGGGCGGCCGGCCGGTCGTGTTCGGCGACGGCGAGCAGTCGCGCGACTTCACCTACGTGGCCAACGTCGTCGACGCGACGCTCAGCGCCGCCACCACGCCGGGCGCCGCCGGCAACATCTGCAACATCGGCTGCGGCGACCCCAAGACGGTGCTCGACCTGATCGCCGCCGTGAGCCGCGTCGCCGGCCGCCCGCTCGAGCCCGAGTTCGGTGAGCCCAGGGTCGGCGACGTGAAGCACTCGTTCGCCGACATAGGCCTCGCTCGCAAGCTGCTCGGCTACGAGCCGCGCGTGGGCTTCGACGAGGGCATCGGGCGTACGTTCGCCTGGTTTGTCGAGGACGTGCCCGACGTGCCGGCCTGAGGGACGAGAGGCGAGGCCGGCCAGTGCGCATCGTCGTCACCGTCGACACCGAGGCAGACGGCCAGTGGGAGCACGGGCGGTCTCTGGCCACCGCCAACGTCGCGGCCTGGCCGCCCTTTCAGGAGCTGTGCCGGCGTTACGCCGTGCCGCCCACCTGGCTGATCACCAGTGAGATCGCCGAAGACCCCGCGGCCGCGGCCTTCCTGCGGCCACTGGCCGCCGCCGGCGAGGCCGAGGTCGGCGCTCACCTGCACCCGTGGACCACGCCGCCGTTCGCGGAAGCGCCGGGTCTGCGCCGCAACGACCGCGACCACGCCTATCCGTGCCATCTCGAACCCGAGCTCCTGCTCGCCAAGCTCGAGACGCTGACCGTCCAGGTCGCGCGGCTGGCCGGCGCCCGGCCGACGTCGTACCGGGCCGGACGCTTCGGGCTCGACCCGGTCGGCGCCTGGCTGCTGGCCGAGCTCGGCTACGAGGTCGACTCGTCGGTGACCCCGTTCGTCACCTGGACCTCACATGCCGGCCGCCCCGGCCACGGCGGCGGCCCCGACTTTCGCCGTCACGATGCCGCTCCGTTTCGCGTGGCCGGCACCGGCATGCCGGGCCTCGTCGAGGTGCCGGTGACCATCCTGCCGACTTACGCCGCCACGCGCCGCGTGCCCTGGCTGCGCGACCACTGGCAAACCTGGCCCGTGCGCCTCGCGCGCCGCGGCCTGCGTGTCACGGCGCGGCCGCAGCCGCTGTGGCTGCGGCCACGGCCCGAGTACGCTCTCGACGACCTGCAGGCGCTGGTCGTGGCGGCGGAGCGCGTCCGGCTGCCCTGCGCGGTGTTCATGTTCCACTCCAGCGAGCTTCTCGCCGGAGCCAGCCCCTACCGGTCGGCCGCGAGCGACATCGAGGCGCTTCTGGGACTGCTCGACGGCCTGTTCGCCTGGTGTCGCGGTCGCGGCCACGACTTCGTCACCTTGTCGGCTGCCGGGCGAGCCCTGGCCGCCGAGGGGCGGCTGCCGGTGAAGGAGCTCTGAACGGCGTGCGCCTGCTGATGCTCAAGGAAGCCCTGCCCGTGGGCGGCGCCGAGCGCCAGCTCGCGCTGATCATGAAGTACCTGCCGCCGTACTGGGACCGGCGCGTCTGGGCGATGGGCGCCGGGCCGTTCGCCGACGCGATCGCCGCCGGCGGCGATCGCGTCGACGTCTGCCCGCGGACGGCGCGCTTCGACGTGCGGCCGGCCGCCTCGCTGTGGCGCCTGCTGTACGGCTGGCGTCCCGACATCGTGCACTCATGGGACTGGATGTCGACGCTGGCCGCCCTGCCGCTCTGCCGGGCGCTCGGCATCCCCATCGTCGATGCGACCATCCGCAACGGCATCGTCAGGCGCAAGGGAGCGCGGCCGCGAAGGCTGAGCCAGGCGGCATCGGCGGTCGTCGTGGCAAACAGCCAGGCGGGCCTCGCGGCCTGGGGCGTCGGGTCGCGCAAGGGCCTGGTCGTCTACAACGCCTTCGACCCCGAGCGCCTGAGCGAGGCCGATCCGCGCGCCGGGAGGGGCGCCGGCGACGGCGGTCCGTGCCGCGTGGTCATGACCGGGCGCATGGTGGCCCACAAGGATTTCTCGGCGCTGCTCGCGGCTGCTCGGCGGCTCGATCGCGAGCGCCCCGGTCGCTTTCGCTTTCTGCTGCTCGGCGACGGGCCCGACAAGCGCCGTCTCGTCGCCGAGGCGGGCGAGCTCCAGACGCGGGGCGTCGTGGAGTTCGTCGATCCCGGCCTCGAGGTGCTGCCGCTCGTCCGCGAGGCCGATGTCGGGGTGCTCATGTCGAACGAGGCGCTGCACCGCGAGGGCTGCTCGAACGCCATCATGGAGTACATGAGCTGCGCCCTGCCCGTCGTCTGCAGCGCCGGCGGCGGCAATCCCGAGCTCGTGCTCGAGGGGCAGACCGGTTACCTCGTGCCGTCGGGCGATGCCGCCGCCCTGGCCGCCGCCCTGGCCTCTCTCGCCGAGCGCCCCGAGGTCGCGCGCCGCCTGGGAGACGCCGGGCGCCGGCGCATCCTCGAGGAGTTCAGTGTCCCGCGTCTGGTGCGCGCCATGGAACGAGTCTACTGGAAGGCGCTCTCGTGAAGATCTGCCTCGTGAACTACCGGTACTTCGTGTCGAGCGGCCCCGAGCGCTACCTGTTCGCCGTCAAGGCGCTGCTCGAGGCGCGCGGCCACGAGGTCGTGCCGTTCTCAGTGCGCTACCGCCAGAACGAGCCGTCGCCCTGGGAACGCTACTTCGTGCCGCCGATCGCCGGCGACGACGAGGTCATGTTCCGCCAGCACTCCTGGTCGCCTTCGTCGGTCCGCCGTGCTCTTGAGCGCACGTTCAGCTCGCGAGAGGTTTACGACGCACTCTCCCGGGAGCTGCGCGAGGCGCGCCCCGACGTGGCGTATGTCCTGAAGTACGAGCGCAAGCTCTCACCATCGATCTTCACCGCTTTTCGCGACCAGGGCGTGCCCATCGTCGTGCGCCTCTCCGACTTTGCCATGCTGTGCCCGCAGCAGCATCTGGTCCGCAACGACCGGGTCTGCGAGCTCTGCGTGGGCAGGCGGCCCTGGCCCAGCGTGGTCTTTCGCTGCGTTCAGGACTCGTTCGGGGCTTCGACCGTCAACGCGCTTGCGCTGGAATACGCGCGGCGCAAGGGGTTCTACGGCCTGGTGGAAGCGTTCGTCGCGCCAAGCGACATCATGCGGCAGAAGATGATCGAGGGCGGCCTGCCGGCGGCCAAGATCCGGCGTCTGCCCACGTTCGTGGGGGCGCGGCCCGCGCGCGCATGGACGGCGCGCCGGCCGCGCATCTGCTACGTGGGACGCGTCGATCGCGTCAAGGGCATCGAAGTCCTGCTCGACGCGGTCGAGCTGCTGCGGCGCGGAGGCGTGGGCCACGACATCGAGGTGGCGGTCGCCGGCGACATGTCGACGCCGACGGGCGAGGCCATCCGTGCCCGTCTGCGTGAGCGGCCCATCCCGGGCGTGACCCTGACCGGGTTGCTCGACGAAGCAGCCGTGATCGAGCTCCTGCAGGGCTCCGTGGCATCGGTGGTGCCGTCCCTCTGGTATGAGAACATGCCCAACTCCCTGCTCGAGAGTCTGGCCTGCGGCACCCCGGTGATCGCCTCTGATCTGGGTTCCATGCACGACATTCTCTGCGACACAGGGGCGGGACTGCTGTTTCGTGCCGGCGACCCGGTCGCCCTGGCCGACGCCGTGAGACGGCTGCTGGACGGATCGCTCGCGGAGGAGATGGGGGAGCGGGCTCAGCGGCTGGCAAGGGAGCGGCACGATCCCGACACGCACGTCGACGCTCTCATCGACCTGCTCGGGAGCGTGCGTACGCGGCGCTGACGGCCGCCGCCCTCCGACGGCCGCCGCGCCCTGACGTGCGCCGCGCTCTAACGGCTGCCGACGACCTCGGCGGGGACACCGCGCACGACGGTGTCTGCCGGCACGTCGCGGACCACCAGCGAGTTGGCGCTGACCATGACGTGGTCGCCGACGGTGATCGGCCCCGCGATGGTCGCGTTCGGGCCGATCCACACCCGGTCCCCGATCACCGGCACGCCGGCTCTGCCGCGCCGGTCGGAGAAGCCGATGGTCACGCCCTGGTGCACGTCGCACCCGGCGCCTATACGGGTGCGCTTATTGAAGACGACCGGCCCGAAATGGGGGATGTAGAGGCCGGGGCCGATCACGGCCGTGTGCGGCAGGGAGATGCTGGTGGTGAGCTCGATCGCCTTGCGCCAGGCATACAGGGCGGTCAGGAGAGGAAGGCGCAGCGCCGGCGGCAGCGAGCCGTGGTAGACGGCCGCCGCGAGGCGGTACTGCAGCAGCGCCCAGAGCGCCTGCTGGGTGACCAGGTTCTGGGCGCCTGAATGCTTTGTGTAGGTCGTATAGCGGGCGACGTCGGCACGATAGTCGGCAAGCCACGACATCGTGGGCCCAGTCAGTCGTTCTGCTGGTAGTAGTGGTAGCGTTCGCCCTTGCCGGCGTCGTCCATGATGGTGACCACGCCGAGCTTGGCCGGGGGCAGCGGCTCGAGAAAGTCGCGCGCCTCCTCGAGGGTCGGTCGGTTGGTCACCTTCAGGTTCACGAGCAGGAAGATCGCGTCGGCCACCGCCGCCAGGGCCGCCGCGTCGCCGACCGCCAAAAAGGCGGGCGAGTCGATAAAGACGTAGTCGAACCCTCTGGCGGCGAGCTCGCGAATGATCGTGGCGAGCCGTCGCGAAGCGACCATCTCGCCGGGGTTCGGCGGTATGGGGCCGGACGTCAGCAGGGTGAGCGGCGGCAGCTTGTCAGAGGCGGGCGTCCGAGGTCCGTCGCCGTCGCCGCGGACGGTCACGATCTTGGGAGCGTCGAGCTCGCGGGTCTGCAGGGCCTCGTCGAGCTCGCAGAACCCGGCGATCACCGACGACAGTCCGAGCGTGTTGCGCACGCCGAAGATGGAGTGGACGCGCGGCCGCCTGAGGTCGGCGTCGATCAGCAGCACCTTCTTGCCGGCGAGCGCCAGCGAAGCGGCCAGGTTGGCCGTCAGCAGGCTCTTGCCTTCGCCCTTGTTGGCGCTCATCACCATGATCACCTGGTGCGCCTCGCCGAGCGAAGCGAACTGCAGGTTGGTGCGCACCACGCGGATCGATTCGGCGGCTCGCGCGTCGGTGTCGCTCATGACGATGAGCGAGCCCTTGGCCAGCGCCTGCTCGGGGATCTTGGCGACGCGTCCGATCACCGGCAGATGCACGATCTCGCTGACCTCGCGATGGCTGTGCAGCCGGGTGTCGAGCTTCTCCCGCAGGAAGCCGAAACCGATCCCCAGGACGAGCCCGAGGACCACGCCGATGGCGGCGGAGCGCTTGGGCTTGGGAGAGATCGGCACGCTGGACACGCCCGCCGGTACGGCTACCGAGAAGTTGCCGGTCGAGGTGGATGAGAGGATCTCGAGGCTGTTCAGCGACTGGGTGAGGAGCGTGTAGTCTTCGGTGGCTTTCTGGGCCGGCGTCTGGAACTGCTTGAGCTTGGCGGAGACGGCCGCCTGAGCCGCGGCGATGCTGGCCCGGTCTTTCTGCATGGAGTAGGCGACGAACGCGCTGGCGTACGCGTTGGCAAGCTTCGCGGCCCATTTGGCGTTGGTGGAATCGACGGTCACCGCGACCCCGTTGTCGGCCGGCGTGCTGGCGTTGGCGTCGGAGGTGGTGATGGCCGCGCTGACCGAGTAGTCCGGCAGCGCGTTGGGAGAACCGATCTGGGTCATCACGCGCTGGTCGATCTGCGGCCCGGTGATGAGCGTGACCGCGCTCTGCATCTGCAGTTCCTGGGTGGTGGGGTCGGTGTACGACTGGCTCAGCGGATCCTGGATGTTGAGCTGCGGGACGTAGAGAAGCTGGGCCATCGATTCGTAGAGCGGGGTCTTGGAGGCCGAATACGCATACGCGGCGCCACCCAGTGCGATCGCGAGCACGACAATCAAGATCAAGTGCCGGCGCACCACCGTAAGATAGCGCCGCACGTCCATTCCCGCCGAGCTCTGATCTTCCACTTACCCGCCTCCCTTGGTCGTCGCCCATCTTACTTCGGCATAGCTACCCCGGCAATTGAGCCTCGTTAGCGCGCCGCCGATTCTCGGCACCCATCCACGCGCGGTGTGTCTCAAGGAGACTACGGCGCGCGTCGCGAGCCGCGACGCGCGACCGAATGCTTGTCAACAGACCACGCGCGACATCACAATCAACAGATGCCGTCTCGAGACTGGCACCGTGAAGGGAGCCCGATGGATGGTTTGATGGCGGTGCGCCGGCCATGACGAAGGACGCCGCGTGAAAGTAGCCTTCATCGGTCAGAAGGGCCTGCCGGCCACGTACGGCGGCGTCGAGCACCACGTCGAGGAGTTGGCGGTGCGGCTCGCCGCCCGCGGCCACCAGGCGTGCGTCTACAATCGTCCGAGCTACAACCCGTCGGCCCCCGCGGAGTACCGCGGCGTCGCGGTGGTGAGCCTGCCGTCGGTGGCCACGAAGCATCTCGACGCCATCACGCATGTCGCCGTCTGCACGGCCCACGCCCTCCGCCACGACGCCGACATCGTCCACTACCATGCGGTCGGGCCCGCCCTGCTGTCGTGGGTGCCGAATCTGCGCGGTGTCTGCGCGCTGGCCACCGTGCACGGCCGCGACTGGCAGCGCCCGAAGTGGGGCGGCCTCGCCAGCTTCGCGCTGCACGCCGGAGAGTGGATGGCGATGCACGCTCCCGACGAGACCGTGGTCGTCTCGCGCTCGCTGGCCGGCGAGCTGTCGAGCAGGTACGGTCGCCCGGCGCACTACATCCCCAACGGGATCACGCTGGCGGACGGCGACGATCCGAGCATCCTGAGCGAGTTCGGGCTCGAGCCGGGGCGCTACGTCCTGTTCGCCTCTCGCCTGGTGCCCGAGAAGGGAGCGCACTATCTGGCCGAGGCGTGGCGCCGGCTGGGCTCGGACATGACGCTGGTCATGGCGGGCGATTCGAGCTTCAGCGCCGACTACGTGCAGTCCCTGCGGGCGTCCTGCGAGCACGATGGCGTCGTGTTTACCGGGTACGTCTTCGGTCCCCGGCTGGCGACGCTCTTTCGCCAGGCCGCCCTCTTCGTCCTGCCTTCCGACGTCGAAGGCCTGCCCCTCGTGCTGCTCGAGGCGCTCGGATACGGCACGCCGGTGCTGGCCAGCGACATCCCGCCGAACCGTGAAGTGCTGGGCGGTCTGGGGCGCACGTTCGCGGCCGGCAGCGTCGACGATCTGGCACGCCGGCTCAAGGCGGCACTCGACGAGCTGCCGGCGCTGCGCGAACAGGCAAGCCAGGCGGCCTCGTGGATCGCCGGCGTCTACGACTGGGACCTGATCGCCGATCAGACCATCGCGCTGTATGAGACGGCCCTCGAGGCCCGGCGGGCCGGCGGGCGCCGCGGCCGGGCGAACGCCTGAAGCCCGGCGCCGGCCGACGCCTGCGCGACACGGCGAACGCCTGACGCTCGCCGCCGCCCAGCGACGGCCGCGACGGCATCGGGGCCGGGCCTTCGCCAGAACGAAAAGCGCCTGCATCTGCCTGTGCTAGGATGGGCGCCATCGAAAGGCTAGGAGCGGCCGCCCGACCGGCGGGCGCGCCCGTGGGAGGTGGTCGCAACGTCTTCAGAAGAGAGGCAAGACGCAGTCGCGGCCGGCCGCCGGTTCTACGGCATCGCCGGCCTCACCGTGCAAGTGGAGTCCGATCTTCCGATCACCGACACGACCTTCGAATCGAAGTTCGCCGCGTTCGAGGTGGCCGGACCGGGGTCCGACACGATCGTCGTGCGGCTCCACTTCGGGTTGCCGGCCGTCGACGAAGGTAGCCTCGGTCGCGAGGTGTACCGGCGGCCGCCGTGGGTGATCTACAGCTCGCCGGCTCAAATCACGTACATCATGGTGCGCCCTGACGGCGAGTGCGAGTGCGTCGTCTCGGCGAGCCCCGATCACACCACGATCGACGTCTTCAACGGCGAGCGGCGCGAGCAGTTCTATCGCGAGGGAGACGTGAACGCCCTGACGATGATGCCGACCGACCAGATCGTGCTCGCCCGGGTGCTCGCCGACCGCCAGGCCTGCTTTCTGCACTCCTGTGGAGTCATAGTCGACGGCCGCGGCCTGCTGTTCGTGGGCCACTCCGGGGCCGGCAAGTCCACGATGATGACCATGCTTGCCGCCGCCTCCGGCGAAGCGCTGTGCGACGACCGCAACATCGTGCGGATCTGGGACGACGCCATCCGCGCGCACGGCTGCTGGAGCCACGGCGAGGTGCCCATCGTCAGCGCGGCGTCGGCTCCGCTCGGAGCAGTGCTGTTTCTGCGCCAGGCCACGGCCAACCGCGTCGTACCGCTCGCCGCGAGCGAGGAGATCCTGGGTCACCTGCTGCCGTGCGTTATCAAACCCCTCGTTACTGCCGATTGGTGGGAGAGAACGCTCGACGTCGTCGGGCGCATCGTCAGCGATGTGCCCTGCTATGTCGTCGAGTTCGACAAAAGCGGCGCGGTGGTGCCGCTCGTGCGCGACCTGGTCGCCGGGCAAGTCGCCGGCGGCCGGCCGACCGGCACGGGCGCGCAAGCGTGACGAGTGCCCGGAGAGAAAGTGAGGTTGCCGTGGGGCTGACTGTCAGCCGGGATGCGGTCTACAAGCCGTCCGACGATCTCGTGGTGCGCGAGATCGATGGGCAGACCATCATCGTGCCTATCGGGACCGGGATCGGAGACCTCGAGGACGAGCTCTTCGCGCTGAACGACACGGCGCGCGTCGTCTGGACCAAGCTCGACGGCACGCACACGCTGAGCTCGGTCGTAGACGAGCTGGCCCAGCAGTACTCAGCGCCCGCCGACGAGATAGACGCCGACGTCGTCGGGCTCCTCGAGGAGCTGCTCAAGCGCAGGATGGTGGTCGCTGTCTGAACCCCCCAAGCCGACGCCGTACGCCGTCGACGGGGGCGTCCATTCGCTCTCGGGCGAGGCGCTGCCGGCGCTGCTGGCCGACGTTCTCGCGCGCGGTGTCCCGTTTCGCTTCGAGGCGCGCGGCTACAGCATGTTCCCCTTCATACGCGACGGAGACACGGTGACGATCGCGCCGCTGCGCGGCCGGCTCGCCGGCATCGGCGAGGTGGTAGCCTTTGCCGGTCCGGCAGGCGGTCTCGTCGTCCATCGCGTCACGGCCCGGCGGCCGGCCGCGTACGAGATCCGCGGCGACTACCTGCGTGGCCCGCATGACGTCGTTCCGCTCGACGGCGTTCTCGGCACCGTCACCCGGGTCGAACGTCGCGGCCGCTCCGTGCGCCTCGGCCTGGGCCCCGAACGGCTGCTCGTCGGAGCTCTCGTGCGGCTGGGGCTTCTGCAGCCCCTCGTCGTCGCGGCGCGCGCCCTGCGGGCGCCGTTCGTCGGCCAAAGGGTCCTCTCATGATGGACTACGCGGTCAACACGCCTCTGCCCGAGTTCGACCTCTGGGACCAGCTCGAGGGCAAAGGGATACCGGTGTCGTTCGATCTGGAGCTGACGGCGCGCTGTAACAACGACTGCCGGCACTGTTACATCAACCTTCCCGCCGCCGATCGCGCCGCCCGGGCGTGCGAGCTCACCCTCGATGAGATCGTCGGCGTGGCCGACCAGGCCGTCGAGCTGGGCGCGCTGTGGTGCGTCGTCAGCGGAGGCGAACCCCTGCTGCGCCCCGATTTTTCCGAGATCTACCTTGCGCTCAAGAGACGGGGCCTGCTCGTCACCGTGTTCACCAACGCCTGTCTGCTCAGGCCGGAGCACGTCGAGCTGTTTCGCAAGTACCCTCCGCGCGACCTGGAGATCACGATCTACGGCGCGAGTCGCGAGACCTACGAGCGCGTGACGCGCGCGCCGGGGTCGTTCGACGCCTTCCTGCGCGGCGTTGCTCTCCTTGAGGAAGGTGGCGTGGGCGCGCGCTACAAGGCCATGGCCCTGCGCTCGAACGTGCACGAGCTGGCGGCCATGGCCGAGTTCGGAAGGGCGCACACGAAGGACTTCTTTCGTTTCGATCCCTTGCTGCACCTTCGCTACGATCGCGACCCGGAGCGCAACGCCCAGATTCGCGCCGAGCGCCTGAGCCCAGAAGAGATCGCCGCCATCGAGCAGTCCGACGAAGAACGGGCGCACGCCATGCAACGGGAGTGCCACAGGGTGGCCGGCCAGGAGGCTCCCGACGAGCCCGATCTCGTGTTTCATTGCGGTGTCGGTCAGGGATTCACCGTGGGCCACGACGGCTCGCTGCGGCTGTGCTCGGCGCTCTGGCATCCCGATTATGTGGCCGACATCCGCCGCGAGCCGGTGGCTGCCGCCTGGCGACGACTCCTGGCGGTCGTGGGCGCCGCCCGTTCGCGCGATGCCGCCTACCTCGCCAGATGCGCGTCGTGCGGGCTCGTCGACCTCTGTCTCTGGTGTCCCGCCCACGCCGACCTCGAGTGCGGCTCGCTCACTGCGCCCATCGACGACTTCTGCGACGTGGCCCACGCCCGGGCGCGCGCGTTCGGAGAGCCAGCCGCCGAGGCTGACGGTGAGGGCGTCAGTCCAAATTCGTAGTCCGTTCTGACAACCAACGCTGGATATGCTGGACAAACTTGGATCGATGCGGGAACATGGCGCCTAGCAAACCCGTAGGAGGGGGAAATAATGGACTCGTCAAAAGACTGGTCGAAGCCCGAGTTGATCGTGCTGGGCCGCAGCGCACCCGAAGAAAGCGTTCTGTGCGGCTGCAAGAGTTTCCGCGGCGCCAACGGTCACAAGGACTGCACCTACAAAAAGCACGGCACCCTCTGCCACAGCTCCGGGATCGCCAAGAGCTGACCTTCACGCCCCCCTCGGGGGTTTGCTGGGCATCCAAGGCACAGGCTACTAAGCAGGCGCCGACCCCCGCCATCGGGGGTTTTGGCGTGCCCAGATCCATGGCGTGATGTCCGCCGATCCGCTCTGGCCGCGGCGCTTTGGTCTTCGCCGCGACGCCACGAGAAGCCGTTCTGGCCCGTCGCCTCAAGGCGGGCATCCCGCGCCGATCTCACCTGAGCAGGCGGTCCTTCTTGCCTGCGCGCTGGCCGACCAGAGCCAAGCGGTGGCCGTGCTGGGGCGGACGCTGCCGGCGGTTCGCGATTGGGAGGGCTTGCGAAGGGCGGCCCTTCACCACGGCCTGGTCGGGCTGCTGTGCAAGCGGGCGGTCGCGTCCGGCTCGACCGCCATTCCCGCCGAGCAGCGCGAGGCCCTGAGCGCCCTCACGGCCGCGAACGAGCGCCGCAGCCTGCGCATGGGCGTGCAGCTGCTCGGACTGCTCGAGCTGCTCGACCGCGAGGGGATCGAAGCCTTTTCCGTGAAGGGTCCGCTCATGGCCGAGGCACTGTACGGCGATCCGGGGCTGCGCCATTCCATCGATCTCGACATCGCCGTCGGGCCGCGCGACCTGACGGCTGCCTGCGACGTCCTGCGTGCCGCGGGCTTTCAACAGATCACCGGTGTCGACATCGAGCTCGATCGCCTGCTGGCCTCGGAATGCGAGGTGGCCTTCAAGCACCCGGACCGCGAGCTCGTCCTCGATCTTCACTGGCGGCTGGGTCCGCGGTTCGCGCACGCCTCGCTGCCGGTCGCCGACCTCATGGCCGGCGCGCGCAAGGCGGCGTTCCTAGGGCGCGACGTGCTCACGCTGTCGCGCCAGGACCTGTTCGTGGTCATGTGCGTCCACGGAGCCCATAACCATCGCTGGGACCAGCTGGAGCTCGTGGCCGCCCTGGGCGCTTGGGGCGCCGCGGCGGCGGAGTCCGACTGGCTGCCTTTGCTCGAGCGCGCCGCCGGACTCGGCTGCTTGCGCCGCTGCACGATCGGCTGTCTTCTCATGCGCGACCTGACCGGCTGCGCCCTGCCCGTCGACATCGAGTCGCGTCTGGCTCGCGACACACTGGCGGCGCGCCTGGCGGACGCCGCGCGTGCGGCGATGTTCGCCGAGGGGCTGGAAACCTCGCCCACGGACGGGCTGGGCGGCATCGTCTGGGAGTCGCTGGCGCTCGACAAGCCGGCCCTCATGGCAGCGCATTTCGTCGCGCGCCTGTTCACTCCCGGGACATGGGACTGGGAGTTCGGCCGCATGCCGCGCCATCTGCCGCGGTTGTACTACCTTGCCAGGCCGCTGCGTCTGGTGCTGGGGCGCTTCGGGCGGGAGGGCTCAAAGTGAGCGGCACCGGCGACGAGACCCGTCTGGGCGACGAAGACGAGGAGACTCGTCTGAGTGACGACGGCACCGGCGACGAGACCCGTTCGGGCGCCGACGACGAGACGCGTCTGGGCGGCGACGACGAGACCCGATTCAGCATCAGGGGCGCGCTGCGCTTTGGGCCGACCCTGCGTCTTGTCTGGAACGTCTCCCCCGGCTGGACGATCGCCAACGTCGTGCTGTCCGTCGTCCAGGGCCTGCTGCCCCTGCTCGGCATCCTGCTGCTGTACCAGATCATCAACGGCGTGACGAACGCCGTGCGGCGGCCGCTCGACGCGGCCGCTCAGGCCACCGCGTTCCGTCACGTCGCCTTCTGGATCATCCTCGCGGCCGGCGTCGGTCTGATCACGGCGGTGGCGCGCTCGGTCGCGATGCTGGTCACCGAAGCCCAGACGCAGGTCGTCACCGACTTCGTCTCCGATCTGGTCCACAGCAAGTCGATCGAGGTCGACCTGCAGTACTACGAGGACTCCCAGTATTACGACCTGCTGCAGCGCGCCCAGCAGGAGGCGCCCTACCGGCCGATGAGCATCATCCAGGACCTCATGCAAGTGGGCCAGGGGCTCGTCACGGTGGCGGCCATGGCGGCGCTGCTGCTCAGATTGAGCTGGGTCGTCGGGCTCATCGTGCTGGCGGCGGCTCTGCCCAGCGCCATCGTCCGCCTGATCTTCTCGGGCAAGCTCTACAGGTGGCAGCGCAGCGCCACTCCGGCCGACCGCAAGTCGTCGTACCTGCACTGGCTGCTCACGAACAGCTCGCACGCCAAGGAGATCAGGCTGTTCGACCTGGGCGACTATTTCAGGGACTGGTTCCGTGTCCTTCGCAGGACGCTGCGTCGTGAGCGGCTTGGCATCACCACCAAGCGCTCGCTCGCCGATCTCGCGAGCGGCGCGATCGCGACGCTGGCGGTGTTCGGCACGTTCGCCTACATCGCCAAGAAGACCATCGCGGGCGCCATGAAGGTGGCCGGCATGGTCGCGTACTACCAGGCCTTCCAGACGAGCCTGTCGGCGCTTCAGCAGGTCCTCACGGGGTTCGCGGCGCTCTACGAGGACAACCTGTTCATGACGTACTTCCACGAGTTCCTGGCGCTCGAGCGCACCATCGAGGAGCCTGCCCACCCGGTGCCGATGCCCAGGCCCATCACCGAGGGGATCGTGTTCGACGACGTCTCGTTCCGGTACCCCGAGACGGAGCGTACGGCGATCGACCGGGTCTCCCTGCACGTCAAGCCGGGCGAAGTGGTGGCGCTGGTGGGCACCAACGGCTCGGGCAAGACGACGCTCGTCAAGCTCCTCTGCCGCCTCTACAGCCCCCAGTCCGGCAGCATCACGATCGACGGCACGGACCTGCGCGAGCTCTCGATCAAAGAGCTGCGCCGCGAGATCAGCGTGATCTTCCAGGACTACGCCCAGTACCAGCTCTCCGTGCGCCAGAACATCTGGGTGGGAAACATCGCCCAGCCGCCCGACGATGCCGCCGTCATCGAGGCCGCGCGGCAGGCGGGAGCCGACGAGGTCATCACGGGCTTGGCCAACGGCTACGACACCCCGCTCGGCAAGTGGTTCGCCGACGGCGAGGAGCTTTCGATCGGCGAGTGGCAGAAGGTGGCCCTGGCGCGCGCCTTCTACCGCGATGCCGGCATCCTGGTGCTCGACGAACCGACCAGCGCGCTCGATCCCGTCGCGGAGCTGGCGGTGTTCGAGCGCATCCGCGAGATGGCGCGCGACCGGGCCGTCATTCTTATCAGCCACCGCTTCTCGACGGTGTACCGCGCCGACCGGATCTACATCCTGAACAAGGGCAGCGTCGCCGAGAGCGGCACGCACGCCGAGCTCATGGAGCTCGACGGCGTGTACCGGCGCATGTACGAGGTGCAGGCCCGCGCCTACCAGACCAAGGCCACCTGAAGCCCGACGCCGCCCCCCGCTCGACGCCGCGCGAAGCCCGGTGCCACTCGAAGTCCGGCGCCGCCCCAAGCCCGGCGCCGTCCATGCCGGGCGTCACGCGCCCGGTCCGTCGCGCCGTCGCGCCAGGACTGGCAACGCTTTCGCTACTGGCGCCGTGAAGGCGGCCGTATACTATCCGGGTCAAACTCGGGGGGTACTATGCCACGCCGGAAACTCGTCTTCGCCGCCACCTTGCTCTGCATCGCGGCTGCCCTGCTGGCGATGGCCGCGTCGGCCCAGGCCCGGACCATCCTCAGGGGGACCAGGGATGGCAGCCTGTGCGGCAAGAACGCGAAGGACACGACGACCAAGGTGAACTTCCTGGCCACGAAGCTGCATGCGCAGCTGCTGCGCTTCGACGTGCACTGGAAGGACCTCGAGCCGCAGCGCGGCAAGTACGACCAGGTGTATCTGGACCAGCTCGCGGCGACCATCCATGCCGCCGCGAGCGCCGGCATGAAGGTCACCGTCACCATCTACGGCACGCCGGCATGGGCGACCGACCGCACGCTCTGGGGCTATGTCCCGTCGGGCTGGAAGCCCGGGGTCTCCCACAGTTTCTATCCGCCGGCGGCAGATCGCCTCGTCGACTTCCAGGCGTTCGCGACCAAGCTGGCGAGCACGCTGGCCGGCGACGTGACGGGCTACGAGTGCCGCAACGAGCCCAACCTGTGGGGCTCGCTCTACCCCCAGCGGACGGCGTCGGACCCGGCGTTCGCGGTGCGGCGCTACGCGGCCATGCTGACCGCCTTCTCGAAGGGCATACGCGCCGGCGATCCGCACGCTCTCGTCATCGCCGGGGCGACCGGCCCCATCGGTCAGAACAACATCCTGTCGACCAGCCCGCAGCGGTTCGCCAGGCTGCTCAAGACCATGGTGTCGTCGTCGGTCTTCGACGCCTACTCGCATCATCCCTACACGATCGGCGGCGCGCGCAATATCGCGCCCGAGGCCTCGCCGAACGACCCTGTCCATGCCGTCTCGCTGGGCAACATCTCCACGCTGCTGAAGATCTTCCCAAAGAAGCCCTTCTATTTGAGCGAGTACGGCTACTACACGCAGTACTGCATCTACTTCGGGGTCTATGTCAGTCAGGCCACGCAGGCCGACTACCTGACGCGGGCGTACAAGTACGCGGCGCGCTTTCCGCAGATACAGGCGCTCGTCTGGTTTCCGTACCACGACTCGTCGGCCAAAGACCCCACCCACGGCGGCTACTCGGGGCTTCTGACCACGACGGGCGCCTTCAAGCGCGCGTGGTACGCCTTCTCCGGCGGCAACAAGCTCACGCTCGCGGCCAAGCCGCTCGGCGCCTCAGTGCGCCTTTCGGGCCGGCTCACGTCGGCGAGTATGGGCGGGCTGAGCGGCAAGTCGCTCGTGCTCTATGGTAAGAAGGCGGGTCACGCCTGGCGCGTCGTACGAAATCTGACGACGGGCGCCGGCGGCTCCTACCACACGACGGTCAAGGTGTCGGGTACGACCTCGTTCAAGGCTGCCTGGCTCGGCGTGGTGCGCAGCGGCGCGCTCACCGCGAAGTGACATAGAGCTCACGCGGGCCGCCGGCCGCCGAGCGGCTCAGTCCTTGCCGGACACCGGTTCGATGACGGACGCCTGTTCGACCCCGGACGCCTGTTCGACCCCGGGTGCCCGTTCGACCCCGGGTGCCCGTTCGACACCGGATACCTGTTCGACGTTCGACGCCTGTTCCACGTCGGGCAGGCGCCAGAGGTGCCACAGCGAGACCGCGAACGCGAGGGCCAGCAGGGCGTCGCGCTCGACGACGATGAACACGGCGCCCCTGCTCAAGTCGATGAACGACCAGTAGTTGGCGGGAAACTCGATCTGCGTGAGCAGGACGGCGCCGAGCAGCAGCAGGCCCAGGGAACGGCGCTCGGGGATCACCAGGGCGATGGCCGGCAGGGTCCAGATGAAGTACTGGGGCGAGAGGACCTTGCCGAAGGTCATGAATGCGAGGATCAGGGCGAGCACGGCGAGCGGCACGAGGCGGGGGTTCGCGCGCAGGGTCGCGCGCCGCCGCCAGATGAGGCAGTAGGTGAGAGCGAGCGCCGCGAGCTCGAGAAAGCCCGAGATGCGCGCCAGGGTCTGGGCGCCGGTCGCGGCGACGAACTGCGAGCCGTAGGCGGTACCGATCTCGACCCAGACCAGGTTGAGGAAGTGCCCCGCCAGCAGGGGCGCGGCCAGCACGCTCTCGACCTGCAGCGGCCGGTGGAGCTGGTAGGTGAAGGGGTACTCGAGCCCCTTGAG
Organism: Actinomycetota bacterium; assembly: GCA_003157715.1. The sequence goes on from PMKK01000270.1 coordinate 24,186, forward strand.
GCCGCGGATCATGAAGGGCACGAACGGCAGCACGGCGGCCACCGCGAAGTAGAGCAGGCTCCAGGCGATCGTGCGCCAGCGCACGGCCAGCACGAAGACCAGCGGCAGCAGGATGGCGGGCGTCAGCTTGAGGGCGAAGCCGACGCCCAGCACCAGCGCCGCCGGCGTCCACAGCTCGTAGGCGAGCAGCAGCAGGAACACGGCCAGCACCAGGGCGACGGCGGCGTCATAGCGATTGCCGATGATGGCGCCGGTGGCCAGCACGCAGGCCGCGAAGGCCGCCGCGGCGAGGTAGGCTCGGAGGCCGGTGCGCCAGAGGCGGGCGGCGGCGGCGGCGACCGCCGCCGCCGCCGCCACGCAAGCCACGAACATCTCGACGTTGAACCAGTCGGTGTAGGCGGTGACGTTGCCGCTGTGTCCCGGCAGGATGAACAGCGGTATGGCCAGCGGCGGGTATTCGACGGGAAAGTCGATATAGGGCCGCAGGCCGCTCGCCATGCGCGCGGCGTAGTCGGCGTAGATCGTGGTGTCGGAGATGTCGTGCAGGCCATACCAGACGTGAGCCACGCCGAAGAGATAGACGATGACGCCGATGGCGGCCAGCGTGAGGCCGACGCCGAGCGCGAGGACCCTGAGTACGCGGCGTGGCTCGCCGTCGGGCCGCTCCTGAGTCGCCGTGGCGAGCGCGGCACGCGGCGCGGCCGCGCCGTCGCCGGCCTGATCGGCGCGACGCGTCGGCGTCGTCACGCAGCCATTCCGGTGGGGTCGCAGCTGCCGGCGATCGTCATCTGAAGCTCCAGAGCTTGTTGGCGACGAAGTTGATCGGCATCACGAAGACGATCGCGATCAACTGACTCGGTATGGGCGCGATCTGAGCCTGGCCGCGCAGCAGCCAGAAGATGGCGAGCTGGCCGCCGTAGGCGATCAGGCTGACGGTGAAGAACTTCGGCAACTCGCCCGAGACATCCTTGGTCGAGCGGAACGTCCAGCGCCGGTTCAGGCAGTAGTTGGTCATCACCGAGACGACGAAGCCGGCGGCGTTGGCGAGGTAGGCGGCCACGGCCGGCAGACCCTGGGTGTCCTTCTTGACCATGAATCCGTGCACCGAGCTCGCCAAGCCACCGGCCGAGTGGATCTGGCCCAGGGCGAGCTGCCAGACGAGCAGCACGAGCGTGAAGACGATGAGATTGACGATCACGCCGCTGCTGCCCACCAGACAGAATCGCACGAACTGCCACAGGGTCGTGCGCAGGCCGTCACCGCCCGCGGGTGACGCGGTGTGCCCGGCATCGGGTGACGCGGTGTGCCCGGCATTGGGCGTCACGGCGGGGCCGGCATCGGGCAGCGCGGCGGGCCCGGCCGCGGGGTGGCGCGTCGGGGATGTCACGGTGTCTCAGCCTCGGAAGTCATGAAGCCGGTCAGCTGCGCGAGGGCGTGTCGGTAATCACTCAGACGATGATACGCGATGCCCTCGCGCTCACAAAGCTCGGTCAGCACGCCGCGGGCAAAGACGATGTCCGCCTCGCGCGCGAGGCAGAGGTCGGCCACGCCGTCGCCGAATACGGCCACGGTGTCGCCGGTTTCGCGCAGGCGGCGCAGCACGCCCGTCTTGCAGGCCCCCGGGCCGCAGGTCGGACAGGCGCCGAAGCGCCGGTCGAACACCACCGTCCAGGGCGGTCCCGCGACGCCGTCGCGAGGCACGATCTCGCTGGCGAACAGCTCGACCTCGGGCAACTTCTCGCGACGCCAGAGTTGTTCGATGGCCTCGCGAAAGCCAGCGCTCACCACCACCACATGGGCGCCGCCGACCAGGAGTCCCTCGAGGAACTCGGGAAAGCCGTCCGCCAGCCGCGCGACGTCGGCGTTGGCGGCGATCAGGTCCTGTTTGGGGGTCGTGATCAGACCGACCTCGCGGTCGATGCAGTCGGCGTGGCTTATCTCGCCGCGCCGCGCGGCATCTTCGAAGACTCGCCAGGCGTCGCCGGTGAGCTTCTGGAAGGCCAGCACGTTGTACTCGCGATCGGTGATCGTGCCGTCGTAGTCGAGCACCACGAGCAGGCGAGAGAGGTCGGTGGGGGCGGTGGCAGAGGGCATCGTGGGGCGATTCTACCGCGTCTGCTAGAATCAGTGGCCCGGTGCCCTGGTTTGGGCCGCCTCGCGCGGCCGTGCCGGCGTCGCACCACCCGCTTGACGACAAGGGAGCGCTCCACCGGTGAACGACAGGCCGCCACGGTTTCGCGGGGTTTCGCCCAAGGTCGACTTTCCGGCCCTCGACGCGCGCATCCTCGAATTCTGGCGCTCCGAGCGCATCTTCGAGCAGAGCCTCGAGCTGCGCCGCGACGCGCCCCTGTTCGTGTTCTACGAAGGGCCGCCCACGGCCAACGGTCGGCCGGGCGCCCACCACGTGCTCTCGCGCGCCTTCAAGGACATCTTCCCGCGCTTCAAGACCATGCGCGGCTTTCGCGTGCCGCGCAAGGCCGGCTGGGACTGCCACGGACTGCCGGTCGAGCTCGAGATAGAACGCCGCCTGGGTATCGACGGCAAGGAGCAGATCGAAGAGTACGGCATCGCCAGGTTCAACGCGCTGTGCCGCGAGAGCGTGCTCACCTATCTCAAGGACTGGGACCGGATGACCGAGCGCATCGGCTTCTGGATCGACCTGGACGACGCCTACTACACGCTCACCAACGACTACGTCGAGTCGGTCTGGTGGCTGCTGCGACGCATCTGGGACAGGGAGCTCCTCTACGAGGGCTTCAAGGTCGTGCCCTACTGCCCGCGCTGCGGCACGGCGATCTCGAGCCACGAGATGGCGCAGGGCTATCACGACGTCACCGAGCCGTCGGTCTACGTGCGCTTCCGCCTGAGCGCCGCGGCCGCCGCGCGGGTCGCCACGATGGGGCGGGCCGCCGCGGCGGAGCCGGCCGGCGGCGACGCTGGGGCCGGCGACGCCGCCGCGGCCGCGAAGGTCGCGCCCGGCGACAATGCGGCTACAGAGGCCGCGCCCGACGCCGGCGCGCCCGTGAGCCTGGCCGTCTGGACGACCACGCCCTGGACGCTCGTCTCCAACGTCGCCTGCGCCGTCAATCCCGAGATCGAGTACGCGCTGGTGGCCAGCCGCGGCGAGCGCTTCGTGCTGGCGTGCGATCTGGTCGAAGCGGTGCTCGGCTCCGAGGCCCGCGTCGAGCGCGTGATCTCGGGCCGCGAGCTGCTCGGTCTCGAGTACGAGCCGCCCTACCGTTTCGTCGAGCCTGGCAAGCGCGCCTGGTATGTGGTCGGCGACGGCTACGTCACGACGACCGACGGCACCGGCATCGTGCACATCGCGCCGGCCTTCGGCGAAGACGACATGCGCGTCGGGGCCGACAACGACCTGCCGGTCGTCAACCCGGTCGATACGGCCGGCCGTTTCGTGGCCGAGGTCGCGCCCTGGGCCCACGTCTTCGTCAAAGACGCCGACCCGGCGATCATCGCCGACCTCTCGCGGCGCGAGCTGCTGCTGGCCGAGGTGCCCTACGAGCACAGCTACCCGTTCTGCTGGCGCTGCGACACGCCGCTGCTCTACTACTCCAAGAAGACCTGGTATGTGAGAACGACCGCTATCAAGGACGACCTGCTGGCCGCCAACGAGGCCGTGACCTGGTATCCCGAGCACATCAAGCACGGGCGCTTTGGCGAGTGGCTCGAAAACAACGTCGACTGGGCGCTGTCGCGCGACCGCTACTGGGGGACGCCGCTGCCGATCTGGCGCTGCGAGCAGGGCCACACGCACTGCGTGGGCAGCATCGCCGAGCTGCGCGAGCGGGCGCTCACGCCGCCGCCCGACGACCTCGAGCTGCATCGGCCCTTCGTCGACGACGTCGTGCTGCGCTGCGACCAGTGCGGCGGCGACATGCGTCGCGTGCCCGAGGTGATCGACGCCTGGTTCGACTCTGGCTCCATGCCGTTTGCCCAGTGGCACTACCCGTTCGACAACGACGAGAAGTTCCACGAGCGGTTCCCGGCCGACTTCATCGCCGAGGCGATCGACCAGACCCGCGGCTGGTTTTACAGCCTGCTCGCGGTGGCCACCCTTATCGAGGGCCGCAGCTCCTACAAGAGGGTGCTCTGCCTGGGCCACATCCTCGACGCCGACGGCCAGAAGATGAGCAAGAGCCGCGGCAACGTGGTGGTGCCCGACGACGTGCTCGACCGCCAGGGCGCCGACGCTTTTCGCTGGTACATGTTCACGACCTCGAGCCCGTGGTATCCGCGGCGCTTCTCGGTCGAGCTGGTCGACGAGGTCGTGCGCAAGTTCCTGCTGACCCTGTGGAACACCTACAGCTTCTTCACGGTCTACGCCAACATCGACCGCTTCGATCCGGCCGAAGAGCCGGTGCCGCTCGCCGAGCGGCCGCTGCTCGATCGCTGGCTCGGCGGTCGGCTCGCCCAGCTCGTCGCCCAGGTCACGGCGGGGCTCGAGGACTACGACGCCACCACGACGGGCCGCGCCATCCAGGAGTTCGTCGACGAGCTTTCCAACTGGTACGTGCGCCGCAGCCGGCGTCGGTTCTGGAAGAGCGAGAGCGACCGCGACAAGCTGGCCGCCTACCACACCCTCTACGAGTGCCTCGTGACGCTCGCCAAGCTGCTCGCGCCCTACACGCCGTTCATCGCCGAGGAACTCTATCAGAACCTGGTGCGCTCGGTCGACGCCGCCGCTCCGGCGAGCGTCCACCTGTGCGACTGGCCGGTCGCTGACGCCGCGGCCGTCGACGAGACGGTGACCTTCGACATGGACACCGCGCGGCGCGTGGTCGAGCTCGGACGGGCGGCGCGTAACGCCGCCGCCGTCAAGAACCGCCAGCCGCTCGCCGCGGTGACGGTGGCGGGGTCCGCCCACGAGCGCGCCGCCCTCGAGCGTCTGGGCGATATCGTGACCGACGAGCTCAACGTCAAGGAGCTGCGCCTGGTCGCCGACTCCGACGAGCTGCTCGACTACTCGCTGAAGCCCAACCTCAAGGTGCTCGGGCCGCGGCTCGGCAGGCAGGTCGGGGCGGTCGGAGCCGCGCTCAAGGCGGTCGCGGCCGGCGAGTTCGTGGCCGCGCTGCGCGCCGACGGCTCGGCGTCACTGGCGCTGGCCGGTGGTGAGCAGGTGAGCCTGGCCACCGACGACGTGCTGATCGAGACGGTCGCCCCCGAAGGCAGCCGGGTCGAAAGCGACGGCACCCTCACCGTCGCTCTGCACACGACGATCGACCAGGCGCTGCGCGACGAGGGCATCGTGCGCGAGCTCGTCCATGCGGTTCAGCTCGCGCGCAGAAACGCCGACCTACGTATAGAGGACACGATCAGCCTGGCGCTGGCGGCGCCCGCCAAGCTCTCTGAGCTCGTCGAGCGCAACGCGGCGTACATCAAAAGCGAGACTCTGGCGAACGAGCTCGAGCTTGGCGACAGGCCCCGGACCTACCGCGAGACCGTGCGGGTCGAGGGCCACGAGGTGCTCGTGGGCATCACGGCGACGGGCACCATCTTCACGGTCAACTACGGCTGAGAGGCAGGCTGCACGGTGGTCAAAGAACAGTCACGCATCCAGGGCGATCCATCGCTCGAGCTGGTGCTCGAGCTGGCCGCGCCGACGGCCCGCGACCGCGTCATCGACGTCGGCACGACCGTCGGCTCGACGGCCTTCGCGCTGGGCCCGTCGGTGGCCAGCGTCCTGGCCATCGACAACCGTCCGGACACGATCGCCGAGGCCCTGCGGCTGAGTCGCGAAGTCGGGGTCGAGAACGTCTCGTTCACGCTCGGTAACGTGTACGCCCTGCCGCTGGCCGACGGCGCCTTCACGCTGGTCACCTGCCGCAACGCCCTGCACCGGTTCCCTGAGCCGGTGGCGGCGCTCAAGGAGATGGCGCGGGTCCTGACGCCCGGCGGGCGTCTCGTGGTCTACGACCTGCTGGTGAGCCCCGAGCTCGACCGCCCGCTGAACGAGCTGGCCCGCCTGAGCGACCCGGCCCACCGGCGCTTCGCCACCCACGAGGAGTTCCTCGAGCAGTTCGCCAAGGCCGGCCTCGCGGTGATCAAGGAGCGCCGCCTGCATCACACGGTCAACCTCGACTACTGGCTCGAAGCGGCGGCCGTCGACCCGAGTCGCGCCGATCTCATCCGCACGCGCCTGCAGGAGTTTCCGCTCAAGGTCCAGACCGCCCTCGACCTGGCCGTGGCCGACAACATGGTGTCGTTTTCTTACGAGGACATAGGCTTTCGGCTCGAGCGGGTCTAGCGGGGTCTAGCGCGCCGCGGCGGCGGCTTGCCGCCGGCCCTTCCCGCGTCCGGCGCGCGGCTCGCGGTGGCGAACGGCTAGCGCTTGGCCCGCCCTGATCCTGCCGCGGGCGGAGACGGTCACGGTGGCCACGTCGTAGCCGGCCTGCGGGTTGCCGGCGACATCGACCGCGTAGTAGAGCAGGGTGTGCAGGCCCAGACCGGTGACGCTCACCGTGACTCCGCCCGCGCTCGGGTAGGCGGCCCGGACCCAGGCGCCGGCGTCCAGCGAGTACCAGATGCAGGCCACGCCCGAGTCGGGGTCCGTGGCCGTCAGGGTGACGGTGGCCGGGTCGCCCGGTGCGCTCAAAGCGGCCGCGGCGACCGGCAGGCTGTTGTCGATGCGCACCGTGGTCGTCTCGGTCTTCTCGAGGTTGCCGGCCGCGTCGGTCGAGCGGTAGAGGACGACAGAGCTGCCCGAGCCGCCGCCGCGCTTCCAGCGCGGGAAGGCCACCGTCGTGCCGCTTCGCCACGTGGCGCCGCCGTCGAGCGAGTACTGGGTCTGGGCGGCTCCGCCCGCCATGCCTGAGTGGCTGCCGTCGCTTGCCGGCGGGTCTGTCGGCGAGAGCGTCAGCGACCAGGGCCCGGCGTGCCAGGTCGCCAGGCCGCCGGGATCGGCGTCGTCGGTGGTGACCGGGGCGACCGTGTCGACGCGCACCGTGCGTATCGCCGCCGGGCCGGCGGTGCCGGCCGTGTCGACGGCGCGCACGTGGAAGTACCATACTCCGTCGGCCAGATCGTCGTAGGCGGCCGCCAGCGGGGTCATCGTCGTGCTGAGGAGCAGGCCGACCGAGGTGCCGCCGGTCGTGTCGCAAGGGATGGCGAGGTCGGGGACGCCGTCGCCGTTGAAGTCGCCGGCCACGATCGCGTGAGGGTGCACCGGCGTGGCGAACGCCTGGAACGCCATGAAGGTGCCGTCGCCCTTGCCGAGCAGCACGCCGGCGTCGGCGCTTTCCCGGTTGGCGACGGCGAGGTCGGGGATGCCGTCGCCGTTGAAGTCGGCGAGCGCGAGTTGGGCCGATGAGGCGCCCACGACATAGGTGGCCGCGGTCCCGAACGTGCCGTCTCCGTGGCCTGACAGCACGCTGATGGTGCCGTCGAACCAGTTGGCCACGGCCAGGTCGAGCGCGCCGTCGCCGTTGAAGTCACCGGCGACGACGGAGTGCGGGTGCGTCCCGACGGAGTAGTCGACGTTGGGCTTGAACGTGCCGTCGCCGTTGCCGAGCAGGATACTCACCGAGTCCGCCGTCCAGTCGGCCACGGCCAGATCGAGCTTGCCGTCGCCGTCGAAGTCGGCGGCGGTCACGGCCTCGGCATTGGTCGCCGTCGGATAGCTTGTCGCCGGTGCGAACGTGCCGTCGCCGTTGCCGAGCAGCACGCGGACGGCGCTGAGACCGTAGACGGCCACCGCCAGATCGGGCGCGCCGTCGCCGTTGAAGTCGCCGATGGCGATCTGGCTGGGATGAGTCCCGATCTGATAGCCCACCGCGGGCTCCAGCGTCCCGTCGCCGTTACCCAGCAGCACGCTGACGGTGGCATCGCTCCAGTTCGCGATCACGACGTCAGTGGCGCCGTCGCCGTTCAGGTCGGCCGTGGCGACGCCGTGCGGGTCTGTGCCCACGGGGTAACCCACTGGGTCCTGGAACGTGCCGTCGCCCTTGCCGAGAAACACGCTGATCGTGTCGGCGGCGTAGTCGGCCACGACGAGGTCGGCCTGGCCGTCGCCGTTCAGGTCGCCGCTGGAGACGGCCTCGGGTTGCAGTCCCGCCGTCAAGGTGGTCGACGAGAAACGCAACCCTGAACGGGTGACGGTGGCCGGAGGGTCCGTCCCCTGGGACTGATCGATGAGATACGAGTAGCCGGCGACGCCGAGCGACGCATTCCAGGAGAGACTCGCGTCGGGATCGGCGTACCAGCTCGCCTCGTCGGGATGGGACGGAGACGCCAGGCCGCCGATCGGTCCCGGCGCGGCCGCCGCCGGAGCCGCCCCGACGACCAGCATGGGTACGAGCAGCCCAAGTGCGAGCAGCCCAAGCGCGACCAGCGTGGCGACCGCGGACCTGCGGATGACAGTCGAGATGAGCCTCGTGGTGACACCCCCGTCCGGCACCGGGATCGGCTGAGGCGCTGCCTCGGTCTCAGTCGGCCTCGTCGGCGAGCCGCCCGCCGATCGCCCAGTCGCTCTTGTCGTAGTCCTCGAAGAGGACCCGCACCGTGTCGCGTTCGCAGCCTGCGACCTCGACCATCGCGTCGGTCATGCGCCGGGCGAGCTCGGCCTTCTGTTCGCGGGTGCGGCCCGTCCAGAGCCGCACCGTGATCACGGGCATGAAAGCGCCGCCCGGCTCAGGTAAGCCAGTCGGCGAGCTCTTCGACCAGCTTGGGCTTGCTCAGGGCGCCGACGATGCGCTTCTTCAGCTGGCCGTCCTCGAAGGCAAGCAGCGTGGGGATGTTCATGACCTCGAG
>PMKK01000270.1:32966-36625 GCA_003157715.1 Actinomycetota bacterium
ACGTCGAGCACCTCGGCCTTGAAACTCTCTTGCGTCACTGCTTCCACGTGTCCCTCCTGAGACTGTGTTCGGTGGCGTGCGTCAGCCGGCGGCGGGCTCGGGCGCGCCGCTTTCGGCCACGCTCGCCTGCTTGGCCTCGAAGTCGAGCGTGTCGAGGTACTTCTCGGCTTCGATGGCGGCCAGTGCGCCCTCGCCGACGGCGTTGGCGATCTGCTTGATCAGTCCGGCGCGCGCGTCGCCGCAGGCAAAGAGCCCCGGCCGGCTCGTGCGCAGATGCTCGTCGGTCACGATGTAGCCGTTCTCGTCAAGCGCGACGACGTCGCGCAGGAAGTCGGTGTTGGGCAGCTGACCGACATAGAAGAACACGCCCGCGACCGGCAGCGTGTGCCGCGAGTGGTCGAGCAGATCTTCGTAGTCGACCGCCTCGACCTTGGTCTTGCCGACGATGGCCCGCACCTGGCCGTTCCAGTGGAAGTGCATGTTGGGCTGGGCGAAGGCGCGCTCGCGGGCGATCTTGGCGGCGCGCAGTTCGTCGCGGCGGTGGATGACGTGCACCGTCGAGGCGAACCGGGCGAGGAACATGCCCTCCTCGACGGCCGCGTCGCCGCCGCCGATCACCACGACCTCCTTGTCGCGGTAGAGCGGCCCGTCGCAGGTGGCGCAATACGACACGCCGTGGCCCATGAACTCGGCCTCGCCGGGCACGCCGAGGCGGCGCGCTTCGACGCCGGGCGACAGCACGACGGCCCGGGCGGCCACCGTCTCCTCGTCGGTGACGACCAGCCAGCCGCCCCCGAAACGCTGCTCGAGGGCCAACACGCTGGTGATCTCGCGCAGGTCGGCGCCGAACTCGATGGCCTGCTGCTTCATGAGCTCGGAGAGCTCGAAGCCGGTGATGCCGCTGGGAAAGCCCGGGTAGTTCTCGATGCGCTCGGTGACGTTCATGATGCCGCCGGCGGTGTTGCGTTCGAGCACGACGGTGCGCAGGCGCGCCCGCGAGGCGTAGATCGCGGCCGTCATGCCGCCCGGGCCGGCGCCCACGATGGCGATGTCGAACAGGCCGGGCTGAGCGCCGTCGCCGGCGGGCGGGGGGTCGCTGGCGACGGGCCGGACGCCGTCGCCGGACGCCGAGGCGCCGTCGCCGAGCGGCGGGGCGGCACTCACAGCAGCCCCCGTTCGATGAGCGCTTCGGCGATCTGCACGGCATTGAGCGCGGCGCCCTTGCGCAGGTTGTCGGCCACCACCCAGAAGTTGATGCAGTTGGGCGCCGTGGTGTCGTCGCGGATGCGGCCCACGTAGACCGGGTCCTTGCCCTCGGCGTCGAGCGGCGTCGGGTAGCGCCCATGGCCGGGGTCGTCGATGACCTCGATGCCGGGCGCCGCGGCGAGCAGTGCGCGGGCGGCGGCGGCGCCGAGCGGCGCGCGGGTCTGCACGTTGAGCGACTCGGCGTGGGCGCCGAAGACCGGCACGCGCACGCAGGTAGCGGTCACCTTGATGGTCGGGTCGGCGAAGATCTTGACCGTCTCGTCGACCATCTTCTGCTCCTCTTTGGTGGAGCCGTCGCTTAAGAAGCTGTCGATGTGGGGCAGCAGGTTGAAGGCGATGCGGCGCGGATAGAAGGCCAGCTCGGGGTCGGCGCCGGCCGCCCAGGCGCGCGCCTGACTGTCGAGGTCGTCGACGCCGCGCTTGCCGCTGCCCGAGACCGACTGGTAGGTCGACACGACGACGCGCTCGACGCCGGCGGCGNNTCGAGCAGTTCGGCGTGGCGATGATGCCCTTGTGGCGCTCGAGGTGAGCGGCGTTGACCTCGGGCACGACGAGCGGCACGTGGGGATCGGCGCGAAAGGCACTCGACTTGTCGATCGCGACGGCGCCTGCGGCCACGGCCTGGGGCACGTACTTCTGGCTCACCGCGCCGCCGGCGGCAAAGAAGGCCAGATCGACGCCCGCGAAGGCGCCGTCGGCGAGCTCGCCGACCGTCAGGCTCTCGCCCTTGAAGGTCAGCGCCGCGCCGCGCGAGCGGGCGCTTGCCAGCGGGCGCAGCTCGCCCACCGGAAAGTCGCGCTCTTCGAGGATGCGGCGCACGGTGCCACCGACCACGCCGGTGGCGCCGACGATGGCGACCGTGTAGGCACGCCGCTCAGTCATGATCGAGGCCCCGCTCGGCGTGTTCGTGGGTGACGGCCGCATGCTCGAGCCCGAAGGCGTCGTGCAGGGCGCGCACCGCGTCCTCGACGCGATCCTTGGCGATCACGCAGGAGACCTTGATCGGCGAGGTGGAGATCATCTCGAGGTTTATGCCCCGCTCGGCGAGCGTGCGGAACATGAGCGCCGCCACGCCGGGGTGGGTGCGCATGCCGGCCCCGATGAGGCTCAGCTTGGCCATCGTGTCGTCGGCCGTATAGCCCTTGGCCTGCAGCCGGGCGACGACCCCGTCGAGCGCCTCGCGGGCGGCCGGCAGGTCGGCCATGGGCACGGTGCAGGAGATGTCGGAGTGACCCTGCTCGCCGACGTTCTGAATGATCATGTCGACGTTGACGTGGGCGTCGGCCAGGGCCGAGAAGACGTCGGCGGCCACGCCGGGCTTGTCGGGTACGCTGCGCACCGTGACCTTGGCCTCGTCGGTGGTGTAGGTCACGCCGCTGACGATCGCCTGTTCCATGGAAGCATCTTCTTCTTTCACCCAGGTTCCCTCCGCGTCTGAGAAGCTCGAGCGACTGTGGATCACGACGTGATAGCGGCGCGCGTACTCGACCGAGCGCAAGGCCAGGACCTGCGCGCCCGACGACGCCATCTCGAGCATCTCCTCGTAGGAGACCGCGTCGAGCTTGCGGGCCGCGGTCACCACGGCGGGATTGGCCGTGTAGACGCCGTCGACGTCGGAGTAGATCTCGCAGACCCCGGCGCCCAGGGCATGGGCCAGCGCCACCGCCGTGGTGTCGGAGCCGCCGCGCCCCAGCGTGGTCACGTCCTTGGTGGTCGAGACACCCTGAAAGCCCGCCACCAGCGTGATCTTGCCGTCGGCCAGGGCCTCTTCGACGCGGCGCGGCGAGATGCCGACGATCTTGGCCTTGGTGTGCGTCGTGTCGGTGACGATGCCGGCCTGCGAGCCGGTGAAGCTCACCGCCTCGCGGCCGAGCGTGTAGATCGCCATGGCCAGCAGCGCGCAGCTTATGCGCTCGCCGGCCGACAGCAGCATGTCGAGCTCGCGCACCGGCGGCCGGGCCGTGATCTCGTGGGCCATGGCCAGCAGGTCGTCGGTGGTGTCGCCGCGCGCCGAGATGACGGCGCACACGCTGTTGCCGGCGTCGTAGGTGGCGACGATGCGCCGGGCCACGTTCAAGATGCGCTCGGTGTTGGCGACCGAGCTGCCACCGTACTTCTGCACGACGACCGTCATGCGACTGACCTCCAGAGATCCGGAGCCTGTCAGTCTACCGGAAACCCCGGCCGGCCGCGCGGCCCGGGCTTTAGATCACCGAGTAGTACTTATCGATCTCCCACTGCGTGACCTGCTCGCGGTACTCGTACCACTCGTTCAGCTTGTTGGTGACGAAGCGGTCGAAGAGGTGGTCGCCCAGGGTGCGCCGCACGAGCTCGCTCTCGCGGGTCGCCTGGATCGCCTCGTAGAGGTTGTTGGGCAGCGAGTCGAGGCCCAC
>PMKK01000318.1 GCA_003157715.1 Actinomycetota bacterium
GTAATCGTCGTGGCTCAAAGCGGCAAGCCGCGCGAGCGTCTCCGAGACAAGGTGAGCGGCCGGCTCGGGCAGGACATCGTCGGGGCCCAGGAAGCGTCGTCCGGCAGCGACCGGCGGGATGGGCGTCGCGAAGGGTTCCGTCAGGGGTGCCGTCAGGGGTGTCGCCGATGGCGCCGTCGGAGGCGCTGTGGCGGCGGCCATCAGACTGGCCGCGAGCGCCGTCGCGACCTCGGCAAGCGTGTCATCGACGAATCTCCGCCAGGCGCCGTCGACCGACTCGGGCCGCAGCGGGCCGCGCAGCGACGCCTTGCGACCCGCTCGGGGTACCTCGACCGGCTCGCCGAANNCTGAAGCGCAGGTCGTGACCGGCGTCGGCCAGCACGCCCTGGCGGTGCAGCTCGCGCAGCATGGCGTCGGCGATCTTGGCCTCGCTGCCGTTGGCGACCGCCTGCACGCCGCCGGGACCGGTGTCGACCGAGACGACGAGCTCGTGCGGCCGCAGGAACTTGATGTCCATGTTCTCGCGAAAGCCGACGCGCCGGGGCGCGGACGAGCGTCCGTCCGTGGCGCCTGCACCGGGCCGCGACTCGACGATCGTGAACTTGTAGGGGCCGGTCGGCGTGAGCTGCACGTAGTTCAGGCCGAGCAGCGCGAAGCGCCGGCGCCGTTCCCCGTCGACCGCCGCCAGGTCGAGGCCGGTGATCGGCGACACGATCTGCGAGGCCTCCTCGGTCGAGAGGCCCAGCACGCGCCGCGTGAAGTCGATCAGGTAGGCGGCGTACTCGGTGTCGGTGAGCGCCTTGCGGTCATAGAGCGAATCGCCCTCGTAGAGCGCGGCGCCCTCCCCCATCGACTCGTCTGTGTGGACGTAGCCGAACTCGCGCAGGAACGGCGAGGTCGAATCGACCCCGACCTGCTCGCCGTTGTGCATGAGCAGCACGTTGTAGGCCTTGAACGGGTGCGCGCCGGCCGGGTTGCCGCGGCCTTCGGCATCGAGCGCCGGCGAGTTGGTCGGATAGCGGTGATGCATACCCCAGACGTGGGCTCGCAAGGCCGGCGAAGCGCCGCCGGACTCGCCATCTTTCCGCGAGGTCGCCGGGACGTCGCCGGGCTCACACGCGCCCGAACGCGCTGGAACATCGTCGGGCGCGGCATCCTGCCGCGGGGCGACACCGCCGGCCGCGGCTGCTCCCGGGTAGCGTTCCCAGAAGCGCTCGAGGTCGAAGTACTCCGGGATGGTGTGGGTCCAGCCTGAGATCTTGAGGGCGCCCAGGTCCTGACCCATGGAGACCACATACCCGCGCCGCTTGGCGGCGTACTTGCCGGCCGGAGCTGCGTGTCCGGGATCGCCGTGCGTGCGGTAGTAGCGCGAATCGAGCAGGTGGCCGAGCACGCTGAAGTACTCCTCGCGGACGTCCGCGACGAAGCGCCCGGCAAGCCGCGCCTCTTCGCCGCCGTCGCCGGCCGGCCCGCCGCGAGGGTCGCCGGGCGCACCGCTAGGCGCACCGCCGGGCGCACCGCTCACCGCGCCGTCCTCGAGCTCCGCCAGCACGGCCTCCAGCAGGTCGTCCGTGACCCCGGCGTACTTGGTCTCGCGCTGCAGCCAGCGGCCGCCGGCCAGCAGCGCGCGGCCGTAGCGGGCCAGCACACCGGGGCGCACGTCGACGAAGAGCAGGGTGAACTCACCGGGGTCTTCGCGCAAGTCGGCCAGGCGCCAGCCGCCGGCGCCCCGGTAGCGCTCGCGCACGGGCACGGCGAGCTCGTCGAGGTGCTCGCGGACGGCGGCGGCGGCGATCTCGGCGCCGTCGGCGCCCACGAAGCGGCAGCCGCCGAAGTGGTCCAGCATCTCCTCCAGCGTGTCGCGCCGGTCCGGCCCGATAGTGTTGATCATCACGGCGGTCAGGTCGCGCACCGCCGGCGGCGCGAAGCCGGCGAAGTCGATGCCTCCGCCGCGGTTGTTGCCGCCGTTGTAGGAGCGCCGCGCCGCCTCCCAGACGGCGTCGACCGTGACCGGCACGCTGACCGCCAGCGAACCCACTCGGCACGAGTCGTGATCGGCCGCCGGCGCGGCAGACCCAGGCGCGGCGGACTCAGGCGCGGCGGTCCCAGGCGCGGCGGTCTCGGGCACCGCGGTCGCAGGCGCGGCGCCGTCTCCGGCTTCGTCGTCGAGCGCCGGCCACTCCGGCATCTCCAGCAGGTCGGTGCGGCCGCGCAGCAGACGGATGTCGTCGAGCAGCAGCTCGGGCCGCGCCACGGCGCCGTCCGCGTCGAGCGCCCCCGACTCGCGGTTCAGCGCGTCCAGCAGAACGGCCAGCTTGACCATGTTGAGCACCGTCCAGTTACGCATGCGGCGCGCCATCAGGCCGCGGTCGTTCTGCACGGTGAGCTCGTGCTTGGTCGTGATGCCGCCGCGCGGGCAGTCGAGGTGACAATTGCCGCATTGGGTGCAGCCGAAGGCCGCCGCCTTGCCGATCGTGCCCTCCACCAGGCCGTCGGCGCCGGCGATCAGCACCTTCAGCATGTCGAGCTCGCCGCGCAGCCCGCCCGAGGCCAGCAGGCGCGTGCCGCCGCTCGCCCCGAACGGCACGCCGTTGGCGTCGCGCACGACCCGCAGCCCCGCGCCGTCGAGGTCGACCTTTTCGCCCATCAGGGCGTGATGGGTATGCAAAATGGTGCGAAAAGCGTCGGGCCAGCCGACGTGCGCCGAGTCGCCGTGATAGTTGCCCGAGCCGCCCGTGCCGGCGTCGATCAACAGGTAGTCGACGACGAAGTTCGA
>PMKK01000076.1 GCA_003157715.1 Actinomycetota bacterium
CATCGGCTCCCCGCCCTCGAAGTACACCATCGTGCAGCCGGCCGCCGCGGTCTGGTCGACGACCGCCCGCAGCTGGGCGAGCGTCATGGTCCCGTCCTGATCGGGGCTGCCCCACACGAAGCAGTGCTCGCAGGCGTAGGTGCAGCGGTACGTCACCAGCAGGTGAATGGCCTCGAGGTGCATATCGCAACTTTACGCCGTGCCGCGTGGTCCGGCGAGCGGCGAGTTCCCGCCCCGGCGAGCCGCTGCGGTCCGCCCCGGCGAGCGGTGCGCTTCCGTCCGGCGAGCGTCAGCGGCCCGCCCCGGCGCGGGGCGCGACCAGGGACGGCGCACGCTTGGCGCCGTCTCGCTGTAGAATCGCCGTGAGAAGCGGGCCACGTGCGCTGCCGAAACAGACCCGAAAGGCGGGCGGTCCCATGCCGATAGGACGACCCAACGTCGCAAGGATGGACGTTCACAACCAGGTCGAAGGCCTGCTGCGGGCGAGCAAGTACAAGAAGGATCCCGAACTCGCCGAGCAGGCGCGGCTGGCGCTCGAGCGCCGCATGCCGGTGCTGCTCGACACCTTCCAGTCCAAGAACACGCGCCACATGGTGCTGGCGCGCGACGCCTTCAAGCAGATCGGCCAGCCGGCGGTGCCGTTCCTCGCCGACGTGGTCGATCATGGCGACCTGGGAAAGCGCCAGGACGCGGTCCACATTCTGGGCGAGGTCGGCTTGCCGACCGCCCTGCCGGCGCTCACCGACGGGCTCAAGGACCGCGATTCCGGGGTGCGCCTGCTGGTGGTGCGCTCGCTGGCCAAGATCCCCGGACCGCGGGCTATCGAACTGCTGCGGTCAGCCCTGCGGGACAGGGATGAGGACGTGCGCGTCCAGGCCATGAAGGCGCTCGACAAGCGAGGAGTGGGGACGCCGTGAGCAGGGACTATCGCTCGTTCAGCATGTGGCTCGACGGCCTGCCCGGCGAGCTTACGCCGCGGCCGGCGCTGAGCGGCTCGGTCGAGGTCGACGTGGCCATCGTCGGGGGCGGTTACACGGGGCTCTGGACGGCCTACTACCTGAAGAAGGCCGACCCTTCGCTGCGCATCGCCATCCTCGAGAAGGAGGTCGTCGGGTTCGGCGCCTCGGGGCGTAACGGCGGCTGGTGCTCGAGCTTCTTCGCCGCTTCGCCGGGCACGATCGCCTCCGAGTTCGGTCGCGACGCGGCCATCGCCATGCAGCGCGCCATGTTCGCGACCGTCGACGAGGTCGGCCGGGTAGTCGCCGACGAGGGCATCGACGCCCGCTTTCACAAGGGTGGCGTGCTCACTCTGGCGACTTCCAGCGCCCAGCTCGTGCGCCTGCAGGACGAGATCGACAGCGAGCGCGAGTGGGGCTTCGGCGCCGAGGACTACGCCTACCTCGGCGCTGCCGAGACAGGCCAGCGTGTCAGGGTCGACGGTTGCCTGGGAGCGATCTTCTCGCCGCACTGTGCCGCGGTCGACCCGGCCCGCCTGGCGCGCGGCCTGGCCGAGACCGTCGAGGAGCTCGGCGTGACCATCTACGAGGGCACTCCCGCGCAGGCGCTGGTGGCCCACGTGGTGCCCACGCCGGGCGGCACGGTCACGGCCCGCGTCGTCGTGAACGCACTCGAGGGCTACGTCGTCACCCTGCCGGGACATGCGCGCGACCGGGTGCCGCTGTACTCGGTGATGATCGCCACCGAGCCGTTGCCGCAGTCGTTCTGGGACGAGGTCGGCTGGGCCGGCCGCGAGGTCTTCGGCGACGAGCGTTATCTGCTGATCTACTGCATGCGCACCGCCGACGACCGCATCGCGCTGGGCGGTCGTGGCGCCCCGTATCACTTCGGCTCGAAGGTAAGTGACGACTACGACCGCGCCCCCGAAGTGTTCGGCGAGCTGCACAACGTGCTCAAGGCGCTGTTTCCGGCGCTCGGCGGCGCCCGTATTACACA
The DNA here is from genome assembly GCA_003157715.1 of Actinomycetota bacterium. The sequence goes on from PMKK01000076.1 coordinate 1,954, forward strand.
CACCTGGGGCGGCTGCCTGGGCGTGCCGCGCGACTGGTTCACATCGGTCGGCTACGACGAGCAGGTCGGCATGGCCTGGGCCGGCGGCTACGTCGGCGACGGCGTGGCCACCACCAACCTGGCCGGGCGCACTCTGGCCGAGCTCATCGCGGGCGCCGACCACGGCCTGGCCGGGCTGCCCTGGGTCGGTCACAAGTCGCGGCGCTGGGAGCCCGAGCCGCTGCGCTGGCTCGGTGTGAACCTGGCACTGCAGATGATGGCCAGCGCCGACCGCTTCGAGGTGCGTACCGGCAAGCCCGCAAAGCGCGCCGACCTCACCGCGCGCCTGATCGGGCGCTGACCAAAAGCCGAGCGGCGCGGCGTCCGACGCCGGAGTAGGGACAGCGCCGGACGCCGCGCCGCTCGGCACCTCGTACTGGTCGCCGTCCGTCCGGCCGGTGTCCTTCCGTAGTCGCCTCTATGCCGATCGGCGGGGTACAGGCAGGCGCCGGCGCCTGCCCCGCGCCTCTTCGCGAGGTTCGTGACGCTCGGGGGGGCAAGTTCCGCGCTATGCGGGAACAAGGGGGAGATGGCAGCAGAAGACGCAAACGGCGGCCGGCCGCAATCGGCGACCGGCGAGATACTCGTCGGCACCTCTGGGTGGTCGTATCGCCACTGGCGCGGGACGTTCTATCCGCAGAGACTGGCCGGCAATGCTACGCTCGCCTACTACGCGGCCCGTTTCGCCACGGTCGAGATCAACCGCACCTTCTACTCGCTGCCCCAGGCGACCACCATCGCACGCTGGCGCGAGACGGCAGGCCCGGGCTTCACGTTCGCGGCCAAGGCGCCGCGCGTGATCACCCACATGAAGCGTCTGCGCCGCAGCGAGGCGGCTCTGGCCGATTTTCTGACCGACATGCGCGGACTGGGACCGGCTCTCGGCCCGATCCTCTTCCAGCTTCCCGGCGGCTTTCCCCGCGACACCGGGCTGCTGCGCAATTTCCTTGACCTGCTGCCGCGCGACCTGACCTACGCCTTCGAGTTTCGCGACGAAAGCTGGTTTCGCGACCGCATCTACGACATGCTGGCCGACCGCGAGATCGCCTTTTGCATCTACCACCTGGGCGACCGCGAGACGCCGCACGTGGTCACGGCGCCGTTCGTCTACCTGCGCCTGCACGGCTTCGGCACGCCGCACGCTGGGGCGTACGGGCGCGAGGAACTGCGGCGCTGGGCCGATGCCTGCCACCAGTGGGCGGCCGACGAGTTCGATGTGCGCGTCTACTTCAACAACGACATCGGCGGCTCGGCGGTGCGTGACGCTGTGACGCTGCGCAACCTCGTCGGCGAGCGTGTCGCCTGGGGTCTGCCGCGCGATCGTAAGTCCGGCGCCGATGCGCCGAACGGGCGGCTCGTCGGGTAGGGCGCGGCTCGTCGGGCAGGGCGCGGCCGGTCGGACAGCGCACGGCCGGTCAGGCAGGGCACGGCTCGTAGGGCAGAGCACGGCTCGCCGGGCAGCGCGGGGCCCCGCGGCAGGTGCGCTCGCCGGACCGGTGCCCGCCCGCCAGCCCGTCTGTCTTAGATCAGGTTCGTGCAGGTGATAAACGAGGCGAAGACCGACAGCCACTCGGCTGCGGGGATCTCGATGGTCAGGCCGTCGAGCCGGGTGACGCCGGGGCAGCCCGCCGCTCGGTCGCAGTGGTCGGGGCGCCCAAAGCTCAAGCGCAGCGAGCGCCCGTTCCAGTCGAGTGCCGGCGGCAGCGGCTGGGACAGCGCGCGGCGCGCCCCGGCGCGCAGCGCGGCCTGCGCCACGTCTGGTGCGAGCAGCCGGGCCGCCGACCACGACAGGCCATCCTTGACCGTGACCGTCTCGACGCCGGGCACCAGGGCCTGAGCCTCGGCGGCCAGTTTGTCGTCGCCCGAGGCGAAGGCGAGCGGTACGCCGAAGGCGCCGGCGACCGCCGCGTTCAGCCCGAGCTCGCCAACGGCGACCTCGCCGTCCGGTCCGCCGTGCACCACCGCGCTGGTGACCGCGAAGAGGTAGGTGTGAGCGAGGGTCGCCTGGGCCGTGCCGGCGCGCGCGTGGTAGCCGACCATGAAGGCGGCGTCGGCGCCGGTCTCGATACCCGACATCATGCTGAGCGCCGTGCCGCCGCCGCTCACCAGCGAGACGCCGGCGGGCAGCCCTGCGACCTCGAGGTTATCGCCTTCGTCGTGAGCGTCGCAGACGACGATCTCGTCGGCGCCGCCTTCGAGGCAGCCCGCCACGACGGCGTCGAGGTCGCCGCGCATCAGGTGGCGCGCGCGCTGCCATTCGTCGGTGCCGCGCTCGATCTGGGCGAGCCGGCAAACGCCGCTCACGCCCTCGAGGTCGATGCTGACGAAGACCTTCACGAGCGCTCCTCCGTTTCTTCGGCCCGCGGCCGGCGGCGCCGGAGTACGACCGCGATCGCGATCAGCACGATCGCGACCGTCGCCGTGACCAGGAACGTGATCAACGGTCCGTTCGATTTGGTGGTCGCCGTGCCGGCGGTCCGCACGGGATGTACGTAGAGGTAGCTGTCGATATTGTCGGTCGAGTAGATCGCCGAGCCCACGCCGCCGGGCGACTGCACCCAGCCCGTCCAGCGGCTGGTGTCGACCGCCTCGAGTCCCTTGGGATAGGCCAGGATGATGTAGGGGCTCTGCCGGTAGAGGAGCTGCTGCATCTGGTAGAGGACGGTCTGCCGTTTGGCCGGGTCGATGGCGGCCGCCTGCTGGTTGTAGAGGCGGTCGTAGGTGGCATTCGACCAGGCGCAGTCGCTCCAGCCGTTGATCTGGCTGGTGAGGAAGATCGAGAAGATGAACATGGGGTCGACGTCGCCGGTCCAGTTGTACACATAGAGGTCCATGTTGGGCTCGAACTTGCCGCCGACCGTGTTGTAGAGGTAGTCGTTCATGGCGCCTTCATCCATGTAGGTGAATTTCACATGGATGCCGATCGCCCCAAGGTAGCCGGCCAGCAGTTTGCCGATGTTGTCGCCCTGGGGCGGCGCGCCGCAGGCGAACAGGCGCAGGGTGATGGGCTTGCCCTGTTTGTCGAGGAGCTTACCGGCTACCGTGCGGTAGCCCGCGGCGGCCAGGAGCTGCGTCGCCCTGGCGGGGTCGTAGCCGACGGTCTGCGCGGCCGACGGCTGCCAATGCCAGTCGGGGTCGTGGTAGTAGCCCGGCACGACAAGGGTCGAGCCGGGCACCGCGTAGCCGTCGTAGGCGATCTTGACGATCTGCTGACGGTCGATGGCCCAGCCCAGGGCCTGGCGAAAACGCCAGTCCCGCACGACAGGGTTGCCCTGCGACGCGCCCGTGTAGCAGTTGAAGCCCAGCTCGTCGATACCCTTGACCGGGTAGACGATGGTCTTGAAGTCGTGGTCGCGGCTGAGCGGGGCGACCTGCGCTTCGGGAATGCCCCAACAGGCGTCGATCGTGCCGCTGCGCAGCTCCTGGACCATCGTGTCGGGGTTCTGGTAGGGGGTGAAGATGACCTCGTCGATGCGCGGGGCGCCGCGCCAGTACTCCTTGTTGGCCATCATCCTGATGTCCTGGCCCTTTTTGAACTCGACCGTCTGGAACGGACCCGTTCCGACGATGTCCGGGGGGTTCCGGAACGAGTTCTGGGCTGCCTTGGGACTGACCTTGGACCAGATGTGCGCGGGCACGATCGGCACCCACATGCCCAGCATATTGGCCTTGGGGGTCGCGCAGACGAAGCGCACCGTCAGGGGATCGACCGCGATCACCCGCTTGATGCCCACCGTGTAGCTCGTGTACGAGGCCATGTTGTTGCGGATGATGTAGTTGTAGGTGAACACCACGTCGCTCGCGGTGAACGGCACGCCGTCCTGCCACTTCACGCCGGGTCGCAGGTTGAAGGTCCAGACCTTGCCGTCGGCGCTGTGACTCCAGCTCTTGGCCAGCTCCGGTGCGGGGTCGACCGTGTTCGCCTTGTAGCCGGTGAGCATGTCGTAGTTCAGGTGGAAGATCAGGTACGACGAGGTCGACGTGCCGATGAAGGGGTTGAGGTTGTCGGGCTCGTTGACCAGGCCGACCCGGAGTATGACCTTGGCGGTCGGTGCGGGCGACCCCGTGTCAGCCAGCGCTCGTACCAGTCCGCAGACCAGGCCGCCGGCGGCGACCGCGGCGAGCACGGCGGCGAGCAGGGCGGCCGACCGGAGCCGTCCCGACGGCGGGCCGCCCGACCGCCGCCGTCCCAGCCAGGGTCGGCCCGACCGCCGCCGGTCCGTCTCTTCGGCCCCGGCGCTGCTGGCGAGCTCTCCCATTGCCCCTCCCCGACCGTTGGTACCGCGTGAACGCGCGAAAACGAGCCTAACGTATCAGATGCGACCCTGGATGCTAAACCGCGGCGGGTCTGAGCCGCGGTGTGGTCAAGCCGAGGCGTGTCCGAGTCACGGTGCGTCTAAGCTACGGCGCCATCCGAGTCACGGCGCGTCGAGCTCTTCGGCCTGTGTGAAGGCGCTGATGGCCTCGAGGAAGGCCTCGCCGTAGCGTTTGAGCTTGGTCTCGCCGACGCCGTTCACCGCGAGCAGCTCGTCGTCGGTGGCGGGCTGGCGGGCCGCCATCTCGCGCAGCGTGGCGTCGCCGAAGACGATGTAGGCCGGTACGCCCTGGCGGTCGGCGAGCTCCTTGCGCACCGCGCGCAGATGAGCGAACAGGCGCTCTTCGGCGGCCGACGGCTCGCGCAGCTCGGCAGGCACGTCGACAAGGGTGCCGAGCCCGGGGGGGCCGCTGCGCGATCGGTCCGCGCGCTTGCGCTCCGCCCGTGGCAGCTTGACGCGAGGGCGGGCGAGCACCAGCGTCTCGTCGCCACGCAGCAGCGCCATGGCCGCCGGCGTCAGGCGCAGCACGGAGTAGCGTGCGATGTCCTGTTCGAGGTAGCCGCGGTGGATGAGCTGGCGGATGAGCTGCTGCCAGGCGTCCTTGCTCAGGTCGGCGCCGATCCCATAGGTGCTCAGCTGGTCGTGACCGCGAGCGAAGACCTTGTCGNNGTCGACGACGTAGCCGATGCCGAAACCCTGGCGCAGCCGGTAGACGCACGAGAGGGCCTTGCGAGCGTGCTCGGTGGCGTCGTAGGTGTCGGGCGGCTCGAGGCAGACGTCGCAGTTGCCGCAATCGTGGGCCAGCGGCTCGCCGAGGTAGCCGAGCAGCACCCGCCGGCGGCAGGTGGTGGCTTCGCCGAAGCCGACCATGGCGTTGAGCTTGTGGAGCTCGATACGGACCTGATCGGCATTGCCGCCGCGCTCTATCAGGGAGTGGGCCACGGCGGCGTCGGCCAGGCCGAACAGCAGCAGGGCCTCGGCGGGGAGCCCATCGCGGCCGGCACGCCCCGTCTCCTGGTAGTAGCTTTCGAGGTTCTTCGGCATGTCGTAGTGGCAGACGAAGCGCACGTCGGGCTTGTCGATGCCAAGGCCGAACGCGACCGTGGCGACGACCACGTCGATCTCGTCGCGGGCGAAGGCCGTCTGCACCCGGTCGCGTTCGGCGGCAGAGAGACCGGCGTGGTAGGCGGCCGCCGACACGCCGGCCGCCGCCAGCTTGTCGGCTACCTCTTCGGTGCGTTTGCGCGACAGGCAGTAGACGATGCCGGATTCGCCCTTGTTCAGCCCGATGAGGGCCAGGAGCTGCTCGAGCGGGTGATGTTTGTCGACCACCGTGTAGCGAATGTTGGGACGGTCGAACCCGGTGACGAAGACGGGGGCGTCGGCGAGGCCGAGACGCGCCTGCACGTCGATTCTCGTCTGCGGGTCGGCCGTGGCCGTGCAGGCCATGACCGGCACGTCGGGAAAGAGCTCGCGCAGCTGTCCCAGCTGGACGTACTCGGGCCGGAAGTCGTGACCCCACTGCGACACGCAGTGGGCCTCGTCGATGGCGATCAGCGCGATGCCCCCGCTACGCGCACCGTCGTCCCCGCCCGCACCGTCGCCCCGGCCCGCTCCGCCGCCGCCGCCCGCTCCGCCGCCGCCCGCCCTGCCGTCCGCCTCGCCGCCGTCCTGCCCGCGATTGGCTCGGGAGCCGCCCGCGATCTCGTGGAGACGCGCCAGCGTGGCCGGCGACATGAGCCACTCGGGTGCCGCGTACAGCAGATCGAGTTCACCGCCGTGGAGCCTGGCCAGCACCCGCCGCGCTTCGGCCGCCTCGAGGGATGAGTTGTAGTAGGCCGCTCGCACACCGGCAGCGCGCAGTGCGTCGACCTGGTCTTTCATCAGGCTGATCAGCGGCGAGACGACGATCGCGACGCCGGGCCGCACGATGGCCGGGATCTGGTAGCACAGCGACTTNNTTGCCGCCGCCGGTCGGCATGAGCACAAAGGCGCTGCCGCCGGCGATCAGGTGCTCGACGATCTCGCCCTGGTCGGGCCGGAACTCGCGAAAGCCAAAGACGCCGCGCAAGACGTCGAGTGCCGCCGAGGCCGGGCGCGCGGCCGTCGACGAGCCTGGAGGCGCGGCCGCGGCCGCGGACGAAGGTGGAGGCGTGGCTGCGGATGGGGGTGGAGGGGGGGCTGCGGACGAGCGCGGAGCTGCGGCCGCGGAAGGGAGCAAGGGAACAGCCGTGGCGACGTCGGGGGGCGGCTGGGGATCAAACGACATGACGCGACACTAGCACATCGGCCGGATGGGCCTCGCCCGATGTGGCGCCATTCCGGCGTCTCGCGAGTAAGCGTCACCCGCGCCGGCGCTCCGCGGTTGCCCGCGCCGGCACTCACCCCCGGGCGGTGACCCGGCGTCACCCGCGCCGGCGCTCACTCCCGGGCGGTGACCCGGCGTCACCCGCGCCGGCGCTCACTCCCGGGCGGTGACCCGCCATACGTGATGGGCCCGCGCGCTGCGGGCGAAATCAGGCGGCAGGGTGGCGCGTGAGAGGTCGTGAAGAAGGTGGTCGCGCGCCAGTGAGTCCGTGTCCATCGAAAAGCGCCGAGCGTTGCAGGCGAAGACGACTACGCCGCCGGGCGCGAGCAGGCGGCGAACGACCAGGCGGATCAGGTCGACGTGGTCGCGACGCACGTCGAACGTGGCGCGGCCCATTTTCTTGGAGTTAGAGAACGTCGGCGGATCGAGGTAGATGAGGCCGAACCGCTCGTCGGTCTGGTCGACCCACTGCAGGACATCGGCCTCGATCAGCGTGTTGCGCGCCGGCTTGAGCTTGTTGTTGACCAGGTTGCGTTGCGCCCAGGCGAGGTAGCCGCCGTTCAGGTCGACGGTCGTGGTGCTCGTGGCGCCGCCCCTGCCCGCCGCCACGCTGGCCGTGCCGGTGTAGCCGAACAGGTTCAGGAACCGTTGCCCGGGGGCGAGCTCGCCCAGCAGGCGACGGACCTCGCGACCGGACAGGAAGAGTCCGGTGTCGAGGTAGTCGGTGAAGTTGACGAGGAACGCCAGGTCGCCTTCGTGGACTTCGTGTTCGATGCCCTGCGCCGCCCGGCGCGCGTACTGCGCCGCGCCGCGCTGCCGGGCGCGGACCTTGAGAAAGACGTCGTCCGCCTCGACGCCCAACACCTCGGGGATGACGCGCATGGCTTCGGCGAGGCGTCCGGCCGCTTTGGCTTCTTCGATCTCGGGCGGCGGAGCGTACTCCTGGACGTGCACCCAGCGTTCGTAGACGTCGATGGCCACGGCGAAATCGGGCAGGTCGGCGTCGTAGACCCGGTAGCAAGTCGTGCCGGCGCGACGCATGTAGCGGCCCCAGCGGCGCGCGTTCTTGCGCAGCCGGTTGGCGAACTGTTCGGCGGCAGGCGAGTAGGTCGGCGCCGCTGCGACGGCGGCGGCGGACGACCTCGTTGGTGACGCGCCGGCGGTGCGTGGTGGACGGGACGCATCGGCGGCGCCCCTCGGCGGGGTGTGGGGGGTGCCGGGTGCGTTGAACAATTGGCCAGGATCTTGGCCAATTGTACAAGGAGACGGAGACCCCACCTGGGCGCCGCTCGGGCCGCTCACGTCACCGGCGGCTGGAGGTTGCGCCCCGTCGTCCTGCGCTCGGTCGTTCTGTGGTCCGGCCAGGCTCTCCTCCATCAGCGCCATCCGATCTTTCACCGGCGCTTCGACTCGGCGTCGCGGCAGTGGGATGGCCGCGCGGTCGCCGACGTCGATACGCAGCAGCGTGCAGTGGAGCGGCCCGTTCATGAAGTGGTTCGAGCGCCTGGCTCGCAGACCAAGCCGCTTGCCCAGCTCCAGGTCGTTGACCAGGATCGCCGCCTGCCAGCCGGAGAACTCCGCCTTGATGCGCTCGCCCAGCAGTGCGTAGAGAGCGTCGAGCGCGGGGTCGGGCGGCTGGCGAGTTGCCGCATCGTTGCCGCTCTTGCCGCTCCCTCGATCACGGCGTGAGCGATTGCCGCTACGGTCGCCACCGCGGTCGCCGCTGCGGTCGTCTCCGACGCCCGGCCGCGCCAAGCTCGCGTCCGCGCCGAGTCGATGCCCGTAGGGCGGATTGGCGACGACCAGGCCGCCGGCCCTCCCGCCGGTCTCGCCGCCGGTCTCGCTGACGACCTTGCCGCCGACCAAGGCCTCGACCAAGCCGCCGGCCTCGCCGCCGAGGCCAGGGTGTCGTCTCGCCAAGGCACTGAGGCTGACCGGCCGAACCAGGGCGGCAAGTTCGCGTCGTTCGATGCCGACGAGATCCGTCAGGCCAGCGCGCGCGACGTCGGCGCGGGCCAGCTCGACGGCGCGCGCGTCGCGGTCGAAGCCGAAGGCGATCGGCACGATCTGGCCCTCTGTCCCGGGCTGGGTGCGAGCCGTGCGGAGGCGGGCGCGCGCCGCGGCGCGCCGCTCGCCCGCCTCCGCGACCAGCTCGCGCCAGGCGCGCGCGTCATGCTTGAGCCAGCCGGCGAACCCCCAGCGCGGGCCCGCGGGCCCGGCCGCCTCGCGCAGCAGCCCGGGGGCGACGTCGGCGGCGATCAGGGCGGCTTCGATGGGCAGCGTGCCCGACCCGCACAGCGGGTCGACCACGCTGCCTCCGGCCGCCGCCACGGCAGGCCAGCCCGCCCGCAGCAGGATCGCCGCGGCGAGCGTCTCCTTGAGCGGCGCCTCGGCCTGCCGGCCGGACTCGCGGTAGCCGCGGCGGTGCAGGCTCTCGCCTGACAGGTCGATGCTGACGAGTGCCTCGCGGCGGCCTACATAGACGCTGACCCGCACGTCGGGTCGAGCCGGATCGACCGATGGCCGCCGGCCGAATCGCTCGCGAAACTGGTCGACGATCACGTCCTTGGTGCGTTGCGCGCCGAACAGCGTGTTCGTTACGCCCACGCTCGCACCGAGCCCGCCGAAGTCGACCGCCAGCGTGCCGTCGGGCGCCAGATGAGCCGTCCAGTCGAGCGCCGCAAGGCGAGCCCAGAAGTCGTCGGCACCGCCGGCGAGCGGCAGCGTCTCAAGCTGCAGCAGTACGCGCTGGGCGAGTCGTGACCAGAGGCAGGCCCTGTAGCCGAACGCCAGCGGACCGGCGAACGAGACGCCGCCGCGCTGCTCGGTGGCGGTCGACTCGTCCCAGCCCGCGGCGATCGCCATGGCGCGCAGCTCATCGATCAGGAGAGACTCGGCGCCTTTGGCCGCGGTCGCGAAGAACGTCAGCATGGTGTCTCCGGGGTCTGAGCTCATGGGTCCACGCTAGCACAACGCTCTCCGGCGCGACGCGAACCACGCCGGCGAGTGCGTGCGCTGAGCCGCCGCGCACCCTTTAGCGGACGAGTGATGCAGCGGCGTCCGCCCGCGGGCCCGCGAACGCCGTGCTACCATGCGGGCTCGTGTCGCTGCGGGCGACGCTCCTTTCGCTGACGCCCGGTGGACGGCGCGGCAGCGAGCGGCGTGGCAGCGAGCGGCGCGGCAAGTCGCACGGCGAGCGGCATGGCAAGTCACACGATCATCGACACTGGGAGCGTCAGCGTGAAGTACTCGGCAGCCGGCCTGGGCCGCGTGTTCGTCGTGCGCCTCGAAGATGGCGACGTTGTCCATGAGTCCGTCGAGCAGCTCGCCCGTCGCGAAGGCGTCCTGCGCGCGGTGGTCGTCGTGCTCGGCGGCGCCGACGACGGCAGCCGCGTAGTGGTCGGTCCCGCCGACGGCCGGGCAGCCGTCATCGAGCCGATGGAGCGCGTGCTGCGCGGCGTTCACGAGATGGCCGGCGTGGGCACGCTGTTCCCGGACGAGCATGGCCAGCCGGTGCTGCACCTTCACGCCGCCTTTGGGCGCGACGATCGCACGACTGCCGGCTGCATCCGTTGCGGCGTCACTACCTGGGTCATCGGTGAGGTCATCGTCATCGAGATCACCGGCAGCGATGCCGGTCGCCGCGTCGACCCGGTGACCGGGTTCGAGCTGCTCGAACTCGGGGGCTGAGGCCAGCCGCGCGGCGACCACACTGCCGGCCGCGCGGCGCGCTCGTCGTGCTCGTCGCGGCCCCTCGCGTGGCCGGCTCGCGAGGCAGCCGCGACACGGACTCCTAGCGCTTCCGGCAGACGAGCTCGCCCTTGCCGATCGGCACGACCACCGCGTCGACTCGCTCGTCTGTCAGGGCTCGCCGGAGCATCGGCCGCAGAGTCGCCTCGTGGTTTATGGCGTTGTCCGCGACGAGGATGCCCCCGGCCGTCATGTTGGGAACGACGGCTTCGTAGCAGGCGCCGTAGATCTCCTTCTCGGCGTCGAGAAAACAGAAGGAGACGTCTGGGCAGTGCGGCAGATGCTCGAGAGCGTCACCGTGCACCAGGTCGATCACGTCGCCGACGCCGGCCGCCTCGAACGTCTCACGAGCCAAAGCCACCTTCTCGTCGATGACCTCGAATGTCGTGACTCTGCCGCCCCGAGCGCGGCAGGCAAGCGCGAGCCAAAGGGTCGAGTAGCCCGCGCTGGTCCCGACCTCGAGGCAGCACCCGGTCGGGGCCGCGGCCGCGAGCAGCGCGATGAACCTCCCGGTCTGCGGAGGGATCTGGCGCAGGCGCTCGAGCCGGGTGGTGCCGTCGGTTCGGTCGCGCGCATCGATCTTCTCGAGATAGGCCATGCGGTCGGCGATCGCCCGCGGCATGTCGCTGAACACGGTCCTCCCCTACCTGTCTGCAACCCCGAGCGACGCCGCGGACTCCCGTGACGCCCCGGGCTCCCGTGACGCCCCGGGCTCCCGTGACGCCTCGGGCTCCCGTGACGCCCCGGGATCCTGCGACGCCCCATACACTACTTCGAAACGCTCACAGACCACGGGCATGTCCTCTGCCGGTTGCGCCCCGAGTGCCGCGAGCTCTCGCGTGAAGTAGTCCCAGTGGACCTGGCGCCAGCAAGCAAGCGAGCCGTCTACTTCGCCCTCGGCGCGGGCGAACTCCTCATCGACCTGCGAGAAGGCGACGATCTTGACCGAGGTCGTGCGGATGATGCACCGAGCCCTGCCCGACCAGTCGGTGACGACGCTCAGATCGCCGGGCTGCGGCAGAGGCTCGCCGGTCGACTCGTGCGCCCACAGCGCGGCCGTGGTGGCGCGCTTGCGCCCGGCGCGGACCAGCTCCGCGAGGGCGTCCGCCGGTTCCTTCGTGTCGCAGAAGTGCCAGGCGGTGTACGGCGCCGCCGCCGGCGGTGGGCTGTGCGTGGTCGCCAGGAACGCTTCCCACATCGCTTTAGGCGAATCGGCTGTGGGCCGATCGGCCGTCCCAGTCACGGTCTCCCCCTCACCCGGCGACACGGGGCGTCTGCCGCCGCGCCGGCTCAGGCTCGCTTGGCCGGTCCATCGAGTAGAGCAGAAACGACCCCTTGCCGTCGTGCATTGTTCCCTCCGGAGCCATGCCGATGCGCAGGGCCACGTTGATCGACGCCTGATTGTCCGGGTCGATCACGCAGATCAGGCGCGACAATCCGAGTCGCTCGAAACCGTACCGCGAGACGGCCCGCGCCGCTTCGGTCGCCAGCCCCTGCCCCCAGTACTGTCTGCCCAGCAGATAGGCTACTTCGACTTCGGAGCGCCGCTCGATCGTCCACGGCAGCAACCCGCATCGCCCGATGAAGGCATGGTCTTGCTTGTGGATGGTCGCCCACAGTCCCAGTTCGGGGTGATCGGGGTGACCATTCAGAAACCACTCGAGTTCCTCTCTGGTCTCTTCGTAGGTCAAGGTACCCTCAGGGAAGAACCGGCGGATCTCCGGGTCGCGGTAGAGAGCGTAGAGACCGTCGAGATCGCCGGGCAGCAGGTGGCGCAGCACG
>PMKK01000229.1 GCA_003157715.1 Actinomycetota bacterium
CGCCATCCGCGAGATCATAAACGAAGAAGAGGACGTCGAAGAAGACGACGAGGCCGACTACGTCGACGACGAGTACGAAGACGCTGAGTACGAAGAGCAGGACGGCGACGACGAGCAGGACGGCGACCAAGAGGACTACGAAGACGAAGGCTCCGGCGACGCCGACGCCGCCGACGATGCCGAGGGCGATGCCGAGGACGGCGACGAGCTCAGTGCCGAGACGACCGAAGACGCGGGCGACGCGCCGGCCGACTCCGTGCGGGCGCCCGAGCCGCCGACGCCGCCGAAGGGCAGCTGACAAGTCGCACGCTGACCGGCAGGCCTTGCCCTCTGGCCGAGGGGCGCGCGGGAAGGCATCGTCAGATGTCCTGCCGCGCGCCCCTCGGCGCGTGGTGCGTCGGGCTGCCGGCGAACCGCGGTGCTCTCGGCCGAGGAGGCTGGCGCCGTGCTGGCCGCCAGCCTCGGCTTTGCAGGGTTTGGCCCCTTCGACGAGAATGCTAGCGGGAACCGGTCTCGAGACAGGAGCATGACCCATGGCTCACGTTCTGGCTTTCGCGAACCAGAAAGGCGGCGTAGCCAAGACGACCTCCACCCTGAACCTGGGCGTGGCGCTGACCGAGCTCGGCAAACGCGTACTGGCCGTCGACATGGATCCCCAGGGCAACCTCACCATGAGCCAGGGCATCGACCCCGAGAGCCTCGAGAAGAGCCTGTTCGACGTCCTGGTCCACCGCCTGCCCATCGAAGAAGTCATCGTGCACAGCGAGCTCGACGTCGCCACGTCGACCATCGATCTCGCCGGAGCCGAGATGGCGCTCTCCAGCCAGATCGGGCGCGAACGGGCCCTCGAGAAGGCGCTCAAGCCCATCCAGGAGCGTTACGACTACATCCTGATCGACACGCCGCCGTCGCTCGGGCTGCTCACCATCAACGCCCTGGCGGCCTCAGACGGCGTGATAGTGCCGGTGCAGTGCGAGTACCTCTCGCTGCGTGGTCTGCTGCAGCTCGAACGCACGCTCGAGATGATCCGCGAGAACATCAATCCGCGAGTCAGGATCCAGGGCATCCTGGCGACGCTGTTCGACGCGCGCACCCTGCATGGGCGCGAGGCCATCGAGATCCTCAAGGAGAACTTCGGGCCGCTCGTGTTCAAGACCGTCGTGCGCAAGACGATCAAGTTTGCCGAGGCGCCCGTGCAAGGCGCCTCGGTGCTGAAGTACGATCCCAGGGGCAAAGGTGCCGAGGCGTACCGCAGCCTCGCTCGGGAGGTGCTGAATGGCAAATCGACCTAGCATGCGCGACGGTCTCTCCGAACTGTTCCGTCGCACTGACATGGGCGGCGACGCCGCGCCCCCGGGCTTCGACGACGCCGACGAGGTCGTCACCGGCCGGGCTTACGTCACCACCATCAAGGTCGTGGGCGTGGGCGGGGGCGGCACGAACGCGGTCAATCGCATGGTCGATGCGGGCATCCGTGGGGTCGAGTTCATCGCCGTCAACACCGACTCCCAGGCGCTGCAGTCCTGCGACGCCGACGTCAAGGTCCACGTCGGTCAGGAGCTTACCCACGGTCTTGGCGGCGGCGCGGTCCCCGAAGTCGGCCGTCAGGCCGTCGAACTCTCGCGCGACCAGATCAAGCAGGCCCTGAAAGGCGCCGACATGGTGTTCGTGACGGCCGGCGAAGGCGGCGGCACCGGCACCGGCGCCGCCCCCGTCATCGCCACCGTGGCGCGCGAACTGGGCGCGCTTACCGTGGCGATCGTCACGCGGCCGTTCTCGTTCGAGGGCCGCAAGCGCGAAGAACAGGCGCTGCAAGGCATCGAAGAGCTCAGGGCCGCCGTCGACACGGTGATCGTGATCCCCAACGACCGGCTGCTGCAGGTCGTTGAGCGCACCACCACGATCGTCGAGGCGTTCCGCTACGCCGACGACATCCTGCGCCAGGGCGTGCAGGGCATCTGCGATCTGATCACGGTGCCGGGCCTCATCAACCTCGATTTCGCCGACGTGCGCACCATCATGAAGGACGCCGGCACGGCGCTCATGGGCATCGGCACCGGCCGCGGCGAGACGCGCGCCAACGAGGCGGCTCGCATGGCCGTGAGCTCGCCGCTGCTCGAGACCTCGATCAAAGGGGCGCGCGGTATCCTGCTCAACATCACCGGCGGCCGCGACCTGTCGCTCTACGAGGTCAACGAGGCGGCCGGAGAGATCGCCCTGGCAGCCGACGACGACGCCAACATCATCTTCGGCGCGGTGGTCGACGAGCGCCTCGAAGGGCTCATGACCGTGACGGTGATCGCCACCGGGTTCGGTCCCGCGGCCGCGCAGCGGCCGGCGCCGCCCGTGGGCGGACGGCGGGCGCCGGCACCTGAGCCCGAAGGAACGCCCTTCGAGCGGCCGCCGAGCTTCGACACGGGCGACCTCAGCATTCCGCCGTTCATCAGACAGACCGACGAGTGACGAACGGATCGCATGACCGGCCGACCGCGGGCGGCGTGACGGCGACTGCCGATGCCCGCCCGGCGAACCCGGCCGGGTCGTTCGACGAGCTCCACATAGACCTCGAGGTCTTCGACGGCCCCTTCGACCTGCTGGTCACGCTCATTCTTCGTGACGAGGTCGATATCTGGGAGGTCCGGGTCTCGCGCATCGTCGCCGAGTACATCCTCAAGCTGGCCGAGTCCCCCGAGTTCGACCTCGAGGCGACGTCGCATTTCATCGTGCTGATCGCCGCCCTGCTCGAAATGAAGTCACGGCGCCTGCTCGATGCCGGCAGCCCGTTCGTCGACGAGCTCGCCGAGCTCGACGAGGAGGCCGCCGGCGAGGAACTGCTCGAGACGCTGCTGCGCTTTGCCAGGTTCAAGGGCGCCGCCGGACGGCTGGGCTGCCTGTTTGCCGAGCACGCCGGCCGGCTGTATCGCAGCGCTTCGGTGCCGCAGCGGTTCCTGCGTTCCACGAGCAGCGGCCCGGCGTTGCCGGCCGGCGCTCTCGCCCGGGCCTTGGGCGTGCTGCTCGCCGAGCCGCCGGCTCCCGACGTGAGTCACATCACCGACATTGCCGTGACGCTGGTCGCCGAACTGCGTCGGCTGCGCGATCTGCTGGCCGCCGAGCGAAGCTTCACGTTCTCGGCGGTGGCGCCGCGCGACCGCCTCGAGAAAGCGGTGACCTTCTTCGCGCTGCTCGAGTTGCACAACCTCGGCGAAGTCAGCTTGCGGCAATCCCGGCCGTTCGCCGAGATCACGGTCACCCGGACCGGTAGGCCCGGCGACGGCGGCGCCGCGCCCGCGGTCGCCGAGGGGCGCTCTGATGACGCGCTCGCGGCCGTGGGGTAGGATGTTTCGGTAGGCTCAGGCACTTCGCCCTCCAAACCCCAGGTCTCATGAACGAAATCACTCGCCGCCTCGAAGCGGTCATCTTCATCTCTCCGCATCCCGTCGCACCCGACGAGCTGGCCGCCGCCTGTGACGAAGGGCCCGACGGCGTGGCCGCGGGCCTGGCCGAGCTTGCCGTCGAATACTCAGACGGCCGCCACGGGATCGAACTTGCCCAGGTGGCAGGCGGCTATGCCTTTCGGGTGACGCGCGATTGCGAGACACCGGTCGAGCGCTTCGCCGGGGCCCGGCGTCCCGACGACCTCTCGCCGGCTCTGCTCGAGACGCTTGCCGTGGTCGCCTATCTGCAGCCCACGACACGGGCAGAGGTCGCGCAGGTGCGCGGCGTGTCGTCCGAGTGGGCTCTCACGTCGCTGGTCGAACGCGGCCTGGCGGAGGAGCGCGGGCGCGCCGATGCTCCCGGGGCGCCGATCGTGTATGCCACAAGCGAGCGGTTCCTGCAGCTCTTCGGGTTGCGCAGCCTCACCGATCTCGACGACCTCGAGGCCTTTGCCCTGTCTGCCGCCGAGACCGACGAGCTGCGTGCGCGGCTGCTGTCGAACGCCGAGAGGAGACGTCCGTGAGCGACGAACAGGGTCGGGGCGGCGGCGAGCGCGACCGGCGCGGCGAACGGCCCGCGGAGGGTCGTGACGCCCGGTCCGGGCAGCCCGCCGGCGAGCCTTCCGTGCGTAACGAACGGCCCGACCAGCCCGCCGACCAGCAGGCCAAAGCCGGCGAACGGCCCGAACAGCCCGTCGACCAGCAGGCCAAAGCCGGCGAACGGCCCGACAAGCCTGCCGAGCAGCCCACCAAACGAAGCGGCGGCCGCGGTGGCCGCGGTGGCCGCGGACAAAGGGGCCGTCGCGGCGACGATCGCAACCGGCGCGGCGAGCAGCGCGGCGAGTCGCGTCCGGC
>PMKK01000221.1 GCA_003157715.1 Actinomycetota bacterium
GCTCGTCGGTCTGGCGCTCGGCATGAGCGCGCGCGAACTGCGCCTGCAGCACCACGTCGTCTCGACTCGCGCGGTGCTGGCTCGCCTTGGTCTCGCGCTGACATAGAATACGAGCGGGTAGAACTGGGACTGTGAGGGCAGTGTGGTGACGAGTTGGATCTGGGCCATCGGTCGTCTGGGCGGCCTGTCGATCTCTGCCGGAGTGCGGGCCGCGATGACGCTGCTCATCATGGGCGTGCTCTCGCGCGAAGGCTGGGGCTTTCATCTGGCGCCCGGCTTCATCTGGATCCAGTCGTCGATCGCCATCGGCGTGCTCGTCCTGGCGGTCATCCTCGAGATCGCCTTCGACAAGATCCCGTCGTTCGACCGCCTCTACGCGCGTCTGTCGGCGCCCTGGCATGTCGCCGCGGGGGCCGTCGCCGGTGGCGCGGCCGTGTCGCACGGCCTGGTCGGTCTGATCGTGGGCCTCGTGGGCGGCGCCGGCCTCGCCCTGCTGGGCATCAATGCCAAACGCCTCTGGCGGCCCCGTTCGACGACGAGCAGCGTGACCATGCCGCTGCTCAGCCTGGTCGAGGACCTCACCGCCTTCGGGGCGGCTCTGCTGTCGGCGACCCTGCCACCGATCGGCTACGCCGTCGTCGCCTGGACGGCCTGGTTCGACGTGCGGCTCCGTCGCCGGCGGGTCGCGAAGTACAAGGGCCTGCGGGTCTTGAGCCGCTGAGATGTCTCCTCGCGGCCCGCAGGAGACGCTCGAACACGCTCAGACCGAGCGCCGCCACGCCATGGTCGAGGGGCAGATCGAGACGCGCGGCGTGCACGACCCCGACGTACTCTCGGCGCTGCGCACGGTGCCGCGCCACCTGTTCGTGCCCGCCGATGTCGAAGACCGCGCCTACGACGACGCCGCCCTGCCGATCGGTTACGGGCAGACCATCTCGCAGCCCTACATCGTGGCCCTTATGACCGTGCTTGCCGAGGTCACCCTGCGCAGCCGCGTGCTCGAGGTGGGCAGTGGCTCGGGCTACCAGACGGCTATCCTCGCCGAGCTGGCCGACCGCGTCTACACGGTCGAGCGTCGCCGCGAGCTCGAGGAGCGCGCCCGTCTCATACTGGCCAAGCTGGGCTACCGCAACGTGACCACCGTGCTGGGCGANNCGACGGCAGCCTGGGGCTGCCCGAACAGGCGCCGTTCGACCGGATCGTGGTGACGGCGGCGGCGCCCGCGCCGCCGCCGCCGCTGCTCGAACAGCTCGTCGAAGGCGGCCGCCTGGTGGTGCCGATCGGACCGGCCGGCGGCGATCAGGTGCTGGTCGTGGTCACGAGGACCGCCGACGGGTGGCACGAGGTCGAGAGCATCCCGTGCCGCTTTGTGCCCCTGCTGGGCGAGAGCGGCTATCACGAACCCGAGGGTAAAGAGCCGCCATGAACGCCGCCGCCACGGCCGACGACAACGCCGCGGCTTCGGCTGAAGGTCGTGCCGCCGCCACGGCCGCCCAGGCCTCGGCACTGGAGGCCGTTCGTTTCAGGGTGACCGGCCGCGTGCAAGGAGTGTATTTTCGCGCCTCGGCGCGCCAGGTCGGCGAAGGCCTCGGCCTGCGAGGCTGGGTGCGCAATCGCGGCGACGGCGCGGTCGAAGGCCTTCTCCAAGGCGACGGGGCCACCGTCGCGGCCATGCTCGACTGGTGCCGCGAGGGGCCGCCGGGAGCCGCGGTGGAGCGACTCACGTGCGAGCCTGTGCCCGTCGATACTGATTTGGCCGGGTTTACCATCCGGCCGTAGGCAAGAACGACCTCACGCCCGCCGTCAGAAGGAGGCAGCGCACGCCCATGACCAAGACCGCCGACACCGCCAAGCAGCCCATCACCCTGGACGACGTGCGCCGCAATCCCGAGGTGGCCGTCTTTGTCCATAAGGCCGACCACAACCTCGAGGTGCTGGGCTACACCGAGCACGCCGAGCGTCATGCCGGCATCGTGGCCACGACCGCGCGCGACATCCTGCTCGACCTGCACCGTCCGGCGCGCAACGCCGAGCTGGCCGCCATCGCCGGCTACCTGCACGACGTGGGCAACGCCATCTCCCGGCTCGACCACGGCATCGCCGCCGCGCTGATGGCCCGCGACCTGCTGCGCCACATGGGCATGCCGGTCGAGGAGTACGCCGAGGTCATGGCGGCCGTCGGCAACCACGAGGAGCAGTACGGCGAGGCCATCTCCGACATCGCCGCCGCGCTCATTCTGGGCGACAAGTCCGACGTGAACCGCGACCGCGTGCGCAATCCCGATCCGCATACCTTCGACATCCACGACCGGGTCAACCTGGCGTCGCAGAATGCCGCGGTCAAAGTCGATGCCGCGGCGCGCACCATCAGCCTCTCACTCGACATCGACACCACCGTCTCGCAGGTCATGGAGTACTTCGAGATCTTCCTCTCCCGCATGCTGATGTGCCGCCGTGCGGCCGCCTTTTTGGGCTGCGACTTCACCCTCGTGATCAACGGCACGCGGCTGCTGTAGACGCTGCCGGGCGGCGCTCGCGGGCGCGGCGCGCGGCGCTCGCGGGCGCGCCGTGCGGGTTCGCCGCGAAGCCGGGCTGGTCGGCGGGCCGTGGCTTGTTAGAATGGGCATTCGAGAGACGCCGAAATGGATGACGAAGCGAGGTGGTCGTCGTGAAGTTAGCGGGATTCGTAGTCGGTGCGGCGCTCGGCGCCGGTGTCGCCGTGCTGCTGGCGCCCAAGACGGGCAGAGAGATGCGCAATCAGCTGTTCACCGGCACCGACTGGAACGATCAGCGCGAGCGGCTCAGCGGAGCGGTCAGCGCCGGTAAGGAGCAGGCCATGGGCCGCTCCGACGACCTCAAGCGCAAGATCGAAGAGACTCGGGCCCGTCTGCGCAAGCAGATGGAGGACGAACCCCAGCAGTCTTGACGGGCTCAGGGCGAGGGAGGGCGGCGGCTGCGCTGGGCGCCGCCGCCGCCCTCTCCCTTTGCTATCTCCTCTATGAGTCGCAGTGGTTGCGCGTGGTCGAGCATGTCCTCGAGCTGCCCGGCCTGCCGCCCGACCTCGACGGTTTCACCGTCGTGCAGCTCTCCGACCTGCACGCCGGCTCGCGTCCGAGCTTCAACATGCGCGCCGTCCGCAAGGCCGTCGACGAGACGCGGCGCATCGCCCCCGACCTGATCGTCATCACCGGCGACCTTGTCACGGGCGCCTCGCACCTGGACGAGCTGCACGGCGAGCTGCGCCGGCTGCCCGAGGCGCGCGGCGTGTTCGCCGTGCTGGGCAACCACGATCACGGCGTGATGAAGCTGGTCAAGGCGCCGCCGGCCGACTTGAGCGGCCTCGCCAGGGCCGGCGTGCGCCTGCTCACCGACGAATGCGTCTCCCTGAAGGTCGGCGCGGCCACCGTGCAGGTCTGCGGCGTCGACGACGTGGTGAACGGCTACGGCCACATCGAGACTGTGCTCGCAGCGCTCGACCGCCGGGAGGGCACGCTGCGCCTTCTGCTCAGCCACTACGGCGAGGTCACCGCGGACTTGGCGCCCGACGACTTCGCGCTCACCCTTTCGGGCGACACCCACGGCGGCCAGATCTGCCTGCCCGTCCCGAAGGCCTATGGCGGCCGGATCATGCTGAGCCAGCCGCGCGCCCGGTTTCGCGAGGGCTTCTACGANNTGTTGTGCCGCCCCGAGATCGTCTGTTTTTGCCTGCGGCGGGCCGCGTGAGCCGCCGCAGGCCAACGGACTCCGACTCCGGCACGTACGCGCCGCTCACCGACGAAGAAAGGGCGGCGCATCGTGGCGGCTCCCGGGTGACGGCGCGAGGCCTTCTGCTGGCCGCGCGGCGGGTGCGCGCGGCGCGCCGCGCGCGCGGGCCGCTCACGGTCTGGGTCGCGCGACGCCGGGCCGTGCGCAGGCGCCGTCTGGTGGCGCTCGCAGTGGTCGGTGCGGTCGTGATCTTGACGGTGGTCGTGATCCTCGATCACCGCCCCAGCGATGCGTTCGCCGGTACCTGGAAGGG
>PMKK01000286.1:0-3362 GCA_003157715.1 Actinomycetota bacterium
CACGAACACCGAGCGCAGGCCGTAACGCCGACCCAGGCCGCCACTCCAGTGCATCACCGGGATCTCGATCAGCGCCGCCAGCCCGGCCGCCACGCCGACGAGAAACGGACCGCCGCCGGTGCCCACGATCCGCAGGCTCACGAAGGCCAGCGCCGCGTAGGTGCCCACGCTCACGATCACCATGCCGATCACGAAGGGAGCGAGGCGCGGCGAGGCGCGGAACACGTCGCCCAGCGCGCCGAAGCGCGACTCGGAGCGCACCGGTGCCGGCGCGCCGAGCGGCAGGCGCAGCGTCCACAAGCCAAAGCCGACCGCCCCGGCAGCGTAGAGAGGCAGGACCGGGCCGAGTCCGACTACCTGGTACAGAGCACCGAAGACGATGACGGCGACACCCCAGCCGAGGCTCTCCCACAGCCTGATACGCCCGTACTCGCCGACGCGCTCCTCTCCCAGGTAGGCGACGGCAAGCGCGTCCGACAGCGGCGCGCCCGGCGAAGAGCACATCGTCATCACCACGGCGATCACGAGGATCGCCCAGAACGCCGATCCGCTGACGGCGAGGACCAGCGCGAAGGCGCCGGTCGCCACCGACGACACGACCAGCACGCGAACGGCTCCCAGCCGGGTGTCGGCAAGATGGCTCCAGAACGGCGCCGCGACGGCGCCGACGAGCGAGGTGACGGCGAACACCAGGCCGATGCTCTGCGGCGTCAGTCCGCGATCGCGCAGGAGCAGCGCGAAGAACGGGATGAACGCCGAACCGCCGGCGCCGGCGATCAAGAAGAGGGTACGCAGCGACCCCGAGCCGCCGAGCTCTGGTCTTCTGGCCCGCTCGGCCCCCTCGCCCTGTCCGACCCGGTCGCCCATAGGCCCGAATCCTAGCAGGCGAAAAGCGACCTAACGGCGTGGCCTGCTGCGGCGATCGTCCACCAGGTAGACCGAGCCGTGGTCGGCTGGGGCGATCAGAAACCCGTCGCCCCCGGCGCGCGCATCGTCGCGCGACTGGTCCAGGGCGTAGGCGAGCGACGTGGTGGGCTCGGACAGCCACGAGTACGTGTTTCGGAGACCGCTCGCGACCGGCTGCGGCCCGTACACGGTCTCGCACCACGCGTCACCGTCGTCGAGCAGCAGGTAGCGGCGAGAGCGCGAGTGCGACACGGGGTCGTCGAGCAGCCAGGCAGAGAGGCGGACGTTCTCGAAGACCACGGCGCGATTGGGCTCCCCACCCAGTGAGCGCATGTCCCCGAGATACTCGCGGACGAGCCGCTTGAGATGCGCCCTGGTCGCCGAACCCGCGTGCGCCACTGTCATGTCACCCTCGCTGCCGGGACTTTGCCGTCGCGAGCCTTGTTTTCGCGCCGCCGGCGCGCTCCCCTTCACAAAGTCCGGTCTTCTGCCCGTCCGCACGACGGGCGGGCGACCGGACGCCGGATCCGGCTCGCCGCTCCCGCAGCCGTTGACCGGTAGGCGATACTGTCCGAGTGCGCATTCGCTCTTCACTCTGGACACGCCTGGCCGCCGTCGCGATCTATGCGGCGGCGATGGCCGTCGTCGAGGCGATGGTGGTCTACTACCTGCGACGACTGTTCGCGCTCCAGTACGCCGCCGTGTTCGCGCCCGGCCGCTTCAGCTTTCCGCACGCCTACCTGCGGCACGAGCAGATCCGCGAAGCGGCCACCATCGTCATGCTGCTGGCCGTCGCCTGCCTGGCCGGCCGGGGGTTGCTCCAGAAGCTGGCCTACTTTCTGTTTGCCTTCGGCGTCTGGGACATCGGCTACTACGTGGCTCTCAAGTTCATGCTCGGCTGGCCGGCGTCGCTCGGCACGCGCGACCTGCTGTTTCTCACACCGCGCCAGTGGTGGGCGCCGGTGTGGGAGCCGCTGCTCGCCTCGACCGCGTTCATCGTCGCAGCGTTCCTTCTGCTGCGCGGCGCGCGGCGGCGCAGAACGGCATGACCGGACGGCGGCACGGCGACTCTAAACACGGCATTGGCCGCAGCGGCTGCGACCACAGCGGCGTCGGCGTCGGCGTCGGCACTACTGGCAGCGGCGCCTACAGCGGCATCGACACCGGCGGCGGCAGCGGCAGCAGCGGCAGCAGCGAGAGAGATGGCCGCCTGCGCGTCGCGACCTTCAACATCCGCAACGGGATCGCCCTGGACGGACTCGATTCGTGGCCCTTTCGCCGGCGGGCGGCGGCCGACGCCGTCGCCCGCCTCGACGCAGACATCGCCGGCCTTCAGGAGGTCTACGGCTTTCAGCAGGGATACCTGCTCCGGCGCTTGCCGGGCTACGCGGCGACCGGCGCCGGACGCACCGACGGCCGGGGGCGGGGCGAGCGCTGCACCGTGCTCTTCAGGCGCGCTCGCCTCGCCCTCGACGACTCGGCCACGCGCTGGTTTTCCGACACGCCCGACGTGGCCGGCTCAGCGGGCTGGGGCAATCACCTGCCGCGAGTCGTCACCCTAGCGCGCTTCACCGACCGCGAGAGCGGCCGGCGCTTCGGCCTGGCGAACTGCCACCTCGAAGGCAGTCCGGCGGCCGCGCGCCACCGCAGCGCCGCCGCGCTCGCGACCTGGCTCGACCCGAGCCTGCCCTGGATCGTGCTCGGCGACTTCAATGCCGAACCCGATGACGATGCCGTTCAGACGCTGCTGGCGACCGGCTTACGCGATGTGTTCGAGGCAGGTTCCAAAGCAAAGACTCAACCTGTACTTGAGACAGATTCCCACGCACAAAAGGCCGCCCGAGCCACACCGGCCGTACCCGCGCCGCCCGCTCCGCCGCCCACGACGACCACCACCACACCGGCCGGGCCGCGGCAGGTCACCTACTCCGTGACCGGCACGAAGGCCCCCGGTGACATCATCACGGTGACGTATGTCGACGCGTCGGGGCGTCGCCGCACCCAGCGCAACGTCTACATCCCGTGGTCGCTGACGGTGACGCCGATCTCGGAGTCCGACGTCGGCTCGGTCCAGGCGTCCAGCCTGTTCCTGGTCAGCAGACTGAACTGCTCGATCACGACCAGCGACGGGACCGTACTCTCGTCTAACCAGAGCAACTCCGCGCAGACGAGCTGCTGATGGCGCGCGAACCGGAGGTCGCCGTGGCAGGCGCGAGAGAAGACGACGAGGACCGCTCACCGCAGACGGTGGATCGGATCCTGGTCGGGGTGTGCGGGGCGATCTGGCTGGTGCTGCTGGCGGTGACCGTCATCGCGGTGATCGCGCTGGTCGACCTCGGCCGCGGGCACACCCTCGCGGGTGCGGGTAAGCACACCCCCTGGGTGCTCTACAGCGTCATCGCGATCTCGGCGCTGATCATCGTCGGCGCCATCCCGCTGCTGATCCGGGCGCGCCG
>PMKK01000286.1:3454-3605 GCA_003157715.1 Actinomycetota bacterium
GACCCAGCTGGACCGGCTGTGGCTGCGCGGCACCGCGACGCTGATGGGCGCGATCGGGCTTGCCCTGATCGGTGTTTCGCTCGCCACCTATCTGCTTGCCACGGCCAACGACACCGGCGCGTGGGTGGCGCTGGGCGTGGCCGCGGTCGTC
>PMKK01000276.1 GCA_003157715.1 Actinomycetota bacterium
TGTAGGTGCCGGCTTTGATCTGCGAACCGCGGCCGTCGAGCCGTGCACGGATGGCGAAGGCCAGCGCGTGCGGCACGACCCGCCTCGCAGCGAGGATGTCGGCGATGCCGCTCAGGCTCGAACCCGCCGGGATGGTCACGGTCACCGGGCCGCCCTCGGGGCCCGTGTGAAAGAGATAGGCCGCGCCGGCGCCGATCACGAGCGCCGCCAGCACGCTCGCGACCAGCAGCGCTTTGAGAAGCCGATGACGGCGGCGCGGCCGTCGTCGAGAGTGCGTCCTTGCGTCGGCGTGGCGCTGTGGGGTTTTGGACGTCTTGCCCGCCCTTCAACTTGCTCGTCGGTGCCGGCCGGGGGTCTGTGCGCCCGCGGCCGGCCGGCAAACGCCTTGAGACTCCCGGCAGCATAGGGTGCCCGCAGAGCCGCTTCAAGCTCTGAGAGCAAGCGTTCCCGGCCGGTCTTGGGTAGCACCGAGACCGAGCGCGCCGCCTGAAAACTTCGTTTGTGGCGCGCGGCCGGTCGTCCTCAGCTCACGCTCAGGATGTCTCAGAGGAAGCTCAGGAGACCCACATTGTAGCTACAAGCGCGGCGTCTAGGGTGCCTCAAGACGTCTCTGCAAGCGAGCCATTGGAGGATCGACCTTGTTCCTGAAATACCTGTTTCGCGAATTGCGCCATCGGCATCGGCAGGCGGTCCTGACGGCGCTCGGTCTGGCGCTGGGCGTCTGCCTGGTGGTGACCGTCTCGGCGAGCGCGGGTGGCGTGCGTTCCGCTCAGAACCAGGTGCTGCACTCGTTGTACGGGGTGGGCACCGACATCAGCGTCAGCAAGACCGCGCAGCGCGGGTCGGGTGGCCCCCAGCAGTTCGCGATGAACCCGGGAAGCCAGAAGAAGCAGGGCCAGAGCTTTGCGCGCGATCGCGTCACGAGCACGATGGGTCTGGCGTTGCTGCCTGCCGCCAAGGTCTCCTCGGTCAGCGCCCTGCAGGGCGTGAGCTCGGCGGTCGGCGGGCTCACCCTGTCGTCGATGCACGTCAGCGGCCACTTCGCCAAAGTCTCGGGCTCCGGCACGTCCGGCTCTGCGGCAAAGCCGTCAACCTCGAACAGCGGCTCGGCCACGCCCAGCCAGTCGCCGATCAAGATAAGCAGCTTCTCGATCGCCGGCGTCGACGTGAGCGACCAGACCGTCGGGCCGCTCAGCTCGACGACGTTGGCGAGCGGCCGCACGTTCACGCAGAGCGAGACCAGCGCCAAGGTCGTCGTACTCGATGCCGCCTACGCCAAGCAGAACAGCGTCGCCCTCGGCGACACCATGAAGATCGCCGGCGTCTCCTTCAAGGTGATCGGCCTCACCAAGTCGGCGAGCTCGTCGGTCGACGTCTACATGCCCTTGGTCCAGGCGCAGACCATCGCCGGCGAGAAGGGCAAGGTCAACGAGATCTACGTCAAGGCGACCAGCGCCACCCAGATCGCTACCGTCAAGGCCGAGATCAAGAAGACCGTCTCGGGCGCCACGGTCACGACCGCTCAGGACCTGGCAAACCAGGTCAGCGGCTCGCTCAGCAGCGCCTCGAAGCTGTCGAGTCAGCTCGGCAAGTGGCTCGAGATAGCGGCGCTGATCTCCGCGGTGGCCGTAGCCAGCCTGCTGACCTTGTCGGGCGTGGGCCGGCGTGTGCGCGAGTTCGGCACGCTCAAGGCGCTCGGCTGGCGCAGCCGGCGCGTCGTCTCTCAGGTCCTCGGCGAGGCCTTCGTCACGGGGATCGCCGGCGGCCTTGCCGGCATCGTCCTGGCGTTCGGCGCCACGAAGCTCGTCGGTCGGCTGTCGCCGAGCCTTCAGGCGACGGTCGCCGGCACCTCGGGCGCGGCGAGCCCGCCCGGCGGTCCCGGAGGGGTCATCCAGAGTGTGGCCAACACGGTCACCGTCTATCTCCACGCCGCGATCAGCCCCCAGTTGCTGCTCGTGGCCATCGCCCTGGCTGTCGGTGGCGCTTTGATCGCCGGGGCCCTCGGGGGCTGGCGCGCCGCTGCGCTGAGTCCCGCCGACGCCCTCTGCCGGGTCGACTGACAAGCGAATCGAAAGGATCTTCTGTCATGCTCTATGAACTGCAAGGCGTCTCGAAGCGCTACGACGGTGCCAAGAAGAAGGTGGCCGCTCTGAACGGCATCGACTTGTCGATCGCCGCCGGCGAGTTCCTCGCCATCCAGGGCTCGACCGGGTCGGGCAAGACCACTCTCCTGCAGATGCTGGGCGCGCTCGACCGCCCCAGCTCGGGGTCGGTGTGGTTCGACGGCCGCGACCTCGCGACCATGCGCGAGGCGCAGCTCAGCCGTCTGCGGGCCGAGGCCTTCGGCTTCGTCTTTCAGGCGTTCAACCTGATCCCCACCCTGACCGCCGAGGAGAATGTCGAGACCGCGCTGGTGCCGCTCAGGGTGCCGGCGGCCGAGCGCGTCCGGCGAGCGCGAGCCGCACTCGCCGGTGTCGGTCTTGCCGATCGCGCCCGCCACGCCCCTGCCGAGCTGTCCGGCGGCGAGCAGCAGCGCGTCGCCATCGCCCGAGCGCTGGTGCGCTCTCCGCGCGTGATCCTGGCCGACGAGCCNNACCGGCAACCTCGACGAGCGTACGCGCGACGAGATCATGGCACTGCTCGAGGAACTCTGGCGGGAGCACGCCCAGACGATCGTCATGGTCACTCACGACACGCAGATGGCGGCCCGCGCTTCCCGCCGCCTGTGGCTGGACGCCGGCGTCGTGGTGGGCAGCGATGGGCGGTTTCGCGAGAGCGCACCGTTCGTCGCGCAGCCGCTGGTCGCGCAGGCCATCGCCTGAGGCGGGGCGACCCGCTGCAGCGACAAGAGGCGCACCCGCGCCGGGGGCCCTTGGCGGCCCCCGGCGCTCGCTTAAGCGACAACCAAAGGAGTCACAGTGACGCTACGCAAGTCGATCACCGTCAAGGCCGTCATCGCGCTGCTCGCGCTGGGCGTCGTTGCGACGGGTCTGACCCTGGCCGGATGCGGCTCTTCGAAGGCGGCCGCGACACTTACCGGTCAAGCCTCGGGCAAGCCGAGCCAGGGTGACCCCGCGAGCATGATCGCTCGTCAGCTCGCCTCGCTCGTGACCGGCGGCACCATCACGGGCGCCCAGGAGAAGGCTGTGGTGAGCGCCATCGCGAGCTCGATGACCGGCAACCAGCCTTCGGGAGGCGCCTCGCCCTCGCCCGGGGCGCAGCCTCAGAGGCAGGGCGGCATGTTCGAGCCGGCTCTCGCGACGCTCGTCTCGAAGGGCACCATCACGAGCGCTCAGAAGAGCGCTGTCGCGGCGGCGCTGAGCAAGGGCATGCAGGGCGGGGGTGGCCAGCCGCCCTCGGGTGGCCAGTCGTCTTCGAGCGGGTAGTCGCCCGTCGGGCGAGCGCCACGCCGGTCGGGCGAGCGCCACGCCGGTCGGGAGAGCCAACGCCGGTCGGGCGAGCGCTACGCCGGTCGGAGCCGCGGGCGGGGTGCGGGCGGGGTACAATCGCCTGAGTAAAGGCGCCGCGAGGTTCGTCCCTCGGGCTGCAGACCCCCTGTACCTACGATGTGATCGCGCGCTCCGAGCCGAGGGCGTGCGGGAGGCCGGTCGACGTATGCGAGCACGCTTCTGGGTGATCACGGTCGTCGTTGTCGTCGTGGTGCTGTGCGGCGCCCTGGCGGGGGCCGCACTGCTCGCCTGGCCGGCGCCGCGCCTCGTTTCCACCGCCGACGCGCTGGGGCGCGTCACACTGCCCGGGTTTGCCGGGCGGATAGCCGGCGTGACCGTGCGCTCGGACGCAGGAGTCGCGGTGCCCGTCGAGCTGCGTCACGGGGCGCTGTGGCCGCAGGTCAAGCTGGCCGCCGGCGAGCGGTTGACCGTCGAGCTGACGGTCCGGCGGCCCGGCTGGGCCGGCTGG
>PMKK01000259.1 GCA_003157715.1 Actinomycetota bacterium
GCCTGGACCGGCGCTGAGATGGAGGGTGACGCGATGACCGTCGACCACGATGCGACGACCGGCGCGACGACCGGCGCCCCGCAGTTCACCCCGCGCGAGATGATGGCGATCGCCGCCGGCCGCTTCATCTCGGACGGCGACGTGCTGTTTGCCGGCACCGGCGTGGCGCTGCTGGCCGCCGGCTGCGCCAAGCGCATCCACGCGCCGGCCAGCACGGTCTTCGTCGAGACCGGCGGCATCGACCCCTCGCTCGACGAGATCCCCCTGGCGGTAGCCGACTCCCGGGTGATGGACGGCACCTGCATCAACGCCGGTATCATCGAGGCCTTCTCCTACATCGCCAGCCCGCGGCTGCACACGATCGCCTTTCTGGGCGCCGCCCAGATCGACCGCTTCGGCAACCTCAACTCGACCTGCATCGGCGACTACGAGCACCCCAAGGTGCGGTTTTCGGGCAGCGGCGGCGCCTGCGACGCGGCCTCGCTGGCGTCGGCCTTCATCGTCTTCATGGAACACGGACGCCGCAAGTTCGTCGAGAAGCTCGACTACCTGACGAGCCCCGGCTGGCTCGAGGGCGGCGACTCGCGGGCCCGGGCGGGCTTCGCCCGCGGCGGCCCGCTCGCCGTGGTCACCGACCTCTGCGTGCTGCGCTTCGACGAGGTCAGCCACGAGATGTACCTGGCCGAGCGCTATCCGGGCGTGAGCGACGAGCACATCGTGGAGAACACCGGCTTCGCCCTCGATGTCTCGCGGGCCACCGACGCTCCGCCGCCCACGGCCGAGGAGCTGCGCATCCTGCGCGACGAGGTCGACCCGCAGCGGCTCATCCTGGGGTGACAGAGGCCCGAGGCGCCTAAGGCTCGATCCCCGCAGCCCGAAAGGCGCGCTCGCGCAGTTCGCGCACGACGCCCTCCCAGTAGTCGAACACGGCATCTACGTCGAACTCGCGGTCGGCGGCGATCTGTTCGGCCAGACCGTCGCACACGGCCACCGTGATGGCGCACAGCGGGTCGAGCTGGCGCTTGAGCTCGGCGCTGGCGTCGGGCGCCATGGCCCACTCGTCAAGGTCGCGATACCAGCGGTAGAGCTCGGCCATGCGCGGCCGCAGCTCCTCGTCGCGGACGAGCTGCGGGAACAGATCCCAGAAGCGCCGGTAGCCCTGCTGGCCTTTCGTCGAGCGCCGGTGCATGGCCAGCAGCGTGGCGACGCGGTCGGGGGTGGTATCGGGAGCGCTGACGCCGGGCTTGCCCAGCGCCTTGAGCAGCGCCACGTTATCGTCGTGGACCACCGAGTCCGCCAGCGCCTCGATCAGCCCGGCCTTGTTGCCGAAGTGGTAGCGGATGCTGGCCTTGTTTTCGTGCGCCTCGGCGGCGATCGCCTCGAAGGTGAGGCCGGCGAAGCCCTTTTCGTCGAGCAGGCGCTTGCTGGCCTCCAGGATGCGGGCCGCCGTGGGCGACAGGGCGGCCGTGGGATCGACGCCGGCGGCGGGCCGGTCACCCACCTTCCAGCGGCGACTCGTCTTGGTCTCGCGTGGCAATGCGACCCTCCTCGTCTTGGGCACCGCAGCGCAGTATATCCACACGGCGGGCATCGGGACCTCGGCATCCGCACGGCCGGCGTCACGACCTCGGCGTCCGCGCCGCCGGCAATCCGCACCGCCGCCGCTTGACACCCCCCGGCTCGCGTCACGTAGACTACCACGCGAGTTATTCATCCGACTGACTTAACTGTCGCGGTGACTTGACTGTCGCAGTCGACTGTCGCAGTCGGGGGCGCTCGCCGAGGTGGCAGGCACCGGCGGGCACGACCGGGAGGGGCTATGGAGCACAGCGTAACGACGCGCCTGGGCGACGGCTCACTCGTGCGCATGACGCCGAGCGAGATCCGCGCCGACCTCGAAGAGGCGACCGCGTTCGGCGCCAAGAAGGCCAAGACCGAGCCGCTTGCGCCCGAAGACCTCGAGCAGCTCCTCGAGATCTTCGCCTCGAACGCCAAGTTCAGCGCGGTCGACGTGGGCGACGAGCTGGTGCTGTCGTGCGACGGCTCGGGCAACCTCGACTCCGGCACGCGGCTCGACGAGCTCTACAGCTACCAGAGCCACCGTGGCGCCGACATCATCGAGCTCTACCACATCGACTACTCCTACAAGGCGATCAAGACCATCCTCTCGTTCGAGACCCAGACCATGAAGAACGCCCAGCTCAATCTGGTGGCGCCGCTGCAGTACGGCGCCATGCCCGACCTGGGCCGCTACTCGCAGCCCGACGGCCCGGTGGCCAACTGGTCCGAGCTCATGCCGCTGGGCCGCATCGCCGAAGCCCGGGCCGCCCAGGAAGAGGCCATGGAACATGCCGTGCGCGACATGGTCTTCGTCGCCGAGGGCATGATCGAGGCCGGCGCCGACGGTCTCGACTTCGACACCGCCGGCGCCGCCGGCGACGCCGATCTGCTCGCCGCCCTGCGGGCCGTCGAGGAGATCAAGAGCCGGCATCCCGACATCGGCATCGAGCTCGGCATGGCCAGCGAGTTCGTGCTCGGCATGCACGGCGAGCTCGAGTTCCACGGCCGCCGCCTCGCCGGTCTGTGGCCGCGCGACCTGGTCAAGGTCGCCGCCGAAGCCGGCGTGACCATGTTCGGACCGGCCGTCAACGTCAACACCACCAGGTCGGTCGCCTGGAACGTGGCGCGCGCCCTGACGATCGTCAAGCCGTGCGTCGACGAAGCCGAGATCCCCGTCCACATGAACGTCGGCATGGGCGTCGGCGGGGTACCCATGACGCCGTATCCGCCGGCCGACGCGGTCGCCCGCGTGTCGCGCGCCATGCGCCAGGTCGGGCGGCTCGACGGGTTGTAGGTGGGTGTCGGCGACCCGCTCGGCATGGCCTGCAGCCATGCGCTTGCCTCGGGTATGGGTGGCATGAGAACCGCTGGAGATCTGGTGGCCCGCATGCAAATGACCCGAGGGATGCGCCTGGAGCAGGCAAAGGCACACGTCGCCGGACGGCTCGGCGTGAGCCCCGCCGAACTCTCCGACCCGCTCATCATGCACGAAGCACGCCGCGAGTTCGGCCTGGGACTGATTCCCGTGCAGGAGCTCACCTACCCCAGCGAACCCGGCGCGATCGAAGCCAAGTTCCACATCAGCGAGCTGTTCGACGTACCGATCAACTCGGTCCAGAAGTTCACCGAGCACACCGCCTCCCGCGCCGCGCAGTCGGTCGGCGCCGCGCAGCCGGTCGGCGCCGCGCGGCCGGTCGGCGCCGTGAGCCCCCGACCGAAGGTGTCCGCGTGAACCGCCGTCTGTGTGATCTGCGCACGCCAAGACCGGAGGCAGCAGTGTGAAACGCAACCTGTTCGCCGGTCGGCCGCGCAGCGGCGGCCTGAGCCTCAACGTCTTCACCGAGTCCGAGCTCAGCGACATCCACCTCGCCAGCCTCGAGGTGCTCGAACGCACCGGCGTGTTCGTCGAAGCCGACGAGGCGCTCGACATCTTCGCCGACGGCGGCTGCGACGTCGACCGCGAGAGCCACATCGTCTGCCTGCCGCCGCACGTGGTCGAAGACGCCATCCGCTCAGCCCCGAGCAAGTTCGTGCTCTGCGGCCGTGACCCCAAGAACGACATCGTGCTCGAACCGGGGCGGGTCGCCTTCACCAACTTCAGCGAGGGCATCAGGGTGGTCGACCCGTACACCGGCGAGCTGCGCGACTCTACCAGGGCCGACATCGCCGACATCGCCCGCTTGAACGACTATCTGTCGGACATCGACACCCACGAGATCGCGGTGGGCGCCAAAGACGTACCGCCCGAGACCTGCGCCGTGCACAACGCCGAGGCGCAGTACCTGAACACCACCAAGCCGATCGGCATCGGCCCGCTCTCGCGCGTAGAGACGGTGGCCATCTTTCGCATGGCGGCCGAGATAGCCGGCGGCGAAGACGAGCTGCGCCGCCGGCCGATCGTCTACAACGGCGTCTGCCCAGTGAGCCCGCTCAAGCTGCCGCACGAAGCCACCGAGGTGATCATCGAGACGGCCCGCTGGCGCATTCCCAACAACATCCTCAGCATGGCGATGGCCGGCGGCTCGTCGCCCGTCACGCTGGCCGGCACGCTGGTCACGCACAACGCCGAGGTGCTGTCGGGCATCACCCTGGCGCAGCTCACCGAGCGCGGCACACCGTGCATCTACGGCAGCTCGACCACCGCCATGGACTTGAAGCTCGCGGCCGCCTGCGTGGGCTCGCCCGAGCTCGCCATGATCAGCGCCGCCGTGGCCCAGATGGCGCGGCGCTACCTGCTGCCGAGCTTCGTCGCCGGCTTGTAGGCGGACTCCAAACTCGGTGACGCGCAGGTCGGCCACGAGAAGACCCTCACCGGCATCATGGCAGCGTTGGCAGGAGCCAACCTGATCTACGGTTCAGGGATGATCGAGTCGGGCGTCACCTTCGATTGCGGACAGTTCGTCATGGACAACGAGTTCGCGCGCATGATCAAGCACTGCGTCGGCGGCATCACGGTCTCAGACGAGACCCTGGCTGTCGACGACATCGCCCAGGTGGGCGCCTTCGGCGACTTTCTCTCGCTCGACGCTACGCTGCATCACATGCGCGAGCTCTCCCAGCCCGAGTTCCTCGACCGCCGGGTGCGCGAGGAGTGGCAGGAGCGCGGTTCGAGCGACCTTCACAGCCGCTGCCTGGCTAAGGCCCGCGAGGTGCTGGCCGGCTACCAGCCGGTGCAGCTGGACGACGACGTCAAGCAGGCCATCCACGCCATCGTCGAAGAGACCGACCGCCTCGTCGGCGTCGCCTGAGGATGGTGGCCGGCACGGCGCCGACAACCGGCGCGACACCGCAGGCCGGCACGGCACCGACAACCGGCACGACATCGCAGGCCGGCACGGCGCCGAGGCGCGACTCGGACCGACGCCCGAAAGGAACCAGATGAAAGAACAGCTCACGCAGGCCTTCGCCGGCGCCCAGTTGCGACCGCGCTTGAGCCTGCTCGACGAGGCCGCCATCCAGTATGTCCACGAGCAGTCGCTGCGCCTGCTCTCCGAGGTCGGCGTGCGCGTGCCGCTGGCCCGCGCCCAGGCGCTGCTGCGAGACGCGGGCGCCCTGGTCGACGACGAGACGCAGATCGTCCGGTTCCCGGGCGATCTCGTGGAGTCGGCGATCGCCCGCGCGCCCAAGACGGTGCTGCTGGCGGCCCGCGAACCCGGCAAGGACGCGCTGCTCGACCACAGCCGCTCGTATGCCACCCACGACGGCATGGGCGCCATGTGCTTAGACCACCGCACCGGCGAACGTCGCCCGTCGACCGCCCAGGACCTGCTCGAGGCGATGACCGTCGCCGACGCGCTCGATGAGATCGGGGTCCTGTGGTACACCGCCTACCCCTGCGACGAGGATCCCCGCCTGCAGTCGCTGCGCGGTCTGCAGGCGATGCTCGCCGGCAGCGGCAAGCACGTCGAGGGCGAGGTCACCGACCCGGCCGACGTCCCCTACGTGATGGAGATGCTGGCCGCCGCCAGCCCCGGAGGTATCTGGCAGCCCGAGCGCCCCATCTTCTCGATCGTCTACTGTCCCGTGAGCCCGTTGCAGCACGACGCCGACAGCCTCGAGGCGGCCATCCTGCTCGCCGAGCAGGGCGTGCCGATCACCGTCTACAGTCTGGCCCTGGCCGGTGCCACCGCCCCCATCACGCAGGCCGGCGCGATCGTCCAGACCAACGCCGAGGAGCTCGCCGCCTTTGCCATCCTGCAGCTCGCCGTGCCGGGCTGCCCGCTCATCTACGTCGGCAACGCCGGCGTCATGGACATGCGCACCTCGACCTACGCCACCGCCGGGCCAGAGGAGATCCTGCTCAACCTCGCGCTCACCGAGATGGGTCGCCACTACGGCGTTCCGGTGCTGAGCTGCGGCCTGAGCACCGACGCCAAGGAGCTTTGCGTCCAGACAGGTTCGGACGGCGCGCCCATGGCGCTCGCCACGATGCTCGCCGGCGCCGACCTGCTGACCGGCGCCGGCATGCTCGACTCGGCCCAGCTGCTCTACCTGCCCAAGCTGGTGCTCGACGCCGAGATCATCCGCCAGGGCCACCGCCTCGTGGCCGGCGTGGCCTTAGACGACGAGCACGTGATGGCCGACGTGAC
>PMKK01000201.1:0-3052 GCA_003157715.1 Actinomycetota bacterium
TTACTTGGAGAACGCGACACTAGGGTTCAGGCAGAGAGTCGACTGGGGACGACGGGTAGACTCAGTCTGTCGACTGAGGGGGAGCATGAGGGTGATTCCGGCATCACTAGGGCTGGTGGCGGTCGTTCTCGTTCTGACCGCAAGCGGCTGCGGCAA
Organism: Actinomycetota bacterium; assembly: GCA_003157715.1. The sequence continues at coordinate 157 of PMKK01000201.1, forward strand.
CAGCACCGCGAGTGTGCAGTCGACTCCGGCGCCCACGATCACCGTCACGGCAACGCCTACGTCCAGCGCGACGATATCCCTAGCGAAGGCGGCAGCGACCGCGTATCTCGCGGTGGCGACGAAGCTCAACAGGGCGCTCGGCGCGCTTTCGAAGACGGCGGCGGCGTGGCCCTCAAGCGAGACGGGCGCTCAAGCCGAAAAGTCGGCACAGCCGGCGATTGCCGCGCTTGAGGCAGGCACAGCGAAGCTGACCGAATACCGCTGGCCTTCTGACGTCGTGTCCGATGCGCACGCCCTAATCGGCGCCGTGGGGTCATTGACGGGCGACCTCGAAAGTCTGTCGTCGGTCAACCTACTGAGCGCGTCGTCTTGGGCGTCGCAGTTCACTCGTGATGCGCAGACAGTCAAGACCGACGCTGCCCTTGTTCGGCATGACTTGGGCTTGAAGGCGGCGAAGTAGACGCCGAGCAGCCGATCCCAGAAGTCGCGCGCCCGCAGCCTTGCCCACACCGTTCGCGGGTCACCATGTTTGCCAGCAGGGAGCCGACTGCGACAAGACACGGTGACCGGGCAACCCGGCGAGGGCCGTCCGAGGGGCGGCCCTTTCGCCGTTCGCGACTGGTAGTAGACTGGCGCCAGGCGATCGGGGGGTCCGCGTGCGTCGGACGTTCGCCTTGCCGGATCACACGCCCCGAGTCAGCGACTCTTTACGGAACGCTTCGCCGCGGGAGACGAGCCAATGGGCAGTAAGCAACGGATCGAAGAGCTAGAGAACGCGAACGCCCAACTCCAGCAATGGTACAACCACCTCAAACCGCTGGCCGACAGGGTGCCGACGGTCGAGGCGGACAACAAGACCCTGCGAGAGTGGGTCGACTACCTGAAGGGGGCCGACGCCTACCAGCTCTCTATCCAGACTCAGGCTCTCTCAGCTCGAGTCGACGAACTGCAGCGTGAGATCGCGGCGGCAGACGCGCACTTGGCCGGTGTGGCGGCGCAGGTTGCGGCGGCCCGCGCCAAGATTGTCGAGACCGAGGAGACCGCCTTGCTTCAGGAGGTCGGCATCTACGAGTACAACCATCCGCTCCAGGACGCCGTCGCCTACCAGGCACAGCTCAAGCAGAACCAGGACGCTATCAAGACCCTTGCTCGTGACGGACGAGCGGTCCAGGCCGACACGAACTGGACCGTGAATGGCTCGACGCAGCAGGGCGCCAAGATGGTCAAGGAGTTTTCGAAGCTGATGCTGCGCGCCTACAACGCCGAAGCCGACAATGCCGTGCGCACGATGAGGCCCTACGCGCTGGCTTCTGCTGTGTCGCGACTCGACAAGTCGCGGGGGACGATCGCCAAGCTCGGCGTGACCATGCACATCGCCATCACCGACGAGTACCACCGGTTGCGCGTCTATGAGCTGGAGCTGACCGCCGACTACCTCGCCAAGAAGGAGGAGGAGAAGGAGCGACTCCGCGAGGAACGCGAGCGCCAACGTGAAGAGGACAAGGCGCGCCGCGAGTTCGAGGCCGAGAAGGCGCGGCTCGCCAAGGAGCAGTCACACTACCTCTCGGCGTTTGCCAAGCTCCGGGAACAGGGCGACGAAGTCGGCGCTGCTGGCATGCAGGCCAAGCTCGAGGAGATCGCAGCGGCGATCAAGGGCGTGGAGGAACGCGCGGCCAACATCCGAGCCGGCTACGTCTACGTCATCTCGAACGTCGGCAGCTTTGGCGAACGCATGGTGAAGATCGGCATGACACGCCGATTGGAACCGATGGACCGCGTCCGCGAGCTCGGCGACGCCAGCGTGCCTTTCCACTACGACGTCCACGCTCTGATCTTCAGCGATGACGCGGTAAGCCTCGAGGGCAACCTCCACGATGCCTTCCTCGACCGACGCGTGAACCTCGTGAACCCGCGCCGCGAGTTCTTCTACGCGACACCCGGCGAAGTGCGTGAGGCTCTGGGGATTCTCGGTGGCCAACAGCTGCTGGAGTTCCACGAGGTGCCGGAGGCCACTGAATGGCGAGCCTCGGGTGGGCCTGGGCGATGGGACGACATCGCATCTCAGCCGGTCGTCGTCCAGACCGCTGTGACGTAGGCTGTCGCGGCTGGCGGTAGTGGGCTCCCCCTGCGAAGACGCCGGCCAGAAGTCGTACGTCGAGTGACTCGGCGTGCCTGGTGGGAACGGGGAAGAGGCAGGATCCGCGTTCTGCGGGAAGTTCTTGGAGCCGACGCTCGGAATCGAACCGAGGACCCCATCATTACGAGTGATGTGCTCTGCCAGCTGAGCTACGTCGGCCCGCGCAAGAACGCCGTCAGATTGTAGGCCACCCCGGGCAGATGTGCCAATCGCAGCGCTGCACTCGTGTTACACTCCGGTCACCTTGCACAAGGATTCACAAGAAGCGCTCAAATCAGCGCTGCCACGAGAGGCGGCTGGGGGTCCGGCGAGCCCGGTGAGCATCGCGGTCGTCTCGACCCACGGTGTGGGCGCACTGCGCGCCACGCTCCATCGCCTGCGTGAGACCATCGACGTCGACGTCGAGGTCGTCGTGCTTGCCGCCCAGCACCGCGAAGACGTCGTCTCCTACATCACGCGCCACTATTTGCGCGGCGACGTGTCGGCGATCGCTCTCGAGGCCGGGATCGCCGAGCGCCAGATGGCGCACTGCGGCCTCGACACGGCCTTCCAGATGTCCAGCGGCGAGATCCTCGTGCGCGTGCAGGACGACCTGGTCTTCGCGCCCGGCTGGCTCGACGTGGTGACCGCCGCGCTGCGGTCGAACCCCGACATCGGCATGCTCGGGCTTGTCGCCACCGACGAGCCGCGGCGTCGCGGCCGGCCGCCCAAGGTGCGGCCTCCCGAAGAGGTCGACCAGGTCGACCTGCGGGCCTTCGC
>PMKK01000201.1:3063-17279 GCA_003157715.1 Actinomycetota bacterium
CTTTCACCCCGGCGAGCGCGAGGCCATGGCCGGTCTGCGACAGAGCTACCGGCTCGGCGACGAGGTGCTGACGCCATGCGCGGTCTGCGATGAGGAAGAGCTCGAGGTGCTCGGCGCCCAGATCGACTTCTGCGAGACCCACGGCGTGGCTCTCGGCTACACCTACACGCTGCGCTGCAGCGGCTGTCACACGCTCCGCGTCGAGGAAGACCACCAGTTCCGCTGTCAGGACTGAGCTTCGCGGTCGCTTGCGACGCGCAGTCCGATCCCTGCCTTCAGGCGTCGCCAGTACTGGGCACGGAAGAGGCCCCGCGACCCATAAAGCTTGTCCGTACGTGACCCGATAGACATAGCGTGACAACGAATGGCCACATTGAGTACGAAGCTTTCAGGATGGCCCTTCAAGACGTTCGTCAGCGCGGCATCGCCTCTCGCATCTGCCTCCCGTTCGCGGCCCGGTCCGGGCACGTCGTGAACATCGGCGGCGAGGAGTACAGGCTGCAGGCGCGGGTGACGCACGAAGGTGAGCTCGCGAGCATTCTGGCCGACGACGATCAGGTCGCCGGCTATCGCGTCACTCGAGCCTAAAGACTTCGGTAGAGCTGCAGGGTCCGGCGCGCCGCTGCGCGCAGGCTCTGGGTCTCCGCCACGGCGCGTCCGGCTACCCGGGGCTCGCCGGCGGTGAACAGCGCGTCGAGATGCTCGCTCCAGCGCGCCGCGTCGAAGGGCGCACACAGGCAGCCTTCGATGCCGGCCAGCAGCGTAGGCGCCACTCCCACCGGGGTGCTCAGCACCGGCACGTCGCAGGCCAGCGCCTCGACACAGGCCAGCCCGTAGCCCTCGCGCTGCGAGGTGACGACCACCGCGTCGGCCGCATTCAGCCACCAGGGCATCTCGGCGCGCGGGCGCCCGAAGACCGCCTTGAGCTCGACCTCGGGGCGAGTGGCGGCCAGACGCTCGATGAGCGCCCGCGCGTCGGCGTAGCGCTTCTCGGGTCGTTGTGGGTCGGCGGGAAAGACGACTAGGCGCTGTCCCGGTCGCGCGCCGATCCCCAGGCGGCCGCGCGCCTCGGCGCGTGACAGGGGACGGAACTGCTCGAGGTCGACTCCCGGCGGGATGACGGCCGCGACGGGGAAGGGGCAGCGCGCGGCGAGTTCGTCGGAGACGGCCACGACCGCCGCCGCGCGCCGCGCGACGAGGCTCGTGAGCCGCTTGACGACGGGGTGGTGGCAGTCGCGTCCATGAACGGTGAGCACGAGCGGCAGGCGCCGCGGCGCGGCCAGCGCGACGATCCCCGACAAGCCGTAGTGGGCGTGCACGATGTCGGCCTCGACGTCGGTGAGCGCGAGCTCGAGGGCGGCCAAGGCGTAACGCCAGGGCCGCCGGCGGGCGTCCCAGTGAAACACTTCGACTTCGACTGCGCCGGTCGCCCGCAGCCCCGCGACCTGGTCGGCCACGAACACGCCGTAGGAGGGGCTCGCCGCCGACGGGTACATGTTGGCGACGATCAGGACGCGGAGGCGGTCGGCAGTCATGGCCGAGAGCCTAGCCGCCGCGGGGTCGTGCGGCAACGGCGGCAGGCGGCCTGGGCGCGGGCCACGCGGCCTACCCGGTCTCGCGGGCGGCGCGTCCCGCCACGCGCGTCCCGACCCCTACCAGCACGCCCATGATGCCCGTCAGCACGAGCAGGCAGAGGCCGCTCGCCAGTTCGTTCGGACGCGTGGCGAGCAGGGCGACGGCGCCGATGGTTACCACGGCGCCGGCGGCCTCGAGCCAGGGAGCCGCGGCCGCGTGACCGGTGCGCCAGGCCTCTTCGCTGCGCAGGAGGCTGGGCGTGCGGATGCCGACGACGTAGTTACGCGGCAGACGGCCGCCGGCGGCCAGCAGGGCGGTCACCAGGATGGCGAGGCCGGCTCCGAGCAGAGCGACGTAAGCGGCCGTCACTGTGGCGTTCGGCCGGGCGCCGTGACAGTCGCGAAGGCCGATGGTGCCGCGCTCATGACGCGGTCCGCTCGTGACCCACGGGGACGGCCCTCATGGCTTGGTCGGATCATGCGGCGATCCTACCAAGACCGGGGAGGCCCGCACTACCAGAAGGCGACGCGCCGCGTCGTGCCTGCCAGCCGCGAGCCAGCGCGAGGACCGCCAGCCAGACGAGAGCGAGCGCGGTCAGCACGCCATGCCAGGACTCAGCTGGCAGCGAGTGACGCACGACGCGCCCGAAGAGCGTCCAGACCGATGGAGAGTCCGACGAAATGGCGACGGTGAAAGCGCTGCCGCCGCCGGTCAGGGCGGAGGTCGTGGTTTCGCGAGCCAGGCGGCTCGAACCGATCTCCGAGTCGTTCGGGTGATAGGCGCCGAGCGGCAGCCCGTCAACGGTGCAGCGTGCGAACCGCACGAGTCCGAAAGCGTCGATCGGCATCTGCCCTGCATCCGACGATCGCGCCTCCGCGATGACCTCGGCCGACGCGCTGACCGCCCGCTTGCTGCTCTGAGTGGTCGTGAACGAGCTTCGGGTCGTTCTGTCCACCAGTTTGAGCACGAACGTGTGCGGGCCGCGGCGCGTGACACTCGCCGTCACGACGTCACCGGGAGCCACCACCGGCATGTCGATCCGCCGCGATGGACCCGGGTACATCTCGAACCAGGCCCAGCCGTCCAGGGACGTGCCGATCTGTTCGACCGTGCCGTTCTCCCAGCCGTCGAGCCCCACCCAGAAGCTCGTCGACGACTCACGGCCGGCCTGGCTTGCCGGCGCCTTGGGCTGGGTCCAGGTCGCGGTGACGTTCCTGAAAGGTCCACCGCTCGCCGCATAGCCGGCCCAGTTGGGGCTGAGAGCGTCGGGCTGCAGGGCGACCACCAGAAGAAGGAGCGACAAGCCGCAGGCCAGCGCGCCGCCGGCGATCGACCGCTTGCGGAAGCGCCGCGGTGTGACGGTGGCGACCAGCGCCAGACAAAGCACGATGCCCACCACGACCATGCCCAGGGCGAGGCCGCGCGCGAGACCGTTCAGCACCAGTCCGCCGCGCGCGAGCCAGTCGCCGTCGGGGCCGGACGGCAGGACAGCCCAATACGACCACCAGGCGGTGGCCGACAGAACGCTGCCTCCGGTCAGCAGAGCCGGCCCGAGCAGGCCCGGGAGGGCAACGAGCGTCCAGAGGCGGCTGTGTTGCGCCGCAGCGGCGCCGTTCTCGGGAGCGACCGCATCCGCCGCCGGGCCACCCCATGGCCGGCGCAGGCGCACCAGCGCGATGCCCGGCGTGAAGGCCAGCGAGATCGCGAGGATCGCGTTGGGCAGGACCGCGATGCCGCTCGCGCAGAGATTGAGGGCCACCCCGAAGGGGACCAGCGTGATCACCATCGCGGTGGTACCGGTACGCCGGGAGAGGCGGCTCGGCAGTGCTACGACCCTCAGTGCCAGGCAGATGACGACGGCCATGGCGAGGTCGAGGCCGGCGACCAGGATCCGCGTGTGGGCTGAGGCGTCGCCGTTGAAGCGCATGCCGCGAAGCTCCGGCCGCACCGCGAGCGCCGCGGACAGCACGAAGCAGGAGCGCAGGACGATGAAGGCGGGCGCCGCAAGTCCTGGAAGAGCCGTCAGAATGCGATTGCGGCGAGCTCTGCGCTTCTTGCGCATCGAGCGCTGAGCCTCGTCGAGCTCCGACGCGAAAGACGGTCGGTCGGTGCTCGATTCTGTGGCGTCCCAATCTCTGTAGGCGTATCTGAAGAGGGCGATGTAGAGCGGCAGGCTGACGACCAGCCCGAACAGATCGCTGAGCCCCGGACTCTGGCTCGAGATTGTCGGTGCGATCAGCAGGTTGAAGACCAGGTCCCACGCGATCATGCCAAAGGCGTAGGGCTTCCAGAACGAGGCAGAGAGGACCTTCTTGTCCCAGGCGTGCAGGTAGAGAACCACAAGTGAAGGAGCGCTGACGATCAGATCGACGACTCCGGCTGCTCCCAGGGTCTGGACCTCCGAGACGGCCGAGGCCACCAGAGCCAACGTGATCGGGATCGCGTAGAGGTGCCAGAGCAGTCGACCCGCGAGATGGTGGCGGCGGAGCCGGGCGGCAGCGGTGCGCGTCGGCCCCTGCGGCGTGACCGACGTCCGTGCGGAGGGCGCATCTAAGGGCTCTTCTGCAACGTAGCCGGTCCAGACGGCGCCGTCCCAGAAGCGGCCGCGGTGTTGGCCCCAGGGGTCGGGATACCACCCTGGCGGGGTCATACCGGCCTGCCGCGACGCCGCGTCGGTCTGCTCGGTGTCGGTCTGCCCGGGCGTGCCAGCGTCGGACCGCCCGGCAGGGACCGTGTCGGTGTGCTCCCCCGCGTCCATTCGCGCTCCCCCCGAGGCATGCCGGCCGGCCCTGGCGTCGACTCCGCCCGCCTGCGTTCATTCTAGGGCCTGGGGATCGGCGCGGCGACCGGGGACGGTCGTGCCTGGCCCGCGTCGCGGCACTCGACGGCACTCGGCCAGGCCCCCGGCCGGGGGCCTGGCCGTGACGGGTGACAGCGTTCGCCGCGAATCGAGAGGGCGGGGAGCGATGGCTGCGAAGAGGGGGACGAAAAGTGGCAGGGGAGGGCTACGAAGGGAGGGCCGCGAAGGGGGAAGGGCCGCGAAGGGAGGCCGAGAAATGGGGGTGTTCGAGCGGGGAGTTCGTGGAGCCCGGTCGCGGATTCGAACCGCGGACCCCTTGCTTACCATGCAAGTGCTCTACCGACTGAGCTAACCGGGCTTTGCTGGTGGGGGAGCTAGGATTTGAACCTAGGTAGGCTGCGCCAACGGATTTACAGTCCGCCCCCTTTAACCACTCGGGCACTCCCCCGGGAGCGAGGTGCATGGTACTCGAAAGGACCCCTGCTTTCAACCGAGCAGACCCCCTCGTTCGACCGAGCGGACCCCCTCGGAGCCGCCCCGCGAGGGACGCCCGCTGCGCTCAGGGAAGGCGCGCGGCGGGCGGGCGTATGCCCGCCCGCCGCGCCGACCCGGATCGGTCTAGCGGACCAGATTCCCAGCCAGGCCCTGAGAGGCGAGTGCGGCGTTGATCACGTCCTGATTGCGGCCGCGGGTGCTGCGCACTATGCCGTCCGGACCGATGAAGAACAGCCATTGCTTGGTGGTGGTACGTGGTGCCATGTGGTCTCAACTCCTTGTGCATCGCTTGATGCGACGCGTGTGCCGGGCGCCGCCGGAAGTCACCCTTGAACGGGTGAGCCAGTCACGCCGATGGCGGTGAGTGGTGCGAATGGTGTGCGGCGGAGCCGGCCGTCGCCGGCTCCGCCGGCCCTGAAGGGGCTGCCGAGGGGGGATCGACAGCGGGGGTCTAGTGTGTCAGGGCACTTTTGGATGCAGCGCACGGCAAACGTGCGCGGTAAAGGTATGGTGGTTGCGCGAACGGGCCATGCGCGCCGCCGAGTGGCTGTGTGCCTGGGTGGTCGCCGTGCGCATCGTCTCACGTCCTCGGTGTCCCCGAAGGGCCACGATTGTTTGTGAAGCCTTGCACAGTATATCTACGTTCACCGTCGAAGCCAAACCCGCGATGGCCGAACTGTGAGCGTTGGGCTTGTACAGAGTGGCGTATGGTGGCGTGTCGTGGCGGATGATACTGGCCGCGATGGACGGCACTTCCGAGATTCGGACACGGCTGGATTGAGGCTCGCTGCGGAGTCTGCTAGCATGGGGAGCCCTCGCAGCCCAGTGGCGGCGTAGCTCAGTTGGTCAGAGCAGCGGAATCATAATCCGCGTGTCGGAGGTTCGAGTCCTCCCGCCGCTACCAACGTTTTGCAGCAGTTTTCCTCTCACCTGTGCTTCCGCTCCTGTCACCCTCTGGGCCATTTGCTAGGCGTTTGCTAGGCGTTGACGACTTTGAGGTGCCTGGCGGGTTTCGTCGCACCGAAAATGCTCTGTGCGGCGTCACGGCTCATGCCGGGCAGTATTGACTGATATACGGCCATCGTGAAGGCTGGGGTTGAGTGCCCGAGGCGTTCACTGACCACCTTGACGGGAACGCCTCCCGCCAGCATGAGCGTTGCGCATGTGTGGCGAACATCGTGAAGCCGGATCATCGGCACCCCGGCCTTCTTCACTAGGGTGCGGAACCGCCGACTGAGATAGTCCGGGTGCAGGGCCGATCCATCTTCGAGAGTGAACAACAGGTCGTGGTCAGGCCATTCGCCGGGCCACTTGTCACGGTCGGCCTGCTGGCGTTCGCACCATGCTGCCAGGGCCGCCGTAGTTACGTTGTCGAGCGGGATGCTTCGCCGTCCGTGGCTCGTCTTTGGCTTGCTCTCTCGCACGTCTGCGCTGGATACGGTGACACGCGCTCGCTGCACGTTGACAGTGCCGTCATCAATGTTCACGTTGCGTCTGGTTAGGCCCGCAAGCTCGCCACGCCTCATGCCCGTGGTGGCCGCCAAACGCCACATGGCGAATAGGCGGTCGTCCGCAACGCAGGCAAGGAACTTGTCCAACTCCTCGCGTGTCCAGACGTGCAGTTCGTCGGCGCTGTCCACGTTCTTCTCAATCTTCGGGAGTTCGGCAGCGTCACAGGGGTTGAAGGGGATGAGCTTCTTCTTCACGGCGTCGTGAAGCGCCTTGTGCAAGGTAGCGCCGACGCGTCTAACAGTGCTCACAGAGAGGGCGGTACCCTTCGGCTTCTTCTCACCTTCCTTGACCTTGACCTTCGATTCGCGACCTTCTCTGAGCAGTTCGGCGTACATGCGGTCAATCATCATGGGCGTGAGTTGCTGGAGCCGCTCGCCACCGATTCGGGACACGATGTGGTTGTCGACGTGCTGCCGATAGCTCGCCAGAGTGGTCGGCCTGACGCGGGTCTCACTCGCCTCAAGCCACTGGCTAAGATGCTGCCCCGTGGTGATCTTTGAGGCTGCCACGGCGGTCCCCTTGTCCGACGCTGAGCGTGCATCGTTTCGGGCCTGCCTGGCCTCCTTCTGCGTCTTGAAGCCTCCCTTCCATTGGTCCTTCATCTTGCCCGTGAGCGGGTCACGGACGCGGACGATGTAGCTCCACGTCGCCCCTCTCTTCACGAGCCCGTCTTTCACCTGCGTCACGTGTCCTCCTTCGGTTCGGGGTCGATCCAGCGCGGATAGCCGCCTGCGCGACCGTGTTGGGCGGGACCAAGAATCGTGCGTGCGCGAGCCTCGCGTACCCAGCGAGCGGCGGTTGAGTGGGACACGTGGAAACGACTCATGATGGCTTCCAGCGGCGGCGTCCCGTGGACCCATGCCCAGAAGTAGACGTTGGCGACTTCGTGGTAGTGCTCGTTCGGCCTCTTGCGGTCGCTGCCCGTAACGACGGGAGGCTCTGACCCGGTGGCGTCTCCATTGGCGGTCATGTGTTGACGGGCTTCGGCCATGAACTTCCCAATGGGGACCGAACGCACAAGTACGGCAGTTATGCGGCTGGCCGGGTCGGCGGTCACCGCTTCGACGGCGAAGCCGACGCACTCGTAGTCCCGCCACGTCAGAGTGACGGTCCACTGTCGACCGTCCGGGCTGGCCCATGTGTGCTGTGTTGTCCGAGTTGCCATGACATAAGGGTATAACTATTGCACGGTGTTAGTCAAGTGCCTATCTTGGACCTGTCAGTGAACTTTGCAGCATTGGAGGCGACGACGATGGGCCGTCAGATAATCGAGCTTTCGCACATGAGGAATCTGGTGGCCGGTGGCCTGGTCGGCCATCTTCGCCGCAGTGCTGGTCTGACCCAAGCCGAGGTCGCAAAGGATGTGGGGGTGCACCCGAGCACGGTAGCCTATTGGGAGCGTGGTCACGTCCCGAGCGGGGACGCCGCCGTGCGCTACGCAAGGCTTGTCTTCGAGCTGGAAACCCTGACGCGCCGATGACGTCGCAGGCACTCAGCGAGCTTCAGCGGGACACCGTGACCACGGTTGAGGTCGCCTGCGAGGCACTCGGCATCGGGCGCACGCTCGGCTATCAGCTCGCCCGAGAGCGGGGCCGACTTTGCGAAGGTGTTCGGGTAATCCGAGTAGGGCGCTTGCTGAAGGTGCCGACACGGGAACTGCTCGCCGTGCTCGGGTACGGGGACCAAGCAAAGTGACGCTTCCCGAGACATCGGAGCACGTCGAGGGGACGAAGAGCGACCCGCAACCTCTCGAAAGCACCACGGACACTGGCAACGCGAACCGCTTCGTTCGACTCTTCGGCGAGCGGGTCCGGTACTGCGACGTAGAGAGCCGCTGGTACGTCCACGATGGTTGCCGGTGGGCGCCTGACGAGACGCTACTCGTAGCCGATTGGATGCGCCAAGCGTTGCAGAGCATCTTTGAGGACGCCGCACTGGCCGCTGGCGAGGGCGAGGCCAAGGAACTCGCGAGGTGGGCGACAAAGAGCCTGTCGAGCGCCGCCCGCAAAGCGGCTCTGGAGTGCGCCAAGAGCGACCCACGCATCGCCGTGCATCCCGCCGACTTCGACCAGGGACCGTACCTGCTCAACTGCCAGAACGGGACGCTGGACCTCCAAACAGGCAAGCTGCGCCCGCACGACTCCGGCGATCTGCTGCGCAAGGTGACGGCTGTGCCGTACATCTCCGGCGCTCGCTCGAAGCTCTGGGATCGCGTGATCGCCGAGGCGACCGGAGACCCCGAGTTTGCCGCCGCCTTCCAGCGGGCCTGCGGCTACTCAGCAACGGGCGACACGAGCGAAGAAGTCTTCTTCATCATGGTCGGACCAACGCAGGCCGTGAAATCGACCGTCTGCAACGCCGTGGACGAGACGCTCGGCGACTATTCGGCCAGTGTGAACCCCGAGACCTGGCTTGAGCGTGGTCAGGTCGGCGGCACTCGTGGTGACCTCGTGGAACTTGACGGGGTGCGGATGGCGATCTCAGCGGAGGCTAGCGCTCGCAACGTCATGGCGACGGCGCTCCTGAAAGCCTTCACCGGCGGCGACCGCATTACCGTGCGGCGCGTCTACGAACGCGACCGCAGCTTGAAGCCTACGGCTAAGGTGTGGCTGCACACCAACCAGGTCCCGAAGATGCCAGACGACGATGACGCCATCTGGCGTCGGGCCGTCATCTTCCCGTTCGAGCACCCGCCAGCGAACCCGGACCCGAGCATCAAGGCGACGCTCTGCGACGTGGAGCAGTCGGGTGCGGCGATCCTCGCGTGGATCGTGGAGGGCTTCCACGAGTGGCAACTGTGCGGCCTAGCCGTGCCTGAGGTCGTGAAGCACGCGACCCTGGTCGTGCGGCTTGGAATGGACCCGCTGCGCGACTTCTTCGATGAGGGGTGCTGCTTCGATACCGATGCGTGGACTTCGACCGGCAACCTCCGTGACGCCTACGACCGTTGGCGCAAGAGATACGGCCCGACCAAGGTCATCGGATCGAAGGAATGGGGTGTGCGTCTCAGCGCCAAAGGGCTTGACCCAAGCAAGCGGAACGGCGTGCGGGGATGGGTCGGAGTGCGCCTTGCGGATGCTGAGTTCGTGGAATCCACGCTCGGCCAGGGTCACTAAGGGTCGGTAAACGATGAATCCCAGCTTCCCTACAAGAGAAAAGAACCATGGCTACAGATCGAGAATCGGTGTCTTCCGTCCCTTGCCGACCCTGATGGCTACTGGCCGGCAGGGCAACCGTTCTGAAAGCGCAGCAAGCGACGCGCCCTCTTGCTGGCGACTTCAGTCACCAAGCAAACACCAAGCACGTCAACCGAAAGACCTGCAAAGCGGTCTGTTTCCTTGCGGCAAACGGACTCCCAATCCGCTGCGTGGGGCCTGAGCATGGCCCGTGCCTGCACCATCTGTGAGCACCCGGACAGGGATGCAATCGACGCCGAAGTGACGTGCGGCGCATCGTCCCACTCAATCGCTGCCCGCTTTGGGGTTAGTGCGTCTGCCGTCCAGCGTCACGCCAGACGCCACCTGAGTGCCGCCTTGGCGACGATGGAGACGGCGAGAGTGAGCAGTCAGGCAACCTTGCTGGCGCGAATAGAGACACTGATCGAACGAGGCGAGGCCATGTTCACCACGGCGGCAGAAGAAGGCAAGGCATCGCAAGCCCTTGCCGTCCTGAAGGAACTGCGCTCCCTGCTTGAGTTGCTTGGCAAGGCGACCGGCGAACTCGACACGCGCCCGGTCACCGTGGTCAACCTAATGCAGGCACCTGAGTGGCTCGCTGTCCGCGCCGTGGTCCTCTCCGCACTGGCCGCATACCCGGACGCACGGGCCGTGGTGGCCGGGCGACTGCTTGAACTTGAGGCGGGACCGTCGTGAGCCGCCTGGCCGTCGACCTCGCTCGTGCTCTTGACCCTGCCGCCCTAGCCCAAGGTGTGGGCATGGTGCCCGACACATGGCAGGCAGACGTGCTGCGGTCCGCCCATCCTCGCGTCCTGCTTAATTGCAGCCGACAGAGCGGCAAGAGCGTTACGTGCGCCACGAAAGCGGTACACGTGGCGACCTACGAACCCGGCAGCCTCATCCTGCTCCTGAGCCCCTCTCAGCGTCAAAGCAGCGAACTCTTTCGCAAAGTGTCAGCCGTCTACAAAGGCTTGGGTCGCCACGTCCCGTCCGACGCCGAGTCCGCCACGACGCTCAGCCTTGAGAACGGCAGCCGCATCGTGAGTCTTCCGGGCACCGAGGGCACGGTGCGCTCGTACAGTGCCGTGCGCTTGCTGCTCGTTGACGAGGCGGCAAGAGTCCCTGACGGCGTGATCGCCGCCGTGCGACCCATGCTGGCCGTCTCAGGCGGGCAACTCATCGCCCTCTCGACTCCCTTTGGCACACGGGGCTGGTGGTACGAGGCGTGGAAGCACGGCGGCCCCGCCTGGGATCGCGTACGTGTCACGGCTGAGGAGTGCCCACGCATCATCGCCGAGTTCCTCGCCGAAGAGAGGGCCGCGCTCGGACCGTGGTGGTTCGCTCAGGAATACGAGTGCGACTTCATGGAAGCCCAGACTCAAGCCTTCACCGCTGAGCTTGTGGAGGCCCTATTCGATGCGGAGGTGGAGCCGTGGGAGTTGTGACCATCGGCTGTGATGTGGGGCAGAGGGTCGACCCGACAGCGATTGCCGTCTGTGAGTGTGAGCAACCTGGCAAGGGCCAGCCGGACCGCTTCATCGTGCGCCACTTGGAGCGACTCGAAATCGGTACGCCGTATCCCGACATCGCAGCCCGGATCGCCGCCGTCTACCGGGGCGTGGTGTCCCGCATGACGGCACGGCTGTCCGAGGAACAGACATACAAGCAGGCCATCGGCGAACTGCGAGGGTATCTCCGTCCCGATGGGGTGCTCTGGGGCGAGGTGGCTGACTCCGTGTCCCTCTTGGTCGATGCAACCGGCGTGGGGACGCCCGTGGTCGACCTCATCCGTGAACAGCCGGGCCTGGAGGGTGTCCGGCTCACGGGCGTGTTCTTCACCTCTGGCGACCGCTGTAGCGTGTCACCGGGAGCACGCGAGGGGAGCGTCGGCAAAGCCTTCCTCGTGTCCCGGCTGCAATCACTGTTGCAGTACAAGCGCGTCCGGCTTCCGCAGACCGCCGAGGCCCGCGCCTTGGCTGACGAACTGCTGAACTACGAGATTCGCGTGACCGCCGACGCGAGCATGACCGCCGGGGCCTTCAAGACCGGCACCCACGACGACCTTGTGACCGCGCTCGGACTGGCCCTGCTTCACGGGCCGAGCAAGTACGAGTGCGGATCGACGCGTTACGCCTGAAACCTTCAACCGAAGAGAGGACACGATGAATCAGGAACTCTATGAGCAGGCCACCTATCCCGGCGTCCAAGCAGCCCGCAGCGATGTGCTTCTCGCTCGTCTGGCCAATGTGGCAAGGGAGCAGGCTCTCGCCGCCTTCACGGCTGTCCTGGTACGTCAGGAGGCGCTGGCCCTAGCTAACGCCCTGGCCGAACCCCTGGCCCAGGCCACCGAAGCCGCCGCCGGGCCGCTGGCAGCCGTCAATGCGGCCCGGAAGGCGTTGGCGAGTGAGCAAGAAAGCGTGACCGGCCGCCTGGCCGCCTTTTGGGCATGCAAGCGCCGCACCGATCCCGACGACAGAGAACGCCCGCCCGAGCACGACACACCGAAGGTGCAAGAGCTGCGGGCCGCTCTGCTCGCTGCTGAACGGACGGCACAGCCCTTCGTGCAGCGGGTCGCCTACCACGAAGAGCAGATCGCCGGGCTTATGCGCGCTCCGCACCCTGACTGCCGCATCCTCGAAAGGCTCGGCGTAGGCGTCAACGAGCCCTGCGACCCGGAAGGAGCACGGTCATGATTCTCACTGAGGAGCAAAAGGCCGTCGCCGATCGGCTCTTGCTGACATACACGGAAATGAGCATCGCGGTCCGGACCCACATCGCGCCCGAGACCTATGCAGGTCACAAGCGGGAGTTGTTGGCAGAGCGGGATGCGTGGGAAACGAAGATGGCGACCATGGACCGTGACTTGCTTGAGCGGGCGACCCACTGGCCTGGCCGTGACCGGCCCGCCGAAGGGACTCCGGCCGGAGATGGTGGCTAGTGGTGAACACTGGCCGTGGGCTGAGACGCTCGGAGGGATTTGACGTAGCCACGCAGTGAGATGGCCCGGGAACCCGCCCCGACCTTCGCGTTGGAGCCATGCTTTGCCTCGGCGTGCGTGTTACGCTCTACGTTGACCATAAGGGTCGGGACAACGGGGGGGCAGCCATGACGACACGCGTGCGCATTGACGTTTCCCAGGGGATCGTCGAGGTCGAGGGTTCCGAGGCATTTGTCAAAGCCGTCTACGACGACTTTAAGGGGAAGATCGCTACCGGTCCCAAGCCGGCTCCTCCCGCAGGGCCAAAGGACCGCCCCAAGCGGAAGCTCGCAGCAGGCGACGGGTCGGGCGAAAAGAAGTCCAGGCGCAGTCGCCCGAAGGATGTCAAGGTCGTCGATGATCTGGATCTGGCCGGGTCCGACAGCATCATGAGTCTTCGCGATTTCTACGCTCAGTATGGAGCAACGACGAACCTGGTCCGCAACGTCATCTTTGTCCGTTATCTGAAGAACGAGATGAAGATCGAGAAAGTCACAGTGGACCACGTCTTTACGTGCTACCGGAACATCCCCGGCCTCAGAATACCTGGGGACATCAAGCAAAGCCTCCTCGACGCACGCAGGCTCCATAACTGGCTCGACACGAGTTCGCTCGACGACATCACGATGACTATTCACGGGACGAACTACTTCGAGCATGACCTGAAGTCGTCGGGAGTGACGGGGAGTGATTGACGAACTCGACGCCTTCCTCCTCCAAGTACCCAAGCTTGAAGCGAAGGCGCCCTCGGAGCTGATCGACTACTTCGTCTACTTTCTGACCGTCGTAAGGGAGCAGGAATCAGCGACGGCAGCGCAGGTTGGCAAGTGCTTCGACCTGGCCCGCGTCGTGAGGTACTCGAATATTCCCGCATATCTCTCTAGACACAGCAAGGGTCAGAAAGGGAAGCGGGCCACTTTCCTCAAGAGCAGCTCGGGCTATCAGCTTGAGAGGACTCGTGAGACGCAGTTGGGGGCCACGCTGCAAACTGACCCCGCTCGGACGCAGGCAAGTGATGCCCTTGGCGCTCTCTTGCCCACCCTCGTAGACAGGGAGGAGAAGGCGTTCCTCCAAGAGGCGATTGACTGCTACGGAATTGACGCACGTCGAGCTTTAATTGTCATGGTCTGGATTCTGACCATGCATCATCTCGCGCAGTTCGTGCTGAAGCACAAGCTAGTAGAGTTCAACACGGCGCTGGCCAAGGTTACGGATAAGCGGGTGAAGGTCACTTCAGTCGCCGCCGTTGATGACTTCTCCGATATCCCGGAGGGCATCTTCATTGAGATTCTGCGGAGCGCCAAGATCGTCAGCAACGACGTTCGGAAGATTCTCGACGTCAAGCTCGGAATCAGAAACACATCGGCGCATCCGTCCGCCGTGTTGATCGCTCAAGTCAAAACGACCGACTTCATCATTGACTTGACTCAGAATGTGATTCTCAAGTATCCGCTGTAGCGGAGACTGAGAAGAAGTACTGCGAAGCCTTCCACATGCTGAAGCCTGACGACGCTCTCGATTGGATGGCGGAATCAGCTGACGGGTAGGCATGGCGTTGGAGAGCGACTGCCTAGTGCAACCGGCGTCCTGGCAGCGTAGCGCCTCGCCCACCGATGACCGGCCACCGTTTTGGGGGCTTCTCCCACACTGGGGTTGACCCGCTCCGACAGACACATTCCTT
>PMKK01000200.1 GCA_003157715.1 Actinomycetota bacterium
CCTCATCCTTTCCAAGAAGCGGGCGCGCTTCGAATAGGCCTGGAAGCGCATCGAAGAGGCTCACGAAAGCGGCGTGCCGGTAAAGGGCACGGTCATCGAGGTCGTCAAGGGCGGTCTTATCCTCGACCTCGGCGTGCGCGGCTTCCTGCCCGCCTCGCTGGTCGACATCCGCCGCGTGCAAGACCTCTCAGAGTACGTCGGCCAGGAGCTTTCCTGCCGCGTCATCGAGATGAACCGCAACCGCAACAACGTCGTGCTGTCGCGCCGCGCCGTCCTCGAAGAGGAGCGCAAAGAGGTGCGCCAGCAGATCATCGACGAGCTCAACGTCGGCGATATCGTCACCGGCACGATCTCTAACATCGTCGACTTCGGCGCCTTCGTCGATCTCGACGGCATCGACGGCCTCATCCATATCTCCGAACTCTCCTGGACCCACATCAACCATCCGTCCGAGGTGCTCCAGGTCAACCAGGAGGTCAAGGTCAAGGTCCTCGACATCGACCGCGACCGTCAGCGCATCAGCCTGGGCCTCAAGCAGACCCAGGAAGACCCCTGGCAGAAGATCGTCGCCGAGCATCGCATCGGCGACATCGTCGAAGGCCGCGTCACGAAGATCGTGGCGTTCGGCGCGTTCGTCGAGATCTACGAGGGCATCGAAGGCCTCGTGCATATCTCCGAGCTCGCCAACCGCCACGTCGAGCGGCCCGACGAAGTGGTCTCGGTCAGCCAGCAGGTGCTGGTCAAGGTCATCGAGATCGACTCCGACCGCCGCCGCCTGAGCCTCTCCATCAAGCGCGTCGAGGGCCAGCAGGTCGAGCCCCTGATCAAGCTCGAGCCTGAGGTCTCAGAAGAAGACGAGGCGCTCGTCGCCGAGGTGACCGAAGAGGCCGTCGAAGAAGAGACCGTCGCCGAGGAGATCGCCGCGGTCGTTGCCGAAGACGTCGTCGTCGAGGCCGTCGAAGAGGCTGTCGTCGAGGCCGTCGAAGAAGCCGTCGCCGCGAACGCGGAGGTCGAGAAGGACACGCCGACGCTCGGTCTGAGCGACGAAGTGTTCCCGGCCGGTTCCAGCCAGGCCGCCGACGCCGAGGCCGCCGCCGACGCCGAGGCCGCCGGAGAGGCTGCCGAGACACCCGACGAGCCGGCCTCCGAGGCTTAGGTCGGCTGACCAGCCCTGCGCGGGGCGGCGGACCGCTGCGGCGGACCGCCGCCCTTCGCGAACGATCGTGGAGCCTGTGACCTCACATCGCATCCCTCGCCTCGGCGTGACCGGNNGGCGGCATCGGCTCGGGCAAGTCCACCGCGACGGCGTTTCTTGCCGAGCTCGGGGCGGCCGTCGTGTCGGCCGACGAGCTCGTCCACGACCTGCTCGCCGAACAGGCCATCATCAGCCGCGTCGAGCGTCACTTCGGCGGTGAGGTCCTCGAGGACGACGAGATCGACCGGCCGGCGCTCGCCCAGGTCGTCTTCAACGACGCCGGCGAGCTCGTCTGGCTCGAGAGCCTGCTGCATCCGCAGGTCAAACGGCTGATCGACTCCTGGGCGCGTGAGCAGGAGGCCCGGCGGCCGCGGCCGCCTCTGCTGGTCGCCGAAGTGCCGCTGCTCTTCGAGACCGGCATGGCCGACGTGTTCGATTACGTCCTGCTCGTCACGGCACCCGAAGCGGCCCGCCGCAAGCGGCTGTCGGCCAAGGTCACGGCCTCGGAGTTCGCGCGCCGCGCGGCACGTCAGCTGCCCGAGGCCGACAAGGCCGGGGGCAGCGACTTCCTGTTCGAGAACGTGGGAGGCCGCGAGGGTCTCAAGGCCTACGTCGGCGAGGTCTACGCCTCCATCCTGGCCGACAGTGGCAGGCGGGGCGCCGCGCCGCCTGCTCACTGAGCGCGTGCGCCGCCCGCTGCTGATAGGCGGCTTGCTCGTGGTCGTGCTGGCCGCCGCCTGGGGTCTGCTGTCGGCGACCAAGCCGGCCTGGTTTCTGCGCCTGGTCTATCCGCTCTCGCACACCACGGCGATCCGCGCGGCGGCTCAGAAGAACACGCTCGACCCTGCGCTGGTGGCCGCGATCATCTATCAGGAAAGCCACTTTCGCGACACCGTGAGCTCGCATCAGGGCGCCGTCGGGCTCATGCAGGTCCTGCCCTCGACCGCTCGGGACATCGCCCGCAAGACGGGGGGCACCACGTTCGTCGCCGCGGACCTGGTCGACGCGCGGGTCAACATCCTCTATGGGTGCTACTACCTGCGCCAGCTCCTCGACCACTATCACGGCTCGGTGACGATGGCCGTGGCGGCCTACAACGCCGGCCAGAGCAACGTCGACGCGTGGTTGACGACGACGGGGGGGACACTGACTCCACGGGCCATCCCCTTCAGCGAGACGCGCGACTACGTGACCCGAGTGCTCGCGCTGCGAAAGCTCTATAGGCGCGCGTACGGCGCGCAGTTGGGCCCGGCGCCCGGCGGTTGACCGTTGGTCGACCGTTGGTTGACCGTTGCGAACGTACGTTCGCTCTGCTACCATCGCTTGCGGCATGACAGACACCTTCCAGCTCACATCGACCTACGATCTCACCGGCGATCAGCCTCAGGCCGTCGACAGTCTCGTCGGCGGGGTGGCGCGCGGCGACCGCTACCAGACGCTCCTGGGCGTGACGGGCTCGGGCAAGACGTTCACCATGGCCAACGTCATCGCCCAGTCTCGCAAACCGACCCTCGTCATCGCTCACAACAAGACGCTGGCGGCGCAGCTCTGTAACGAGTTCCGCGAGTTCCTGCCCGACAGCGCGGTTGAGTACTTCGTGAGCTATTACGACTACTACCAGCCC
>PMKK01000335.1 GCA_003157715.1 Actinomycetota bacterium
CTGCGGGCGGCCGAGGGCGCGACCCAGGCGGTGGCGAGCACCGGCTTCTCGTCGACGTCCTCGTCGACGTCGACCTCCACGCCGGCGGCGCCCAGCAACGCCGCGTCGCCGGACACGCCCTGACCCGCGCGACGCGCGGCCGGACGGGCACTGACCCGCGCCTGGGCCGCCGCACGCGCCCCGACCTGTGTGCGCGCGCCTCCGTCTGCCGGCGCCGGTAGACTGAGATGGTGATGAGGCAACAGACCTGGCAGATCAAGCCCGTCGACCTGCGCGTCGCCGCGGCGCTTGCCGACGAGCTGCAGATCGGCCGGCTCGCCGCCGAGATCCTCGCGCGGCGAGGGTTCACCGACCCGGCNNCGCAAGCGCGTCGATCGCGCCCTCGGCCAGGGCGAGACCATCGCCGTGTACGGCGACTACGACGCCGACGGCATCACCGCCACGTTCCTGCTCAGCGAGTTCCTGCGCGTCGAGATGGGCGCCGACGTGATCTGGCGGCTGCCCAACCGCTTCAGCGAGGGCTACGGCATCTCAGCCGAAGCGCTCGACGAGCTCGCCTCCGCCGGCGCCGGCCTCGTCATCACGGTCGACTGCGGGATCCGCGCCCACGCCGAGGTCGAACACGCCCGCGAGCTCGGCCTCGACGTGATCGTCACCGACCACCACGAACCGATCGGGCAGCTCCCCGACTGCATCGTCGTGAATCCCAAGCTGGGCCGCTATCCGTGCCCCGACCTGGCCGGCGTCGGCGTGGCGCTCAAGCTGGCCCACGCGCTGCTCGAGGACCGCCAGGACGATCGCGTCGAGCTGCCGCTCGCCCTGCGACCCTACCTCGACGTGGTGGCCGTCGGCACCGTCGCCGACGTCGTGACGCTGCTCGACGAGAACCGCAGCCTGGTGGCCATGGGCATCGGCCGCCTGCGCAGCGCGCCGCGGCCCGGCCTGGCCGCCCTGCTCGAGGTGAGCGAGACGCGCCCCGACGACGTCGATGCCGAGACCATCGGCTTTCGCCTGGCGCCGCGCTTGAACGCCGCCGGGCGTCTCGAGGACGCCTCGCAGGCCGTCGAGCTGCTGGGCGCGTCCGACCGCGCCGCGGCCCTGCCGCTGGCCCAGCATCTCGGCCAGCTCAACGCCGAGCGCCAGGAGATCGGGGCGGCCATCCTGCGCGAGGCCCTCGCGCGGCTGCCCGAGCCGCTGCCGGCGGCGGTCGTGCTGTCGAGCCCCGACTGGCACGAGGGAGTGGTGGGCAGCGTCGCCTCGCGCGTCGTCGAACAGACCGGCCGGCCCACCATCCTGCTGAGCGAAAGCGACGGCATCGCCAAGGGTTCGGGACGCAGTATCCCGGCGTTCGATCTGCTGGCCGGCGTCGCGGCCTGCTCCGAGCGGCTGATCGGCTACGGCGGCCATCGCGCCGCCTGTGGGCTGCGGCTCAAGGCCGGCGACGTCGCGAGCTTCGCCGAGGCGCTCGCCGNNGCCGTCGCCGCCGGCGACGAGCTCACGCTCGGGCTTACCGACGAGCTCGACCTCTTCGCGCCCCACGGGCTCGGCAACCGTCAGCCGCTGCTGTTGCTCCACGGAGCCGAGATCGGCGCCTGCCGGCTGACTCGCAACCGGCGCCACATGCAGTGCGACGTGCGCCTCGACGGCGTTACCGCGCCCGGCGTGCGGTTTGGCTTCTCGGCCGTCTCCGAACTGCGCCCCGGGATGCGCTACGACGTGCCGCTGGCCTACGTCAAGAACTCGTTCAACGGCATGGTGAGGCCGCAGGCTCTGGTGAAAGGCGCCTTCGAGCTCACCGCGCCCGCCGCCGACCTGTGCGAGACCGAGTGCCTCGTGGGCTGCCCGCAGCGGGTGTCGGGCGACGAGTTCTGGGAGGCGCTCGCCGAGGCCGACCTGCCGGGGGCGACGACGACCGACGGGGCGGCGACGGTCGCCGCGCTGCGCCGCGAGCGGCGCCTGTTCGACGGTCGCCGCCGCCCGGTGGGTGCGGCCCTGACTTCGCTCGTAGCGGCGGGAGGACGGCTGCTCGTGCTGGTGGCCGACGTCGGCCGCCGCCGGCCGCTGCTCACGCAGGCCGCCTGGGTCCCCGCGCTCGGGCGCACCTACCTCTATCTGAACGGGGCCTGCACCGCGTCGCGCCTGGGCCTGGCCGTGTGCGGCGACGGCAGCGGCGACGAGCCCGACGTCGTTATGGCCGACACGGTCACCGCCGCCGCCAACCCCGAGCTCGTGGGCGCCTTCGACCACGTGGCTTTCGTCGATCCGCCGTTCGACGGCGGCCTGTTCGGCGAGATCCTGCTGGCGGTGGCTCCGCACGCCTGCGTCCACGTGTTGTGGGGCGAGAGTGAGGTAGACTTCACCACGGCCGTGGCAGCTTCGGACTACGACCTCGATGCGGTCTGTCGGCGCGTCTATCGCGTGCTCGCCGCTCTCGAAACCGGCGACCAGTCCGGCCTCGACGCCGAGCTGCTCGGCCGGCAAGGCTTCCTCGCCGGGCTGCCGGCGCTGGCGGCCGCCTTGAAGACGCTGTCCGAGGCCGGTTTGCTGGCCGACGACGAAGGCAAGAAGGGAGTAAGAAAGACGGAGGGCAAGATCGATCTGGCGACCTCCGCCACCTACCGCCGATGGTACGAACGATTCCAAACGACGACCTTCCTCAGACACTGTCTGAACATCCGCCTCTAGGGCGCGTCCCGCCGGCGTCGCTCAGCCCTGCCGCCGAGAAGCAGCGTGAGCTGCTCGAGCGCGTCCTGGCCGCGGTGGCCGTCTACAACGCAGATGTCGACGAGGCGCTCATCACGCGAGCCTTCGAGATGGCCTGCGAGAAGCACGGCGGGCAGAGCCGCAAGAGCGGCGAGGACTTCATCAACCACCCCGTCGGCACGGCCCTGATCTGCGCCGAGCTGCGCCTCGACGACGCCACCATCGCGGCCGCCCTGCTCCACGACGTGGTCGAAGACTCAGACACGCCGATCGAGGTCATCCGCGCCGAGTTCGGCGACGAGATCGCCATGCTGGTCGACGG
>PMKK01000338.1 GCA_003157715.1 Actinomycetota bacterium
GCCTCGCTCTGCGCGGCGCGCGACACCCTGGCCCGCGTCGCCGACGAGCTCGCCCGACTGCAGACCGAGATCGGCGCTCACGAGGCGGCCTACGCGGTCGTCGGCCGGCTCGCCAAGGTGGCCGACGGCGACAACGATCTGCGCCTTTCGTTCCAGCGCTACATGCTGGCCGCTTACCTCGACGACGTGCTGGTCGTGGCTTCGGAGCACCTGTCGGCCATGACCGACCAGCGCTTCCGGCTGGCCCGCCGCGAGCAGGGCGACAAGCGCCGCGCCCTGGGGCTCGATCTCGAGGTCGCCGATGCCTATACCGGCACCAGCCGCTCGGTCTCGACGCTATCGGGCGGCGAGACGTTTCAGGCCTCGCTCGCGCTGGCNNCTTCGGCTCGCTCGACCCCGACAATCTGGCGGCCGCTCTCGACACCCTGATCGGCCTGCAGACCGACGGCCGCCTCGTCGGCATCATCTCCCACGTCACCGACCTTCGCGAGCAGATCGAGGCCCGCCTCGAGGTGACAGCCACACGCGCCGGCAGCGTGGCGCGCTTCGTCGTTCCCTGAGCGTCCCCCGAGCGTGCGCCGAGCGTCCCCCAAGAGTGTGCCGAGCGACCCCCGGGCGACCTCTGAGCGCGCCGGCGCGCCGGCGCTCGCGCTCGCCGTTACGCGGGCGTAGGCTTCTCTCACTTGATCAGGGGGGCGGCACAGGCCGCGGCAAGCGCAGAAAGGTCCATCGGTGAACGAATCGCCCAATCCCCGGCGGCGCACGCGTCGTGAGGTGCTCGCGGCCCTGCGGCGCAAGCGTCGTGGAGTGGTCGCAACCCCGCGGCGCACGAGTCGTGGGATGGTCGCCGCCCTCGTAGCCATCGTGGCCACTGCGGCCGTCGCGGCCGGCGGCGTCTTGCTGCTCGCCCTGCCGCCGGCTTCGGCGCGAGCGGCACACCCGCAGGACGCCTCGGGAGCCGCCGCCGCGGTGCCCGTCTTCTCCGGCAACGATCTGCCGTTCATGACCGTCGCCCAGACCGACGTGCAGGTCGTGCCGGGCGCCAGGGCGACCCTGCCTTATCGCATCGAAGGGGCGCGGGGCGGGGCGCAGGTGACCATCACGATCAGCCCCGCGGCGGGTGGCAAGGTTGTCAAGACCATCACGATCGCGCAGCCCGTAGCGTCGGACCGCGACTCACGTGTCTCGTTCGTCTGTCACCTCAAGGCGGGCCGCTACGTGTGGACGGTGCACGCCATCGACGGGCTGTTGCGCGTGCCCACCATCGTACGCAGCGCGCACCTCACAATCGTATCGGTGTCTCCGTCCGCGGCGGCCATCGCCAAGGCGATCGCCTGGCTCAAGCATCGCTCGGGAGTGACGGCTGTCGCCGTGATCGACAGCAACGGCGTCCTGCACGGCTGGAACCAGGACCGCCGGTTCGTCACCGCCAGCGTGATCAAGGCGATGCTGCTCGTCGAGTACCTGCGCACGCACGCGACCGTCAGCTCGTCCGCCCTGGCCACCCTCACGCCCATGATCGAGGTCTCCGACAACAACGCCGCCGAGGCCATCTACCACGTGGTCGGCGACAGCCGTCTGTACGCCTTGGCCAAGGCGGCCGGCATGAAGCGTTTTGCGATCTACGGCCAGCTCTTCGGCGCGCAGCTCACGGCCGCCGACCAGGCCCGCTTCTTCTACCGGCTGCCGGGATTGGTGCCCAAGTCTCACCGCAAGCTCGCCCTGTACCTGCTCTCGCATGTGGTCTCCTACCAGAGCTGGGGCATCCCGGCCGTAGCCCGGCCGCGCGGCTGGCAGGTCTGGTTCAAGGGCGGCTGGCGGGGCACGGACATCGGCCAGCTCGTGCACCAGGTCGCCCGCCTGCACAAGGGCGCCGTCACCTTCTCGATGGCGGTCTTCACCGACGGCGACCCCGGCCAGGGGTACGGCATCGAGACCATCGAGGGCGTCGCCGCCCGGGTGCTGGCCGGCAGCTGACGAGGTAGCCGCGCCGCGCCGGAGCGGTCACTCGCCGACGGCCAGGAACTGCTGCACCTTCTCGAGCCAATCGACGACCGCGATCTTCTGCGGGCACGCTTCCTCGCAGGCCCCGCACTGCGTGCAGAGCTCGGCGCGCTCCGACTCGGAGAGCCACCCGTAGGCGAAGCGCGCCGCCGCGGGTCCGCCCGCATAGATCTCCGCCTCGTTGTAGATCTCGAAGACCTTGGGGATGGCTACCCCGCTCGGGCAGGGCAGGCAGTACTCGCAGCCCGTGCAGGGGATGGGGCTGAGCTCGAGGTAGGCGTCGCGCACGCGACGACAGGTCTCGAGCTCATCGTGGTCGAACGTCCCCGGAGCGCTGCGCTCGGCACAGGCGATGTTCTCGTCAAGCTGCTCCATGGTGCTCATGCCCGAGAGCAGAAACGACACCTCGGGACGGCTCCAGACCCATTGCAGCGCCCAATCGACAGGCGAGCGCGGCGCGAGCGCAAGGCCCGCGTCCTCGCGCCGTGCGTCGGCGGCGGCCCAGAGCGCGGCG
>PMKK01000188.1 GCA_003157715.1 Actinomycetota bacterium
TGGTCGCTCGACGGCCTCGCGCCGCGCTGGTGCGCCGAGGTGCATCGCCGCTGGCACACGCCATACCGCGCCCTGAGCCTGACCTTCGCCGTGGCGACCGTGTTCACGGCGCTCATGATCTACGCCCATCTCTCGCTGCTGTCGGGCATGATCGTGATGTTCATCGAGTGGCTCTGCGTGGCCCTGGTGGCGATCGTGGTGCCGCGAGTGGCCGGCAGTCGCGGCTTCGTGCTGCCCCCGGCCGCACGCTTCTGGGGCCTGAGCTCGCTCACCTGGTGGGGTCTGCTGACCGTGCCGCCGGTGCTGGTGGCCGCCTACCTCAACCTGACCGACGCCAACTCCGGCACCAGCGTCGCCCACCAGCCCAAGGCGCTGCTGCTCTGGCTCGGTATCCTGGCCGGCTGCTTTGTCGTCTACCGTGTCGTGGCCGTGCTGCGCGAGCGGCGCGGCACCAGCCTCGACCTGGCGGTCAGGCTGCTGCCGCCCGACTGAGAGCCGCAAGGCCGGCGCGTCGGTCCGCGGTCGCCGGCCATCTCCGCGTCGGACGTACCGGCCACCGTGTTCACGCTAACGGACGCTGCTCACGGTTTGCTCATCGACCGCGGCTATCATGTCGTCATGGAGCTCTCCCCCGCCTGGTACGACGCCATCGCCGCGCGAACCTCGCAACGCCGCTACGAACCGCGGCCGATCCCCGACGAGATCGCGTCCCGTTTACGCTCGTTTGACACGGCCGGACCACCACCCCCGAACGCGCGCGTGGTCATCGTCGACGGCGAGACCGATCGGCTGTTCACCGGCGTCCTCGGCAGCTACGGGGCCGTCGAGGGGGCGCCGCTCGCGGCGGCATTCCTGGGGCGCGAGGAACACGAGGGCGACGTGGGGTATCTGGGCGAAGCGTTCATCCTCGAGGCAACGAGCCTGGGGCTGGGCACATGCTGGATCGCGGGGTCGTTCGACAAGGAGCGCACCGGCGGCCTCGTCGCGCTCGAATCGGGCGAACGTGTCATGGCCCTCACGCCGGTGGGCACGCCGGTCGAGCGGCGCCCGCGCGGCGAACGGCTGTTGCGCCGGGCAGTCGGGGCATCGAAACGGCTCTCGCTCGACAAGCTCGCCCCCGGCATCGACGACCCGAGCAGCGGTGAGTCACGCTGGCCCGCCTGGGCGCGGACGGCCGTCGCTGCCGCGCGGCTCGCGCCTTCAGGCGCCAATCGTCAGCCCTGGCGTTTTCGCTACGACGGACGCGGCCTTGTGCTCACGCAGGCCGCCAAGCTCTACTGGACCGCGCCCCTCGACTTCGGCATCGCTCGGCTCCACATGGAGCTGGGGGCGGCGCGCGAGGGCGTGAGGGGAACATGGGAAGAGCTGGCCGAGCCCGACGTCGCGCGCTTCGTGGCGGAGTGACCTGCGGTCATCTCTCCCAGGGTCGCGAAGATCGGCTCGGCTCGCCACACAGTGAGCCATCGCAGCACGCCGCAGCCGGGGGTGTCGGGACACGACCCGACCGGCGCTTCAGGCCGAGGGCCGCTCCTTGCCGATCTCGTCGAGCACCCCGTCGAGGGCCGCACCCCGTTCGGCGGTCGCGGCTTGCTCCTCGTGCAGCCGGGCCCGCTCCCCGGGGCTGAGCTCGGCGGCGAGGCTGCCGACCCGCGACATCGTCGAGCCGATCATGGTGACCACGTACCAGACGACGACGCCCCACAGCAGGACGACCATGAGAATCGTGAACCACCAGTTATGGGACACCCGGGCGACAACGGCGAGGAAGCCGAGGACGACTACCGCGGCCCGCAGCCCGTCGCTCGGTGCACGCCCGGTGATTCTCTGGCCGAGCGGCGTGAAGACCGCCGCGGCCAGCGCGACCCAAGCGACCACCATGATCGCGAGGGTCGCGGGGCTGTCCGCCCAGGAATGGAACGTCTGGAGCTGCTGCTGGGTACCCGTGTCGGCGCCCAGCAGCGGTGCGGCCGCGACCAGCCCGAAGCGCTGGCCTTGTGGGATCTTCACCGCGCCACCCCGCTCTCGTAGTGCACCGGATCGATGCCCGCCATTCTTATCATACGATGCAGAAGCGCCCGATCAACGTAACTTCCTATCCCCTATCCCAGCCACGCATTGACGCTCCGCCGACCTCGTCCGTATCATCGTCTCCAGCGCGCCCTCGTGCGCAAGGGCCCGCGGCCACCGCCATGAACGGCACCACCGACATCGCCGGCACTACCCGCATCCTGGGCGAGACCCTCGAGCTCGAACGCGAAGCGACACGGCGGTACGCGGAACACCAGTCGTGGGCCGCCGATCCGCGGCTGTGCGCCTACTGGGAAGGACTGCGGCGCAACGAGAGCGAGCATCGTGCGCAGATCCTCGCCGAGCTCGGGCGACTCGGCGCGGCGCGCGAGCGGCTTGCTCCGCCTGCCGAACCGCGCCCCGGCGCCAGTCTGGACGATGGCGCTGGCCCGGCCATCGGTGCCGCCCCGCCCGACGATATCGCCTCGTCCGACGACGCCTTCCCTGCCGACGCCGCCGCACCCGACCCCGGCCCCGGCGACCCCCGCGGCCTTGCCCGCGCCCTCGCCGCGCTGCGCTCCGACGTCGAGTTCGAGCGCGCCGCGGTCGAGAAGTACGCTCAGTTCGCCAAGGCGCTCGACGACCCCCGCCTCAAGGCCCTCATGCGCGAGCTCGTGCGCGCCGAGACCGGTCACGGCCGCGGGCTGAAGCGCATGATCGAACAGGTGACGGCCACCGGCTACCCGGTCGTCCTCTTCTGCCCCACCTGTGGCTGGCAGCTCGACTTCGGCGCCGCGCCGTCGGAGGGCGCCAGGGTCCACTGCCCGATGTGCGCCATGACCTTCGCCCTGGCCGTGCGCGACGGGCAGTTCGTGCTCGACAGGGTCTAGGTCCGCGCGGCACTCACCGTGGCGCCCGGCTCACGCCCCGGGCCGCCCCGATTCTAATCCCCTCCGGATTCGGGTTGTTTTGGTGCACAAAAGGTCTATGCTCGTACGACGTTTCACTCTATGAGACGTCCCAAGGGGCTTGGGTCACTACGGGAGGGAACCATGCACAGATCGGTCCGTCCGGGCGGCATTCGCGTGCCGCTGCTACTTCTCATCGTCGCGATGGCGGTGACTGTCGTCTGTGCGGTAGCCGCCGCGCCGGCGGTGGCCGCGCCCACCGAACCCACGCTCACGACCGACGCTCTGCAGACGCAGATCACCGCTGCCGGCGCCGCTGGGCTCGACGGCTACTTCAACACCGTCCTGAAGGGGACGACGATCTCCCAGGTGGCGGTCAAGATCCTGGCCGTCGCCGACGGGCAGAACCCCAACGACGGCTCCCAGCTCATCCTGTTCCAGATCACCGACCCGACGGTACTGGCCGAAGGCGGCCTTGCCGAGGGCATGAGCGGTAGCCCGCTGCGTGTGGGCAACGCCGCCGCTCCGGACAACGTCAACGATCCGCTGGTCGGCGCCGTCTCGTACGGCGACATCTTCACCACGAACGGCCTGGGCTTCGCCACACCGATCGGCCTCATGTCGTCGATCGAGACCAACTACCCGGTCACGGTCGGCGCGCATGCCGGCGCGCACGCGACGACGTCGCCGCTGCTCAAGGCCGCCGGACCGGTCCTGCCGAAGACCAGGACGCTCGCCCTGGCGCAGCCGATCAAGACCGCCGCCGGCGCCTTCGGCAAGTTCATCGTGGCCCGCAATCACGCGGCAGCCCGCGCCCTTCACCCGGCGGCAGGCACCGCGGTCTTCGTGCCGCTCAGCGCGGTCGAGGTCGGCGGCGTGCCGACCGGCAGCCGGGCCTATAAGGAGCTCAGCGCCCAGCTCGCCAAGCGCGGCGTCGACATCATCCCCGCCGGCGGCGGGGTCGGCGGAGGCGTCGGCGACCCGCCGACAACTCCCGTGGCCGGCGGCTCGGTGGCTGCCGTACTTGCTCACGGCTACTTCTGGGCCGCCTTCGTGGGAACCGTCACCTACACCCACGACGTCAGCCTCACCGACACCAATAAGGTAGTCGTGGCCTTCGGCCACCCGGCCGACTACGACGGCGCCTCTGGCCTCGAGATGGCCAACGCCACCGTCTCGGGCATCTGGTCCACCTCTTATGTCCCCTACAAGCTGGTCTCGCTCGGCGCCGTCTGCGGCCTGATCACGCAGGACCGCCTGTACGGCATCGCCGGCGTGACCACCGACGCCACACCCTCTGAGGTGCCCGTCAATGCCACCGCGAAGGTCGGCTCGGGCACGGCCATCGGGAACGCCACCTACATCCCGACGTGGGTCGCCGACAACTCCAATTGGGGTTCGTCGCTGATCTCCGACGCATGCTACTTCCCGGTCTTCAAGGCGACCGACGCCAACCAGTTCCCGGGCTTTGCCACGACCGACACCGTGGTGAAGGTCGCCGACGAGCACGGCACACCGATCACCCCGTCGGCCGAGATCAAGAACGTCTGGGACGACATGTACGACGTCGGCTACTACTCGACCTATGACGCCTCGGACATGGTCAGCTACCTGACGTCCAACCCCAACGGCACGGCTCCGGGCGCGGTGACCGAGGTCGACTTCACGACCGTGCTCTCGCCGACCCACCGGTCGGCCGAGATGCTCGACTTCAGCATCCCCGGCGGCCTCAGGACAGGCAACAACGTCGTGCGCACCGTGGTCCGTGACTATGGTGAAAAAGGCACGCACGAGGTCGACGTCACGCTGAACGTCCCGGCCAAGACCCAGCTCACCGGCGACGTCGAGGTCGCGGGATCGGCCGACGGCTTCGGCTACGACAACTACTACGACGACTCGTCCGACTACAGCCTCACCCACCCGCAGCGACATGCGGTGTTCGCCCCGGTGCCCGGCACCACGACGATCCCCGACGCAGAGTCGCTGCAAGACCTGGTCGCCGACGTCAACGCCTGGCCGGTCAACGACACGCTCGACGTGGCGTTCACCGCCGACGTCAACAACCCCGACACCGTTCCGACCGGCCCCGACGGCCTGCCCACGAACGTCCACACGTCGTCGACGACAGTCACCGACGGCACCACGCCGTGGTATGTCCAGGGCGACGTTGACAAGTACACCAGTGACATGGTCCTGCGGCCGCAGTCGCACGTAGTCGTGCGCGGCCACACAGTGCGCCTGTACGGCTACCTCGACGCGGAAGACTCGGGCGGCACGACGGTCGCCCTCTACAGGGGCGCGGCCACCAAGCCGTTTGCCACCGTGAAGGTGCACGTGAACTCCCGTGGCAACGCGACGTTCAACACGAAGGTCAAGCTCGGCAAGGCCACGACTGTCTTCCGGGCTGTCTGGGACGGCTCCGAAAGCTACATCGGCTCGCGCGCGAGCNNCCCACCCCTGCGGGGTGGGCGCCCGTCGCCGTTTTGTCCCTGCCTCGTGTGAGAATAGGGTGCCGGGGAACACTAATCGCTGGGCGGCGAGCCGTGCGGCGCACGTCGGCCGCCCGAACATGCTGGATAGCATGGGGCGCAAGAGATGTGAG
>PMKK01000319.1:0-6852 GCA_003157715.1 Actinomycetota bacterium
GTTGGCGAAGATCGGTCCGGGTCGAAACTCGAACTCGCCGGTCTTCTGATTGAAGACGCCGACGCCGGTGACGTCGCTGGGCAGCAGGTCGGGCGTGAACTGCACCCGGGCGAAGCGGCAGGCCACCGAACGGGCGAGGGTCTTGGCCAGGAGTGTCTTGCCGACCCCCGGGTAGTCTTCGATGATGAGGTGGCCACCGGCCAGCAGGGCCACGATGCAGGCGCGGATGACCTCGTCCTTGCCGAGGATGACCGAGGCGATGTTGGCCTCGATGCGCTGCGCGCGCCGCGCCACTTCGCGCATCTCTTCGTCCTGGAACGTAGGGTCGCGGGTGTCTATCGCCATGCGGTTCTCCCGGTCGGTCGTGCCGGCGTGGGCTCGGTCTCTGGGGTTATTCCCACAGCGAGCGGATGCTCGCGCGGATGGCGGCCGAACCGCCGCGCTCGACCGGCTGCCCGTCGGCGCCGCGCGGTTCGGGGGCGGCCTGGGCCTGGGCGAAGTGCGTGAGGACCGCCGCGCTCAGGAACCGCGAGCGCTGCGCGTACCCGTGCGTGTCGGCCTTGGCCCATGGCTGCGTGTAGTAGCGCAAGGGATGGGTGACGTAAAGCTGCTCGCGGGCGCGGGTGCAGGCGACGTAGAAGAGGCGGCGTTCCTCTTCGATCTCGGCGCTGCTACCGGTCGCCATGTCGGAGGGGATGTTGCCGTCGGCGGCGTGCATGACGTAGACGACGTCGAACTCGAGGCCCTTGGCCGAGTGCATCGTCGAGAGGATCAGATAATCCTCGTCGAGCAGCGGCGGGCCGGCGAGCTCCTGCGTGTAGGCCGGCGGGTCGAGCACGAGGTCGGCGAGAAACTGGGCGCGGTCGCCGGCGCGCGCCGCCAGCGCCTCGATCTGTTCGAGGTCGCGCAGGCGCGCCGGCGCGTTGTCGTAACGGCGCTCGAGCAGCGGCTGGTAGACCGTGCGCACCGCGTGTATCTGGGCCGGCACTCCGCCGGGCTCGGCTGAGGCAAGGCTGCACAGCAGAGCGACGACGGCGGGCCATGCGCCGCGAGCCGGCTCGGGCACCTTGACGGCGGCCCACGACGCGAAGTCGCCGCCGCCGGCCGCCAGCGCTTCGCCGAGCGCGGCCGCCGTGACCGGCCCGATGCCCGGCACCAGGCCGAGGACACGTAACCCGGCCATGGCGTCGCGCGGGTTTTCGGCCAGCCGCAAGAAGGCGACGAGGTCTTTGACGTGGGCCGTCTCGACGAAGCGCAGGCCGCCGTACTTGCGGAAGGGGATGTTGCGGCGCGAGAGCTCGATCTCGAGCGCCAGAGAGTGGTGCTGGGCGCGAAAGAGCACTGCCTGGCGGGTGAGCGAGGTGCCCTGTTCGCGGTGGTCGAGGATGCGCTCGCACAGCCAGCCCGTCTGCTCGTCTTCGTCGCGGCAGGTGACGAGCAGCGGCCGGGCGCCGTCGGCGCGCTCGGTCCAGAGCGCCTTGTCGCGCCGCTCGTCGGCTTCGGCGATGACGGCGTTGGTGGCCGCCAGGATGGGCGCCGTGGAGCGGTAGTTGCGCGTCAGCGTGAGCACCTCGGCGCCGGGGAAGCGCTGCTCGAAGTCCAAGATGTTGCGCACCGTGGCGGCGCGGAAGCTGTAGATGGCCTGGGCGTCGTCGCCGACGCAGGTGACGCCGTCGCCGCTGGGGCGCAGCAGCGAGACGATCTCGGCCTGCAGGACGTTGGTGTCCTGGTATTCGTCGACCAGCACATGGTCGAAGCGCTCGCGCACGCGCTTGCCGGCCACCGGGTCGGCCAGCAGTCCGCGCCAGAAGAGCAGCAGGTCGTCGTAGTCGAGCACCTGCTGCTCTTCTTTGGCGTCGGTGTAGCGGGCGAAGAGCTCTTTGAGGCCTTCCTCGGCCGTCTCACACCAGGGAAAGGTGTCGCGCAGCACCTCGGGCAGCGGCAGGCGGGCATTGACGCAGCGAGAGTAGACGTCGAGGCAGGTGGATTTCTGCGGGAAGCGCGCGCCGTCGCGGCCCAGCCCGAGTGCCGTGCGCGCGACGTGCAGGAGGTCTTCGGAGTCGCCGCGGTCGAGGATCGTGAAGTCGGGCTCCATGCCGATGTCGCGGGCGTGGATGCGCAGCAGGCGCGCCGCCGTGGCGTGAAAGGTGCCTCCCCAGATGCGCTCGTGCGCGCGGCCTTCGCTGGAGGCCTGGGCTCCGAGCAGCTCGTCGACGCGGTGCAGCATCTCGGCCGCGGCCCGGCGCGTGAAGGTGAGCAGCAGGATGCGCCGCGGGTCGGCGCCGCGCGAGATGAGCTGGGCGACGCGGTGCACCAGCGTGGCCGTCTTGCCGGTGCCGGCGCCGGCGACGATGAGCAGCGGGCCGTCGCCGTGCGAGGCGGCGGCAAGCTGTTCAGGGTTGAGCTCGACGAGCATGGACGAACTCCTGTTCGTGTCCTGCCGGCAGGATATCACGCCGCGCGGACGGCCGGCGCCGGCCGTCGGCCGTTTCGCGGTCCGCAAGCGCCCGGCCCAACGAGACTCGACGACCAGAGGCGAACTCCTGTTCGTGCCCGCCGCCGGCCGGACGTGCCGCCGCGCGACCGCCCGCGATCTACCCGGCGGCGACGAACGCCTTGCCGATCGAAAAGGCGGGGCCGATCAGCTCGCCGAGCGCGTAGTAGCCTCCGGCTTCGAGGGCAAGCGCGACGGGATCGAGCTTGCGGACGTCGATGTGACCCCCGGCATCGAGACAGTCCTCGTCGACCTTCACGTCCTTGATCTCGCCGATGAACTGGGTGTGCAGGCCGAGCTCGTGTACCTGGACGAGCTCGCACTCGACCACGAACGGAAACTCCGCTACGCAGGGCGCGTCGACCAGCTCGGCCGCCACGGCCGTCAGGCCGGTGGCCGCGAACTTGTCGGTATCGCGTCCCGAGACGAGCCCGAAGTAGTCCGCCTGAGCGGCCTGCTGCCGGCTGGGCAGGCTGACGGTGAACGCCCGGCGGGCGAGGATGTTCCCATGTGAGGCGGTGGCGGCCCGCAGCGACACCGTGAGGCAGGGTGGCTTGGAGCAGGCGATGCCGCCCNNGGCCGCGGTCATGACGTTCGGCTGACCGTTCGCGTCGTAGGTGCCGACCGCGAGGACCGGCGTGGGGTAGAGGAGGGTCTTGGCTCCCAGCGACTTCTTCACGTCTTGTCCTTTCCGACAACGGGATCTCGATCGCCGCCCCAGTGTGGCACGCCGCCGCTCGACTGCAAAGTGGGAAGCGCTCGGACGCCGGCTGCGCTCGGGACGGGCGACTGGTCGTCGCGGCATCGGCTGACGCCGCGCCTCCGCTTGCCGGCCGCGGCGCCCGGCCCGGCGCCGCGCCGGTGGCTATGACCGGCCCGCCGCCGCGCCCGCCGGGGCGCCCGCCGGCGAGCTTATTCGTCTACTGGCTTGCCGTGCCTGCGGACGCGCCGTGGCCCCTTCGGGGGCATGCATTCGAGCCTGGCGGGTGGCCGCGCGGAACTCAAGGATCGCGCCCTCGATTCCAAAGACCACGAAGAGCCCATGCATCCTACGATGGAGACCGTTGGACCCTCGGCAGCGGCAAGAGGACTACTTCATGGAGAAGGAGCTCGATGGGCTCACGCTGCCGCTCAGCGGGGCGGAGATCACCGAACAGAGCCGCGTCATCAGCGCCCAGTTCGAGCAGATCCTCGATTCACTGCCCTTCTACGTTCTGCTGGTCGACACCGACCACAACATGCAGTTCGCCAACAGCGCCTTCCGGCAGACGTTCGGCCTCACGCTCGAGCAGCTCGAGGGGCGGTACTGCCCCAAGGTGGTGCACGGCCTCGACCACTCCTACCCGGGCTGCCCGGTCGAGCAGGCGATCAGGGGAGGGGCCAGCGAGAAGGAGCATTTCGCCAAGGAACGGGGTCGCTGGCTGCTGACGTCCGCCTATCCGACGGGAGCCAGGTCCAGGGAGGGCCTCGAGCTCTACTTCCACACCGTCAGGGACATCACCGACCAGAAGAAGGCCCAGGAGGCCCTCGCGGCCAGCGAGAACAGGTACCGCCGGTTGTTCGAAGCGATGGAGGACGTCATCTTCGCCATGTCTCCCGACGGCCTGCTCCAGGACATGAACCCCGCCGGGCTTGAGCTCCTGCAGATCAGCCCGCGAGCCGACCTGTCGCGCGTCAACCTCTTCGACGATCTCAGCCTGATCGACGCCGACTGGGACCCGTTCATCGGAGCGCTCAAGACGCGCGGCCACGTCATCGATCACGAGGTCTCCTTCAAGCGGCCCGACGGCACGATCGTCATCGTCTCGATCAACGCCAGCATGGAGCACGACGGGCCGCATGAGGGCGGTGTGATCCGCGGCATCATGCGCGATCTGACGCGCGACCGGGAGCTGGAACAGCGCTCGACGACCGACGAGATGACGGCGCTCTACAACGACGGGTTCTTTCAGAGCTACCTGGTAAACCAGGTGCGGCACATACGCTCCGGGCAGCCTGCCCAGCTGTCGGTGCTCTTCCTCGACATCGACGACTTCAAGGCCTACAACGACGCCTACGGACATCAGGAGGGCGACTACGTGCTGCGGCGGGTCGGCGACGCCATCAAGACGGCGCTCAGGGGAGAGGACGTGGCGGCCCGCTACGGTGGCGAGGAGTTCACGATGATCCTTGGTTGCGACCTGCCCGAGGCGGTCGAGATCGCGGAGCGAGTCAGGTCGACCGTCGAGGACCTCTGCTCATCGTTTGCCGACGATCGCATCAGGCGCAGCGTCACCGCGTCAGTGGGCATCGCCACCCTCGGACGGGACGGCGACAGGGCCGAGAGGCTGGTCAAGGTGGCCGACGCCCGCATGTATGAGGCCAAGGAGCGCGGCAAGAACCAGGTGTTCGCCGGCGAGGCTGGTGGCTCCTAGCCACCGCCGCCCCTCTGGTCCCGGCCGTCCTCTAATCGCCGCCGCCCTCTTCGACGATCAGGCCGACGTGCGCGGCCAGAGCCGGGCCGAGCGTGAGGAGCTGCAGCGGGTCGATCGTGGCGCCGCGCAGACAGGCCACTCCCCTGAGTCCGTCCAGCTCGTTGTCGCGCAGGTCACTGCCTGTGAGATCGACGTTGAAGAGCTCGAGGCCCGTCAGGTCGCAGCCCGCGAAGCGCACGTCGCGGAGCTCGCTTTCCATGAGCAGCGCGCCGCGCAGGTCGCAGCGTTCCAGGAGCGCGTGCGGGCGGCCCAGATGCGAGAGCTTCGCGAGCCGCGCCGGGCAATCGCGCAGCAGGACGGCCGACAGCGCGCCGCCAGTGAGGCTGGCCCCGACGAAGCGGCAGTCGAGGAACGCGACCTCGCTGAGGTCGCAGTCGAACCAGCGCGAGTTGGCGAAGTCGCAGGTCTCGAAGACTACGCGCTCGCAGCGCCAGCCGCGCAGCTCGGCGCCCTCGAAGCGGCAGTCCTTCAGGCGGGCCGTCTCGNNCCCGGGAAAGCCGCTCTTCGGAGAGCTCGAGCCCGGTCAGCTCGACGTCGCAGTGCTCGTCGTCGGCCGCCAATCCGTCGGCGTCGAGCGGGGCGAGATCCGGCGGCAGTGCCGGCACGTCCGGGGGAGGCTGCTGGCGGCGGGCCGGCTTGCGCCGCTGACCTGACGGGCTCACTGTGCCGCGGGCGACTGTCGTGCTTGACCGCCCGTGTGCCGGCGGATCAGTTCGACGCCGCGCACGGCGTCGGGCGCCCAGAGGTCGGCGCCCGACCACTCGCGGACCTGCTCGTCCACGGCGCCGCCGCCGATGATGATGGTCGGGAAGGGGGAGACGCGCGGCGCGACCTGCCGCAGCTCTGCCACCGTCTCGCGCATGCTCGCGTGGGCTGCCGTGAGCAGGCCCGAGAGGCCCACCACGTCGGGCGCGAGCTCGACGACCCGCCGCGCCACCTCGGCGGGGGGCACGTCGACGCCGAGGTCGTGGACCGTGAGACCGTAGGAGCGCAGCAAGGTGACCAGGATGCTCTTGCCGATGTCGTGGATGTCGCCGCGCACCGTGCAGACCAGCACGCTGCCGCCGGCGGCGCTGCCGGCAGCGCCACGGTCGGCAGCGCCGTGGTCGGCAGCGCCGCGGTCGGCAGCGGCACGGCCGCCGGCAGCCGTGTCGCCGGAGTCGCGAGCGCCCTTCGCGCCGGCCGGCGCGGGCGCGGGCAGCAGCGGCTCGAGGATCTCCATCGCCTCGCGGAAGATCTCGCCGGCCATGATCAGGCCGCTGATGAAGTACTTGCCCGACTGGTAGTCCTCGCCGACGCGCTGCATGCCGCGCTGGCAGTCGGCGATGATCGCCAGGGCGTCGTCGCCGGCGGCCACGCGGGCGCGCACGGCGTCGAGCGAGCCCGTCTCGTCGAGCGCCGCGAGGCGTGCCACGAGCGACTGCGGGCCGGGGCCGGCTGGCGGCTTCACAGGCGTTTCCCGGCGCGCGCCGAGCCTTTCGGCGGCACAGTGGTCGCCTGTACGCCGATGTGGGCCCGAAACTGCAGCAGGTCGCCGCGGCAGACGAAGCGCCCCCAGCTCATGGGCCGGTCGTCGTAGCCGTAGAAGAGGTGTTCGAGCACGAGGGCGGCGCTGCCCGCCGGCCGCTCGACGTGGCGGGCCTCTTCGGCGGTGAGCACCGAAGCGTGGATCACGAGCTCGCCGCGCTTGGGGCCGATCCCCGCGCCGCCCTCGAACAGGTCGCGCAGGGCGGTGACGCCGAGCTCTGCTTCGACGGTGGGCGCCGAGGGGTCGTAGATCAGCGACTCGCGATGGTAGAAGAGCGGCTCGGCGGCGCGTTGCAGGAGCCGCCGGATGCTGATCACGCGCGTGCCCTCGGCGACCGCCAGATTGGCGGCGGCCCG
>PMKK01000319.1:6916-8465 GCA_003157715.1 Actinomycetota bacterium
CGGCGCACGGTCATCGGGCTCACGTCGTAGGCGGCACAGAGCTCGGACTCGGTGGGGAGCTGGTCGCCGGCGCGGTACTGCCCGCTGGCGATCGCGTGGCTCAGTATGTTGACGAGCTGCACGTAGGCCGGCTCGTACGACGACCGGTCGATGGGCGCGAGTTTCGCCGTGGTCGTCGGCTCCCTCATGTCGTCGGGTCACTCATCTTGCCGGCCATCCTATCAGCGCGACTACGTGGCGCCTTGTGCTTTCTCTATTTATCTATATATTATGCGATTGTGGTCACCAGGTCACGCCGACCGAGTACGCAAGCGCTCAAGCCATGCCGACCCAGCACGCAAGCGTTCCAGCAGCATCCGGACAGGGAGGACCGATGTCTAAGGAATTGACCGAAGCCGTGATCGAGCTGCGCGAGCAGGACGCGCTGCGGATCACCGACCGGCTGCTCGCGGCCGGGACCGACCCGCTTACCATCGTCGCGGCCTGCAAGGAGGCCATGGAGGTGATCGGCCAGCGGTTCGCCTGTGGCGAGGCGTTCATCCCCGAGCTCATCATGGCCGGCGAGATCATGCAGGGCATCACCGGTAAGGTGAAGCCGCACCTGGCCGCCCAGGCCCCCGCGGAGACGCTCGGCACGGTCGTGCTGTGCACGGTGCAGGGCGACATCCACGACATCGGCAAGGACATCGTGGGCAGCATGTTGGGCATCGCCGGCTTCGAGGTCGTCGATCTCGGCGTCGACGCCAAGGTGGCAACAGTGGTCGAGAAAGTGCGCGAGGCGCATCCTGACGTGGTCGGCCTGAGCGGCCTGCTCACCGTGGCCTTCGATTCGATGAAGGCGACCGTGGCCGCCATCGACGAGGCCGGCTTGCACGACGGCCTCAAGATCATGATCGGCGGCGCGCCCGTGAGCGAGGAAGTGCGCGCCTTCGCCGGCGCCGACGGCTGGGCCAAGGACGCCGTGGGTGCCGTGGATCTCGCCAAGACCTGGGTTGGAGGTGCCTGAACATGTTCACTGACGACTGGAACGACCTCAGCTCCGAACAGCGCTTCGCGGCCCGCATGGACGCTTGGCAGAACGCGCCGATCGAGTTCGTCTCACCCGACGTGCGACAGGCCTACATCGATCGTGTCCAGCTCTGGCGCGACGCCGTCACGCTGCGCAAACCGGCGCACGTGCCCATCGCCCCGTGGATCGGCCTCTTCCCGCTGCGCTACTCCGGGTTCACAGGCCACGACGCCTACTACGACTACGNNCCACGCCGACTTTCGCCCCGACGCGCTCGCCATGACCATCGCCATGGTGCCCGGCAAAGTGTTCGACATCCTCGACTACAAGCTGTACGACTGGCCCGGCCATGGTGTGACCGACGACGCGAGCTACCAGTACAACGAGCGCGAGTGGATGAAAGACGACGAGTACGACCTGCTCATCAACGACCCCTCCAACTACTGGCAGCGCTTCTATGTGCCGCGCATGTTCGGCGCCCTCGAGCCCTGGCAGATGCTGGCGCCGTTCACCGACCTCTGCGAGGCGCCCTTCACGGCG
>PMKK01000298.1:0-123 GCA_003157715.1 Actinomycetota bacterium
CTCGCGCACCTTCTGGGGGGTGGTACCCATCTCGGCGGCGATCTCTTCGGGGGTCGGCTCGCGGCCCATGTCCTGAAGAAGCTGGCGCTGCACGCGGATCAGCTTGTTGATGGTCTCGACCAT
>PMKK01000298.1:247-2875 GCA_003157715.1 Actinomycetota bacterium
CAGCGACACCTCTTCTTCGGCCGTGAGCAGCGCCACCTTGCCGATCTCCTTGAGGTACATGCGGACCGGGTCGTTGGTCGGCGTCTTCACCGAAAGATCGAGCTTGGGGATGATCTCCTCTTCGGGCTTGGCCGCGGCGCCGTTGCCGGAAAGCGGCTCGTCGCCTTCGACGATGTCGATGCCGAGGTCGTTGAACAGCAGGAAGATGTTGTCGATCTGGTCGGGCGTCAGGTCGACGTCCTGCAGCACGTCGGAGATGTGATCGCCGTTCAGGTAGCCCTGTTCGCGCCCTTCGGCGACGAGGTCTTTGACCTCGTCGATGGCAAGCTCGGCACTCTCCACCGACTTGGACTGTTCAGACGCTTCGCTCAACACTCTCCTTGCTGCCTTTCGTCCGCACTTCTCGTCGCCCGCCGGACGCTCGCTCTTCGTCGCTCTCGGTCGGTCGCTCTTCGTTGGGTCGCTCTTCGTTGCCCCTCGGGAGATCGCACCCAGCCGGGAGGTCGCTCTCCGCGGGGTAGTCGCTCCCCGCCCAGGTCACTCCTCCACCGGCAGACCGCGCAGCTCCTCGCGGATCTGACGGCGCGTGCTTTCGAGCTCGATCAGTCTGGCCTCGCCTTCAGAGTCGTCACGCGTCGCGGCCACCTTGAATCTGGCGATGAGACGCCCCACATGCGCCTCCTGCACTCTCAGGAACAGCTCCTGCAAAACGATCGGCGTGAACGAGTCGGCCGCTGCCCGGACAACGACCTCTGCCATAGTACCGTCGGCCGCGGCATCGGTTGCGGCATCGCCGGCCGCTTCGCTTGCGGCGTCGCCTGCCGCTTTGCTTGCGGCATCGCCGCGTACCCTGTCTGCCGCGTCGTCAACTGCTTTGCTTGCGGCATCGCCGGCTGCTTCGTTTGCCGCATCGTCGGCGGCTCTGCCCGTACCGCCGTCTGAGACGTCGCCGTTGCCGTGTCCGCCCCTCGCCTTCCCATGCCGCTTGTCTGTCGTTCCTGCTCCAGAGCTCCCCGCTCCAGAGTTCCCTGCTCCAGAGGCACCTAACCGCGCGACGCAGGCCAGGTAGGCCCCCCGTGACGAGGCGCTCGAGAAGAACCCCTCGTCGATGGCGAGCAGGTAGTCGCGCCCTGGATCGGGCAACGCCAAACAGGCGGCGAGGAACTTGACCTCGAGCCCGTGCGTGCCCATCAGGACGCGCTCCTCAGCGGTGCGGCGGGCGGCGGGGCGCTGTCGCGCCCCGCCGCCCGCCGCACCGCCCACCAAAGCCGCGCGTCGTACGCCGGCGGAGGCCTCGTCGCTGAGCAGAAAGCGCACGTTGTCTTCGCTCAGCTGTAGCCTGTCGGCGACGTACCGGACCTCTTCGTCACGCTCGAGGGGGCTGGCTGCCTGTGCGAGGATGCCTCGCAGCACGGCGAACGCCCGCGTACGACCGTCCACGGTCTGAAGGTCGTGCGAAGCAAGCACGGTATGAATCTGGAATTGTAGCAAGCTCTGAGCCTGGCCAGCAAGCAGGCGAAAAGCCTCGCCGTCATGGCCGGAGAGCACGAAGTCGGCCGGGTCGAGGCCGTCGGGAACGCGCACCACGCGCACCGTGAGACCGTGCCGCTTGGCAAGCTCGAGCGCGCGGCTCATGGCGCCCAGACCGGCGGCGTCGGCGTCGAAGCAGAGGTACAAGTTGTTGGTGTGACGCTTGAGGCGGCCGACCTGCTCCTCGGTGAAGGCCGTGCCCATCGAGGCGACCACGTTGGTCACCCCGGCCTGCACCAGGGCGATGACGTCGGTGTAGCCCTCGACGACGAACAGGCGATCCTGCCTGGCGGCACTGGCCTTGGCCAGATCGAGGCCGAACAGCGCCTCGCTTTTGTGGTAGAGCATCGTCTCGGGCGAGTTCAGGTACTTGGGTTTGTCGTCGCCCAGGGTGCGGGCGCCGAATCCCAGCACGCGGCCGCGCTCGTCGGCCAGAGGGAACATGAGGCGGCCGCGAAACCGGTCGTAAACGCCGCCCTTCTTGCCGGGCACGACGAGGCCGGCGTCGGTCAGCTCGCGTTCGCTGAAGCCCTTCTTGGTGGCCGCGTCGCGCAGGTGGGCCCAGCCGGGCAGCGAGAAGCCGAGCCGGTACTGGCGGCAGACGGCCTCGGCCAGGCCGCGGCCGGCGAGGTAGGCGCGGGCGGCCTCGGCCGCCCGCGCCTCCCACAGCACGCGTTCATAGTAGGAGCAGGCCTGCTCCAGGACCTTGCGCTGACGGTCGCGGCGCCGGCGGTCGGCGTCGGCGCGCACGCTGGTCTGCTCGTAGTCGAGCCGCACGCCAAAGCGGTCGGCGAGCGCTTCGACGGCCTGGGCGAAGTCGAGGTTCTCCTTCTTTTCGACGAACGACAGGATGTCGCCGCCGGCGCCGCAGCCGAAGCAGTAGTAGACCTTCTCGACCGGATTGACCGAGAACGAGGGCGTCTTTTCTTCGTGGAAGGGACAGCGCGCCATGTAGTTGGCGCCCGCCTTCTTCAACTGGGTGTACTGGCCGACCACCTCGAGCATGTCGGCCGCCGCCACCACCTGTTCGACACTGGCTTTCGCGATCCGCGCCAGGACTACCGCCTCTCGCCGGCGCCGCCGTCGGCGGCCCCCGTC
>PMKK01000161.1 GCA_003157715.1 Actinomycetota bacterium
GGCGATGAGCTTGGCTCTGGTGATGGGCGCGGGTGTCGCGACGGGTTTGGCGACCGAGGCGCGCGCCGAGACGCGCGCGGTCTTCGCGGCTGCTGCGCGCGCCGGCCCGGTGGCGGTCTTCGCGGCCGACTTGCGCGCCGACGCGGCGCCCTTCCTGGCGTCGTGCTTGGGCATGAAGCACTCCTTTCAACGGTCTGCCGCGTCTCGTGGCGCGGCGTTCGCGCGGGCTGCTTGCACTATCTATCACATCGGGAACGGCACCGGTCCGGCGCGGCGTTACGGCAATCGGCCGAAACGGCGCTGCCGCACCGAACGCGCGGAGCCGGGCACGTGGCGAGGCGACGCGGCGAAGGGCTCGCGGAGAAGAGCGGTGGGGAAGGGCGGTCGCGCCGAGCCGGGGCCGGGCGGGCGAAGGCAGGGCGCGCGTGAGCTCGCTGCGCGAGTCAGCTCGTGGCGCGCACGGCGAGGCCGTCGGCCGCGGCCGTGGCCCGCTCGCGCACGAGCAGCGCCTCGAGCCAGCGCGCGGGAATGGCGTCGGCGCCGCGATTGACGATCTCGACGAGGGCGCCCTCGAAGGTGGCGGTGTGCAGGACGGCCCAGACGGCCGCCTTCAGCGAGTCGAGCACGAACGCCCCCGCGCAGATCTCGCTGGGTTCCGCGTCGGTCGCCTCGCGGAGCGCCTGAGAGACGCGTGAGTCTTCGGCGTCGAGCGAGGCGGCGATGGCCGGCAGGCTCTCCTCGAACCTGCCGGCCATCGCCGCCACCAGAAGCTCGTTCAGCGCGACGCACGACCAGCCGGCAAGGTGGTCGAAGTGCGTCAGGGCGGAATCGGCCAGCGACACGCCGCGTCGCGCGTCGCCGTCGAAGAAGTAGCGCAGCGCCACGGGGGCGCAGCGCATGACACTGCCGTTGCCGGCCGTGGGGGAGCCGAGTATCTCGTAGGCGCGGTGCGAGGCGAGCTCCCAGGGCGTGCCGGCAGCCAGCGCCAGCATGGCGGTGCGAGTGGTGAGGCTGACGTCGCGTGGTCCGGTGGCAAACCAGGCGCGGTAGCGGCCGACGACGTCGCTCGGGTCGAAATCGTCGGCCATGAGGCCCTCGGCCAGCGCCAGCATCATCTCGGTGGCGTCGGTGCCTTCGCCGGGCTGGACGCGGTGGCAGCCGCCGCCCACCATCTCGTCGAGCACGCCCCAGCGATCGCGCACCTGCACGGGGGTGAGGAACTCGGCGGGAGCGCCCAGGGCGTCGCCGACGGCCAGACCGAGCAGGACGCCGCGGAACCGGTCGCGCGGCACGGGAGGGCGGTCGACGGGCCGGCGGTCGGCTGCGATCGTGCTCTCCCGCGTCATGTCGCCGTTACGCATGGCGTTCGCATGTCAGGGGAGCAGTTCGGAGACCAGGAGTTCGAAGAAACGCACCTGGAACGGCACGTCTTCGAGGGCGATGCGCTCGTCCTTGGCGTGCTCACGGCCACCCATCGTCGCGGCGTCCTCGGCCGCGAAGGGGCAGAAGCCGTAGGCGACGATGCCGGGGAAGGCCTCGCGAAACCAGCGCGAGTCGGTGAACCCGGTGAGATGCAGGGGGATGACTTCGCAGCCCGGCAGCAGGCCGTCCATGACGCGCTCGATGGCCTCGCTCAGGGGCGTGGGCACCGGCGACTCGTTGGCGTCGGTGAGGTCGGTCCAGGCGAACTCCCAGCCGTCGATGCCGGCCAGCGCCGCGTCGACTTCGCGGCGCACGTCGTCGGGCCCCTGGCCGGGCAGCATGCGGCAGTCGATGTCGACCGAAGCGTGCGAAGGGATGACGTTGAGCGCTTCGCCACCGCCGTGCAGGATCGTGGGCGAGAAGGTCACGCCGAGCAGCGGTTCGATCAGGTACGCCGCTTCGGGGTCGAGGCGCAGCAGCTCGCGGACGGCGGGGCGCGCGAGTGACTTGTCCTTGAGGCGGGCGC
The DNA here is from genome assembly GCA_003157715.1 of Actinomycetota bacterium. The sequence continues at coordinate 1,949 of PMKK01000161.1, forward strand.
GCAGAGCGGGGTCCGAAACGAGGCGGTCGATGTAGCGGGCGGTGAAGGGCGCGACGGACACCTCGGCCTCGTGGTCGGCGAGGGCGGTGATCACCCTGCCCAGGCGTTCGTTGGGGTTCAGGTCGTGGAGCGGCACCGAGCCGTGGCCGCCGCGGCCGTGGACCGTGATGCGAAAGTCGGCGAAGGCCTTCTCGCCGACGGTCAGCGGGTAAAGCCTGATGCCGTCGACGACCGAGTAGGTGCCGCCGCCCTCGTTCAGAAGAAGGTCGCAGCGCACCAGGTCGGGGCGCTGCGTGGCAAGCCAGCGCGCGCCGCAGTAGTCGCCGCGTTCTTCGTCGGCGGTGGCGATGAAGAGCAGTTCGCCCGAGAACTCGGCGCCCTGCCGGGCAAGCCGGGCGACGGCGACGGCCTGGGCGGCCACCTGGTTTTTCATGTCGGTCGCGCCGCGGCCCCAGACGTAACCGTCGCGCACGATCCCCGAGAACGGCGGGAAGGCCCACTCAGCGGGTTCGGCCGGCACGACGTCGAGGTGCCCCAGCAGCCCCAGCGTAGGCCCGGGGCGCGTGCCGACGAGCCGCACGATGAGGTTCTGGCGGTCGGGAAGGTCGCCGACGAGCTGCGCTTCGAGACCATTGGCGGCGAAGTACTCGGCCAGCACGAGGGCGGCGCGGGTCTCGTTGCCGGGCGGGTTCGTGGTGTCTGCCTGCAGCAGGCGCGAGAGCAGTCCTATAGCCTCGTGCTCGAGCGCCTGTCGTTCGTCGCGCGCCATGCCCGGAACCTTCATCGCATCCCTTCGTCACGACCGTCCTGCCGGGACGATCCACGACCGTCCCGCCAGGACAATGATAGCGGTTTTGACCGGCGGCGTGCTTTGCGGGGCGCGGCTGTCGCTTCCCGAGAGCCCGGCGGCGGACGCTCGCCCGGCCGCCGGGCACGTCACGCGGCCGGGCGCGAACGCGCCATTAGAGGAGCCGTTGCTGGCCGGCGGCCTCGCGGCCGTCGGCGCTCGAGGCCTCACGGGGCTCGTCTGAGCCCGCCGGCCCGCCGGCGGGCAGGCCGAGGAGCGACGTCATCTGGCGGGCGTTGCGCACTCCGTAGTCGCGATAGTTGTTGTTGAACAGCACGTGCACGCTCGCGGCGCGGGCCGCGAGCGTGCGGATCTGGGGTACCCACTCACCGAGCTCGGACTCGTCGTAGAGGTACTTGAACCTGTCCGACGCCGCGCGGCCGCGGATCTGCCACGTGTCGCGGTTACGGCCGTGGAAGCGCACGACGGCCAGGTCGGCGGTGGCCACGGCGACCGGCGGCGTGCTGTTGGGAAAGCCCTGCGGCTCGTCGACGCAGACGTAGGCGAGCCCCTCGCTTTCGAGAAACGACAGCGTGCGGGCCGTGGCTGATTCGTCGGCGAGCCAGCCGCCGCCGCGGAATTCGACGGCGATGGGGTAGGGGTGCAGCTCGGCGGCGGCCTTGCGGAGGTGCTCGCGGCTCTGGTGGCCGGCCCGAAACCAGGGCGGAAACTGAAACAGCACCGCACCGAGCTTGCCGGCCGTCTGCAGCGGCGCCAGGGCGCGGCGGTGGAGCTGCCAGAGGAGCTGCTCGCCCTCGGGCGGCAGGTCTCGCAGATACACGTTGCGCTTGCCGGCGGCCGGCGGCGGCACAAGGGCCTGGAGGTCGGGCGTAAGCCGTTCGGGCGTCGCGCCGTGACCCGTGAGCAGGGCGAACGCCTTGACGTCGAAGACGAACCCGGGTGGCGTGCGTTCGGCCCAGAGCCGGGCCACGTGCTCGTTCGGCGGGCCGTAGAAGGTGGAGTCGACCTCGACGATCGGAAACTGCGCGGCGTAGAACCCCAGGCGCTCGGCGGCGCTCGTCACGCCGACCGGGTAGAAGCCGCCCGAGGCGATCAGTGTGGGATCGGTCCATGAACAGTTGCCGACCAGGATGCTGGCCGCTTTCGTGTGGCTCACCTGACCTCCGACCGCGCTGCCGGCTCAAGTCTATCGCCGCGACGAGGCGAGGCGTCCCCGTTGCCGGCAAACGTCTACGTTGTCAAGGCGCCGTCGTCGTCCTATAGTCGATGCGTGAAGGCTCTTGGCTTTCGTCACGGTCGCCCGACCAGTCTGTCGGCGGCGCACTGTGGCGCCACTGAGCGGTCCTCGCCGGGGCGGCCCCGGTGCGGGTGCGCGGCGGCTGGCCCGCCGGTACCCACGAGGTAAGTCCGTTCCGTCTGGCGCCGCCGACGGACACAGTGAGAGCGTGCGGGCTCGGCATTCCGGGTCCGCACGCCGCGCATCGTCGCCGGTCCGCGGACCGGCGTGCGGCGCCAGGCCGGCGCCCTCCCGGCATCATGCGGCGCGCTACGCGGCGCGTTGACCCGGCGGTGCGTGCAATCTATACTCCCTCGTCCGGGCCTTCACGCCCGGACACGTGTGTCGGAATGGCGGAATTGGTAGACGCGCTAGGTTGAGGGCCTAGTGAGGGCATTTCCTCATGGGGGTTCAAGTCCCCCTTCCGACACCACTCCGGCCTCCCTTAGCGCGGTCTGCTGCTCACGCGGGTCTCTCCGAGCCATCTCGTACTGGCTGGCTCGTGTCGGCGCTCGGGTGTTTACTGTGATCAGGGGTGCGAAGCCTTGGCCTGTCAGCGGTCTGACGGTTTCCGCCGTTCGCGGTCTTTCGACGGCAAAGGGGCGACTGTCACATGAGCGAGCCACCAGGCGGGTCGGCCGCGCAGCCCGGTCTGATAGAGCGACACACCGACGCCATCGGCAGTGCCGTGCTGGTCTGCGATGCCGACGGAGTCATCGTCGACTGCAACCGCGCCGCCATCGAGCTGCTGGGCTTCTCCAAGTCCGAGCTCGTCGGCCGGTCGATCGCCGACGCGGAGTGGCTGTCAGTCGGGACGTTCGCCGAAGACGGCCGGCCGCTCGACGAGTTCAGCGTTCCCGCGCTCGCCGACCTGCGCGCCGGACGCAGCATCCCGCCGACGGTCGTCGGCGCGCACGTCCAGGGCCAGAGCGAGCCGATGTGGATCCTCGTCTGCGCCGAGCCGCTGCCGCCCGACGACCAGGGCCACCCGGCAGGCGCCGTGCTGACCGTCACCGACATCACCGCTCAGAAACGCGCCGAGGCGCTCTATGCCGCGGTCGCCGACGAGCTCCACGGCGTGCTGCATGCGCTGCCCGACCTCTACTTCATGCTTGACGCTGCGGGACTCGTGGTCGACTACAGCATCGGTTCGGGGTTCGACGCCTTCGTCACGTCGGACAACTTCGTGGGCCGCCGTCCAGAGGAGTTCCTGCCCGGCGACTTCGCCCGCGCCATGCACAAGGCGATCGCCGCCGCGCGTCTGTCACGCGAAGTCCAGACCTTCGAGATCGGGCTCGAGACGCCGGCCGCGGGACTCGCCTTTTTCGAGGGCCGCGTGGTGGCGCTGCCGGACGGCGCCGCCGTGGTGCTCGTCCGCGACATGACCGAGCAGCGCCAGGCCGAGCAGGAGCTGGCGCGCTCGGAGCGTCTGTATCGCTCCTTCTTCGAGCGGGCGTCGGTGGGCATCTTCATCTTCGACCCGGGCCTGCAGGTGACCGGCTGCAACGAGGCGTTCATGAACATGACCGGAAGGTCGCGCGACGACTTTGACGGGGTCGACCTGGCGCGGCTCGGTGACCAGTCCCTCGCGCCGGCTCTGACTGCCGCTCTGGCCGGCGAAGAATCGTCCTACGACGGGCCCTATCTGCAGGACGGCGCCCGCAGCGGCATCATCAGCCTCCGCACCCAGCCGGTGTTCGACGAGAACGGCACGGTCGTCGGCGGCATCGGCGTGATCGCCCGCATGTCTCAGCTCCTCGCGACCGAAGGCCGTGAGTAGCCGGGCGACCAGAGGATCGACCGGCCGCGTCGGCGGCGCGCGCCGATCCGCCGCGCGCCGATCCGCCGCGTGCCGCCGGTTCGTCTGACCGACCGGCGGCCGTTCGCGGACTCTACAGTCCGCGCCAGAGAGGCAAGCCGGTCACCTCGTCGGGCACTCGTTCGAGAGGCTGGCCGAGCAGCTCGGTGATGACCAGCTCGCAGGCGAACACGACGCAACCGGGTGCGGCGTGGCCGCCGAAGGCGCGGCCGTCGCCCGCGGCCAGTGTGAGGTGCACGTGGGCCGCGGGTCCGCCGTCGCGCCGCGACAGATTGC
>PMKK01000294.1 GCA_003157715.1 Actinomycetota bacterium
GCTATCTGACCGACCACCGCTCGTCGTCGTTTCTGCTCGACCTGGCCCTGACGCCGGCGCTGCTCGATCTCGCGGTGCGCCGTCACGGCGGCCGGCCCTACGTGCTCGGTCGCTGGCAGAGCTCGTTTGCCGCCGACAAGTTCGGCGTCGCCGGCCTGACCCGCCGGCGCGCGATCAAGACGGTCCTCGATCCTGGCCGGCTGCTCGGCCGTGGCGTGCTGTTCGGGCTGGAACTGCGCGGTCCCCTGGGCCGGGTCGTCGAACGCGTCTACCGGCCCGGCGTGGGCCTGATGGGCTTTGTCTGGCGCACGCCGGGCCTTGCCGCGGCGGCGCGACTCGTGCGCGCCGTGCTACGGTTCGTTCCGGGACCGGGGCACGGTCGCGGCGAGCCGGTGCCGCGGGACGCGGGCGGATCGAAACCGCGGGACGCGGGCGAACCGGCGCGGCACGTCAGCGGCAAGCCGGCACACCGGGACCTGCCGGTGCTGGCCCGCTCGCTCCACTGCGTCAACTGCGGCGAGTGCAACGTCGTCTGTCCGGTCTACGACGCGCTGGCCCTGCGTCTGCCACAGGCCCTCGTCCATCATGGTGAGACGGCCTGCGCTCGGGGACGGCTGCCCGCCGGCGCCGGCGTTCTGCTCGACCTCTGCGTACGCTGCGGCGGCTGCGAGCAGGTCTGTCAGGCGGGCATCGCTCATCTCGAGACGTACGCCGCACTCGAGCAGCTGCGGCCGGCGAGGCCGGCCAACCCGACCGACGGTTCGAACCCGGCGGACAGGTCGGACTCGACGGACGGTTCGAGCGCGGCGGCCGCGGACGGTTCGAACCCGGCGGCCGGTCTGGACGCGGCCGCTGTAGGCAAGCGGGCCGCGCACCAAGCCGCGCTGGCCGCGCTGCGGCGCTCGCCGCGCTACCGGCGCGCGTTCCTGGATATCCGCCCCGGAGAGTATCTGCGGCGCACGCCGGCGTCGCTTGCCGGCAGGGTCTCGTTTCTCGTGCTGCGTGCCGAGAACGACGCCGGGGCGGCGGCCACCTGCCGCCACTGCGCGGCGTGCGTGGCCGTTTGTCCTTCGGGAGCCAACCGCGAGTTCGAGGACGCCGATGTGCGTCTCATCTCCACCGACCAGGCAAGCTGCGTGGGCTGCGGGACCTGCGTCGAGGTGTGTCCGGCCAATCGCGACAACGGCGGTCAGACGCTGCGCGTCGTCGAGGCGCCGGCGGCCGACTGGCTCGCCGCCTTGAGCGAGTTCGAAGCGTCGAGCCGGCGGAACGCATGATCGACGACCCATCGATCCCGGCCGCACCCTCGGCCACGGCCGACACGCTCGCCGTGCCATCCTCCGACGCGCCTGCCGACCTCACGGCCGATCAGATCGCCTTGTGGGAGGATCTGCTGGCCTACGTCGTCGATCCGCGGCGCCCGCGGCCTACGGCTCGCGACGACACTCCCGCGCTGCTTTCGCACCTGCTCGCTCGTGCCGGCATCGACGAGACCGAGTTCTGGAGCCAGGAGCGTAACCGCCGTAGCAGAGTGTTGCGGGCCGGCTACGCGCGGCCCGGTCGCGACGCGCCGGGGCTCGAGCTTTCCGCTTTTGACCTGGACAAGCTGCTCAAAGAGCGTTTCCGTCACGAGCCGCTGACGCTGGGCGCGGCCTGGCATCACGGCTACTTTCGCTCGTACTTCTCGCACGCGGCCATCACTCACCCCGCCAACGACGGTCTGCGCGAGGAGTTCTCGACTGCCTGGGACATAGTGCGCAAACGTCCGGCCGTCGTGTTTCGCGGGCCGGCCGCCGGGGGGGACGGCGGATCCGGCGAGTGCCCCGCCGGGCCGGCTGCCATCCGCCTTGCCGAGCTTGCCGCCGTGCGCCTCGACCTGCCGATGATCGTCGGCCCGCTGCCGTTTGCCGCGGGCGTCGGCCTTGAGCTGGCCTACCTGCGGGCGGTCGCCGGCGCCGATCCCGGCCACGACGTGCGCACACGGACTCTGGTGGTGATCGAGGCCGATCGGGCGCTGCGCCACGCCGACGAGCTGCTGCCCCACGCCGCGGCGCTGCTCGTGCGGCTTGCGCCTCACCACGCCGCGCTGCTGTCCGAGACGTTCTCCGAACAGAGCCCGGGCACGCCTCAGAGTCCGGGCACGCGTCAGAGCCGTCGCGCCGACCGTCGCGCCGCCATGCGGGCCACGCTCGGCCACGGGATGGCGGAGCGCGAGGCCCTCGTGGCGCTGCTGCGGGAGGCACGCATCGTGGAGCTCGATCCGTGGAGCGACGGTCGCGGCGACGCCGAAGAGCTCGCCCGGATGATCGCCGCCGTCCTGGCCGTCAATCCGGAGCTGCTGTTCTCTGTCCACCTGCGCTACGACGGCGGCGGAGCGGCAGGCGACGGTGACGGCGAGGGGCGGTTCTGGGAGCGTCTCCTCGAATCCGCGGGCGCGGAGCGCGTGGCCCTGGTGCACTACCACGCGGGTCCGGCGAAGTCCTACCGGCTGACGCCGCGCATCGACGCGTTCCTCAAGGACCGCCTGCTGCGGGCTCGCGTGCAGCTCGTCTCGGCGGGCGGCGACAGCGACACCCAGGCCTCGGCGGCGACGGTCTACGAGAGCGTGCTGCTGGGCGCCAACGGCGGCGCGATGACCTACGCCGCCGTCATTCCGCTCGTTCCCGGTCTGGTCGACGCACTGACTCTGGCCGGCGTGCCGCTGCCCGAGCATGCCGGCCGCGCGATCGTCGAGGCCGCGCTGGCGGCCACGAGTCCGGAAGAGCTCACCGACCTGGCGCGCTGCACGCTGAACTGTTGGCAGCACAGCATCCTCGACTTTCTGTCGTGCATGGGCATCGACGACATCCAGAAGACATCGGGCAACGCCATGGCGATCACCATGACGGCCGACTGGGTGCGCGAGGTCGATGCGCTCGCCACGCCTGAGTTCGGGGCGCTGAACGCGGCCCAGAACCGTGTTCGAGTGGCCGCCGAGCCGGTGCCGGCCGGTGTCGCCGCGCGCTACCGCGTATCGGCCCTGCTGGCCGAGCGCGAGCCCGGCTTGCCGCTGCCGCTCGCCGCCCGTGTGCTGGACGAGGGTGGGGCGAGCTACCACGTCGAGAACTCGAGCCGTTCGGTGAACGCCGACTTTCTCGACGTGATCTACCGCATGGCGGCCGGCGAGCTGCCCGACGTCGAGGACTTCTTCGTCTCGGGCGGCCACGACGAGTACTCGCTCGACCGTGTCGGGCTGCGGCTGTCACGGGCTTCGGTGGCCTGGTCGCTGGAACGGCTGAACCGCGACCCCGCGCTGCTCGACTATCTCTCGCTGGCCGTGCCACGCGGCTTCTTGCGCCCGGGCGCCGTGGCGCCCGGCGCCCGGGTCACCGTGCATCCCGGTCTCGAAGCCGCCGCGTTGGTCGGCCTCGAAGCCGACCAGCGCGGCGGCTTCGAGGTGCGCCTGCGCCGGGGCCACCCGCTCGAAGGCGCGCTCGAGGGCGTCGCCGCGCTTTGGCTGCGCGCCGTCGAAAGCGACGGGCACGAGACGCTGATCGAGCTCGCCGTCGCAACGTGCGGTGCGTCAGGGCCCGCCGACGCTGCCGGGTCTCCCGGCGCGGCTGGCTGCGGCGCGTCCGACCGCTTGTCCGGCGCCCCCGGCGGCCGCGGCACGTCCGATCCGTCCGAAGGCTCGGCAGGCACGGCGGCGCGGGGCAGCACCGTGCTGCGCGCTTCGGCCGGTGGCGCCGTCACCATCCGCCGCGACCCGCGCGGCGGCCTCATCGTGAGCGGCGCGGGCGTGCGCGAGCCGATCTGGCACGGGCCGGTCTGCCACGCCTCGACCTCGCTGGGCGCGGCCTCGGAGGACTACCTCACCGCCCGCATCGAGGGCTCGGCGGGTCTGACCATGACCTCGTCGGGCGAGGGCGGCCCGCTGCGGCTGGCCGCCGACCAGGACATGCGCTGGGAGAGCCTGCAGGCGGCCAGCGGCCACTTCGGCATCACCGGCGCCGACCTGCGCCGCGTGCGCGACGTCGAGATCAAGATCAACCAGGGCGCCAAGCCCGGCAAGGGCGGCCGCCTGGCCGGCGCCAAGGTCACCCCGACGGT
>PMKK01000140.1 GCA_003157715.1 Actinomycetota bacterium
CTGACGGATGCGCTCACGGGTGACGCCGAGCTTCTGGCCTACCTCTTCGAGGGTGCGCGGGTGGTCGTCGTTGAACCCGAAGCGCAATTCGATGATCTCGCGCTCACGGTGCGTAAGGGTCGTCAGGACCTGGCTCATCAGCTCGCGCTGGATGACCTCGTTGACCGCCTCGACGGGCGTGACGGCCTCGTCGTCTTCGATGAAGTCGGACAGCTGCGAGCTGTCTTCGTCGCCCACCGGTGTCTCGAGGCTGACCGGCTCCTGGCTCACCTTCAGGATGTCGCGCACCTTCTGGGGCGTGGTGCCCATCTGCGCGGCGATCTCCTCGGCGTCCGGCTCGCGGCCGAGGCGTGACTGCAGCTCGCGCTGCACCCGGTTCAGCTTGTTGATCTGCTCGACCATGTGCACCGGGACCCGGATGGTACGGGCCTGGTCGGCGGCGGCTCGCGAGATCGCCTGGCGGATCCACNNGCGGTAGTCGAACTTCTCGACGGCACGGATGAGGCCGAGGTTGCCGTCCTGGATGAGGTCGAGGATAGGCATGCCCGTCCTGGCGTAGCGCTTGGCGATCGACACGACGAGGCGCAGGTTGGCCTCGATCAGCTTGCGCTTCGCCTCCATGTCGCGGCGCTCGATGCGCTTGGCCAGCGAGACCTCCTGGACACCGGTGAGCAGCGGCACCCGGGCGATCTCCCTGAAGTACATGCGCACCGGATCGAGGCTCCAGGCGCCGGGGGTGAGGTCGAGCCGGGACGGAGCCTCCTCTCTGCCGGCGCCGTCTGCGGCCTGCCGGTCGGCACCGGTCTGCCGGCCGTTCCCGGTCTGCCGGTCGTCCGCCCCCTGCCGGCCGTCCTGGGCTTCGATCACCTCGACGCCGAGGTCGTGCAGCGCCAACAGGAAGTCGTCGATCTGACCGGCATCGAGCTCGATCTCCTGCAGCACGTCGTAGATGTGGTCGACGTCGAGGTAGCCCTGCTCGCGACCCTCGAGCATCAGATCGTCGACTTCACCGATGCCCGCCGGGAGCAGCTCGTCGTCGGGCGGGCTCTGGTCGGCCGCCCGGCCGCCGGTCCCCCGCGCGTCGATGCCCCGCGCGTCGTCACCGCGAGCGTCGTTACCGCTTGCGCCGTCGTTTGCCTTCTTGTGAGCCGGCCGGGTCATCCGGGTCACGATGTGGCGGCACTTGGCACGGCTACGGTGGCAGTCTCGGTCTGCGAGGCAGTGGAAGTCAGGTTCATGAGCCCGATCCTTTGCTCTGGGTCCAGGCGAACGACTCGAGGCGCAGGCGACGCCCTGGCGCGCCGGCGCTCACCTTCGGCTCGAGTCCTTGCTGCCACTGTACCCCGCTTTACGCCGAGAGAGGCGCGATGCGCGGCCAAGGCGAAGGGGAGACGGCGCTACGAGGGCGAGCCGGCTGCGGAAACCGCCTCGGTCTCGAGCGCCACGCCGGCGGTCGCGCCGACGGTCGCGCCGGCGGTCGCGCCGACGGTGGTGTCCGCACCCGCGCTGGCAACCGCGCCGGCGGTCGCGCCGGCGGTCGTGCCGGCGGTCGCGCCGGGCGAGGCGAGCCACTGATCCACGGTGATCGGCCGCTGGCGAAAGAAGGCGGGCGCGACGATCCAGCGAGCCGCCATCACGGCGAGCCCGAGGGCCATGACGCCCACCGAGATGACAAACGGCGGCCCGATGCCGAACCATGCCTGCCCCGTGTAGGAGTTGGCCGGGTTCCAGAGGTACTGACCCTCTTTGAAGACGATGAAGGCGAGTCCGGCGCTGCCCAGCAGCGGCACGACGCCCATGAGCAGCAGGTTGGAGACGCCGCGCAGCAGCCGGCGGCGATAGAAGATCGGGCAGGCGATGCCGCCCAGCGTGTAGTAGACGGCCACCATGAGTCCGGTGGCGGCGATCGAGTCGCCCAGCACGTTCTGGCTCACGGCCGAGAGCACGACGAACCAGACCAGCGCCAGCGCGGCGAAGACGATGGACCCGGTCCAGGGCACCTTGAAGCGCGGGTGCACGTGGGTGAAGGCCTTGGGCAGGGCGCCTTTGCTGGCCATCGACAGCGAGATACGGCCGAGCGGCATGACGGTCGTCACGATCACTCCGGCGCAGGCCGAGAGCACGGCCAGCACGAGCAGCTTGTCGAACGGCGCGGGCAGGACCTGGGCGCCGACATAGCTCAGCACGTCGGTCGGGTTGCCGGCCAGAGCCTTGGCCCCGACGAACCCCTGCGCGGCGATCGCCACCACGACGTAGGCGACGACCAGCAGAAGCGTCGTCACGATGACGCTGCGGCCCGGTCCCTCGTGGCGGTCGACGCTCTCTTCATTGCACATCGCCGCCTGGTCGAAGCCCCAGTACATGAAGACGGCGAGGGTCACCCCGCCGGCCATCGCCGACGTGCTCGTGAAGGCAAACGGGTTCAGCCAGGCAAGCGACGGGGTCACCGAGCCCGCCGGATGGATGAAGAAGATCTTGGCCAGTGCCACCACGGCGAAGAGCGCCAGTATGCCGAACTCGCCGATCATGCGCAGGTACTGCACGCGGGCCGAGAGCTCGACGCCGAGCAGCGTGATCCCGCAGAGGAGCACCACCCAGAGCGCGCCGAGGGCGGTCACTGCCACCTGCGAGCCGGCGGCGCTGCGCCAGCCGAGGAGCAGGAACGTGTACTGCCCGGTGATGTGGGCGTCGCTGGAGACCACCAGCACGTTGGCGGCGAGGATGATCCAGCCGCCGAAGAACCCGAGCTGAGGTCCCATCGCCTTGGTGACCCACGAGAAGGTGTTGCCGCAGTCGGGATCGGCGCGGTTCAGGTAGTACATGGCGACGCCCGTGCAGAACAGGGGCACGAACGAGAGCACCATGATGGCCGGCGACTGGAACCCGACCGCGAGGGCGATGAAGCCCAGCGTCGCGGCGAGCGAGTAGGCGGGCGCGGCCGAGGCCACGCCGAGGACGACGTTCATCACCGAGTGCAGGGCTCCGGCCTTGAGGCCCTTGTCGGCGGTCGGCGTGGGGCCGTCGGCGGTCGGCGCCGGGCCGTCGAGGGGCATCGTCATGAGCGTCTCCTTCGGTTCGATCTCGCGGCGACAGGGCGCGCGACGAAGATTAATCCGTCTGGACGAATCATACGACATTCTTTCAGCTACAATGGCCGATGACAAGCGGCGGGAGGGGGCGACCGTGGAAAGACAGGCCAGGCTCACGACACACGGCGGGAAGCGCGGCGGCACGACGTCGGACGCCGCGACGTCGGACGGCGCGACGCCGGACGCCGTGTCGTCGGACACCGCGCAGCCGGGCCGCAGACGCTACCGGCAGAGCTCGCAGGCGCCGGGCGAGCTGTCTGAAGCAGCGGCCAACCTCGTGCGGGCGGCGCGCGCGATCGTCGTGCGCGACGGTCTGCGCGGTTTGACCCTCGACGCGATCGCCGCTGAAGCCGGCGAGTACCGGGCCGCGGTGCGCTACTACTTCGGCACCAAGCGCAATCTGATCGCCGCCCTCGTCTCGTCGCTCACCCCGCAGGCCGTCGCCGACGAGGTCGCCGGGGTCGCGGAGCGGCTGCCGGCCGGCAACGAGCGAGTGCGCGCCCAGGTGAGCGGCTGGCAGACGCTCGTCGACGACCGCGAGGCGGCGCAGGCGCTGTTCGAGGTCTTTCCGCTGGTGGTGCGTGACCGCGAGCTGCGCGAGCGGGTGGCCGGTCTGTATCGCCACTACCGCGAGCTCGACGTGCGGGTCTTCGGCGGCGAGCCGCAGCCCGAGCGCGAGCGGCTGGCAGCCCTGGCGGCGCTGCTCGTCGCGGCCATCGACGGCCTCTCGCTGCAGACCCTCCTGGCACCCGACGAGGTCGACGTCGATCTCTGTTTCGAGGAGCTGTCCGGCATGCTGGCCGGCCGTCTCGAGGCGCTGCGCGGGTCGGGGGAGAGCCGGCTGCCGTAGCTCGCGCGCCGACGCCGGGCGCCCGCGTCTACGGCGACCGGCAACCCTCGCGGCCTTCAGGGTTTGCGGTAGGATGCCCCGTGCGGACCCCGTGGCCTGTGAGGCATCCGCATCCGCGATCAGTGAGACAAGAAAAGCGAGGCACGAGTGGACCACGACGCCTACATCTCCGACCTGTCGAGCGGCTCGTTCATCGCTCGCGACTTCGTCCATGGGGCCGGCTTCGAGCACGGCCTGCAGTGCATCATCGATCCCGATGTGGTGGTCGGCGACGACGTGAGACTCGGCCACCGCGTGCACCTCGCCTCGGGCACGCGCGTCCTGAACGACGTCGAGATCGCCGACGACTGCGTGACGACCGGCGTCGCGCTGCTGGGCAATCATGTGCGCGTGCGCACCGGCTCGTGTATCTCGAAGTCGGTCATCGTCGACGACTGGTGTTTCGTGGCGGCCGGCATCATGAGCTCGCACACCAAGAACGTCGACCACGGCCGTCCGCGCGCTCCCAAGCGCCAGCTCATCACGCGTTTCGGTTACGGCTCGATCATCGGCAGCCGCACCAACACGAGCGCCGGGATCACGATCGCGCCGGGCTCTACGGTCGGCTACGGCTCGGCCGTCGTCTTCGATCTCGACACGCCGCACGGCATCTACTACAACAATCCCAACCCCTGGGCGACCCTTCAGTCTGTGCTCCCGCCCGACAACCCGTTCTACATCGAGATCCCCGCCGACTACGTGCCGCACGAGTTCGACGGGGAGTTGCTGCGCAAGTATCTGCCGCACGCGCGTCCCTGACCGGCGCGGGTCGGTGTCACGCCGTCGGGGACGAGGGGGCCGATGATGCAGACGACCATGGTGGCCGACGTCGTTGCCTATCTGCGCGAGCTCGGCGTGGTCCGGCAGGTGATCGGCGCCGGGCTGCCGGCGGACAGTGGCGCGCCCGAGAGCGCGGCGGCGGTGCCGGCCACGGCCGCGTCCCTCAGCGCCGTCGCCACCGACGCTGACGCCGGAGCCGGTGATCTCGCCTGGTCCAAGCGCCCGGGAGCCGTGGCGGGCTTCAGGGGCTCGCTGCTGATCTGTTCGTCCGAGGCGGCCGGGGAGCTCGCCGCCCCACCTCTCGACACCGCCCCCCTCGCCGACACCGCCTCCCTCGCCGAGACCGGCCGCGTCGCCGAGACCGCCGCCCTCGCCGGTACCGGCCGCCTGGCGATCGTCTGCGACCGTCCCCGGCTGGCCATGGCGCTCGTCGTCGGCCGGTTCTTCGCGCACCTGGCCGCCGACCGGCCGCCCGCCTACGCCGACCCCGCGACCGCCGACCTCGTCGACGAGATGCGCGCCTGGGTCAAGAACGCCGTCGTGGGCCGCGGTCTGGGTATCGAGCCGCTGGCGACGATCGGCTGTTCGGGCATGGGGTACGAGCGCGACGACCAGGGGCGTCTCGTGCCCTTCCCGCAGCTCGGCCGCGTGGTGGTCGAAGACGACGTGCACGTCGCCGCTCAGGCGATGATCCAGCGTGGCGCCATCGGCGACACCGTCGTGCGGCGTGGGGCCAAGATCGGTCCGCACGCCAACGTCGGGCACAACGTCGTGGTGGGCGAGGACGTCCTCATCGCCGGTCACGCACAGATTGGTGGCGGGGCCCGGCTGGGCAGAGGCGTGACTGTCTGGCAGAGCGCGGCCATCGCCAACGGGGTCACGGTCGGGGAGGGCGCCGTGATCGGCATGGGCGCCATGATCCGCGCCGACGTGGGGGCCGGCGAGGTCTGGGTGGGCAACCCGGGCCGCAGGCTGCGCGGTGACACGCGGCCTTCGAGAAAGGACGGCACATGACTGGACACGCGACCGCCGCCGAGCTCAGGGAGAGTCGGGGCCGCGGCTGCCTGCTGGGCCTCGCGATCGGCGACGCGCTGGGCGCGCCGGTCGAGTTCAGCACGCGTGCTCAGATCGTCGCGCAGTACGGGCCCGCGGGAATCCAGGAGCTGGCGCCGCGCGCCGGCCAGCCCGCCGGCGTCTACACCGACGACGGCCAGATGTCGGTGGCCACCGCCCGCGGAGTGCTCGACTGGCAAGCCGCCACGGGTTGGTCGGCGCGGGCCGCCAGCGCGCCCGACCTCGATGCGCTGGCGCTGGCGGTCTGGGCGCGGTACGTCGAGTGGTCACGCTCGCCCGGATGTCCGCTCGGCAGTCCCGGGGCGCAGGTGATGGCCGCCATCAAGGGCGGCGTGCCGCTGACGCTCCAGCACCCGGTCAATGCGTGGGGCAAGGGGTGCGGCGGAGTGATGCGCGTCGCGCCGCTCGGCCTGATCGGCCTCGGCCGGTGGGCCTTCGAAGCGGGAGCACGCTGCGCGACGCTGACTCACCGTCACCCCACGAGCGACACGGCGGCCGGCTTTCTGGCGCAGCTCGTCGATCACCTGCTGGCCGGAGCGCCGCTCACCGACGCGATGGCTCGTGCCCGCGGGGCGCTGGTGGGCTGGCCCGGCCACGAGGAGACGCTTGACGCCGTCGATGCGGCGGTCCGTCTGGCCGCCTCGCCGGCCGACGTCTACGAGGCCGTCGGTCAGATCGGCCACGTCGGCACCGAGGAGCCGTCGGAGCACGGCAAGGGCTGGGTCGCCGAGGAGACGGTGGGCATCGCCTTGTACTGCGCGCTGCGGTTTCGGGGCGACTACGCCGGCGCCGTGCGGGCGGCGGTCAATATCAGCGGCGACAGCGACTCGACCGGCGCGGTGACGGGCGCCATCGTCGGCGCGGCGGGCGGCGCCGAGGCCATTCCCTCAGCCTGGAGAGAACAGGTCGCCGACAGCGGGCTGCTGCGTGAGCTCGGCCGGCGCCTGGCGGCCGTCGCGGTCTGCCACCTCTGATAGCATTGAGCGCCGGCCGCCGCCAGAGGCCTGGCGCGACCGCCCGCTCGTCGTTTGCCCACCAGGAGGATCGCCCGTGAGCCCGATCGGCAAGGAGTGGCGTCGCGAGCCGCTCTACGAACTCGACCCTGAGCTGAACGAGCTGCTGCGCGCCGAGCTGCGCCGCCAGCAGGAGACGCTCGAACTGATCGCCTCTGAGAACTTCGCCAGCCGCGCCGTTCTCGAGGCCACCGGCTCGGTGCTCACCAACAAGTACGCCGAAGGCTATCCCGGGGCGCGCTACTACGGCGGCTGCGAGATCATCGACGCGGTCGAGCAGCTCGCCATCGACCGCTGCAAGGCGCTCTTCGGCGCCGAACACGTCAACGTGCAGCCGCACTCGGGCTCGTCGGCCAATCTGGCCGCCCTCTTCGCGCTGCTCGACCCGGGCGACACCTTTCTTGCCATGGAGCTCGCGCACGGCGGCCATCTCACCCACGGGCTGCCGCTGAACCTCTCCGGGGTGGTCTACGAGGCCGTCGCCTACCACGTGCGCCGCGACACCGAGACGATCGACTACGACGAGGTCCGCGCCCTCGCCCTGGCGCATCGTCCCAAGCTCATCATCTGCGGCTACAGCTCCTATCCGCGGACCATCGACTTCGCCGCGTTCCGGCAGATCGCCGACGAGTGCGGCGCTCTGCTTATGGCCGACATCGCCCACATCGCCGGTCTCGTGGCCGCCGGGGTGCACCCCAACCCGGTGCCCTACTGCGACGTCGTCACCTCGACCACCCACAAGACGCTCACCGGTCCGCGCGCCGGCCTGATCATGTGCCGCGAGCAGTACGCCAAGGCGATCGACCGGGCCGTGTTTCCGGGCATGCAGGGCGGACCGCTGGCGCACGTCATCGCCGCCAAGGCGGCCTGCCTGCGGATCGCCGCGAGCGAGGAGTTCCGCCGCCTGCAGCGCCGCATCGTGGTCAACGCGGCGGCGCTCGCCGAGACGCTGGTCGACGGCGGCCTGCGACTGGTCTCCGGCGGCACCGACAATCACCTCGCCCTCGTCGACCTGCGCGACAGCGGCCTGAACGGCCTCGAATGCCAGCGGCTGCTCGAGTCGGTCAACATCACCGCCAATCGCAACGTCGTACCCTTCGACGAGACCAACGCCTCGTTTGCCAGCGGTCTGCGCGTGGGCTCACCGGCGGTCAGCACCAGGGGCTTCACCGAGCTGGAGATGCGACAGACCGGGCGCCTCATCGTGCGTGCCATGGCGGCGCGCGCCAAGCCGGCCGTGCTGGCCGAGATCCGTCAGGAAGTGCTCGACCTGCTCGAAGACTTTCCGCTCTACGAGTTTCTCTGAGCCGGTCTTCGCGACGGCCCCGTCCGCGGCTCCCGCGACCGCGACGCGGGCCTTCGCGACGGCTACACGCGATGCGGGCGACCCGCGATGCGGGCGACCCGCGACGCCGGCGACCGCGACGGCTGCGTCCGGGGGATGCCGGCCGTCACGGCGGCTCCGCGCGGTCGGCGGTGTCCGGTCCGGCTACGCCGATGCGGCGTCCCCGCGTGTCGTTTGTGACTCTGACTAGTATGATAGCGGGCAGTTGGCGAGAGGGGTTCCACTGAAGGGGTACGCCGGGCAGGTCCGTTGTCCGTCGCGCTCTACCCGGCCCGCCGCGTGAACGGGCCGGCATCGACCTTGGGGGATCCATGAAGAAGCTGTCTCTCGCTCTGTTTCTGGCGCTGGCCGCAGCCGTGCTGTGGCCGGCCGCGAGCTTCGCGCTCGCTCACGGCGCTTCGGCGGCGCCGCGCGACGCGCAACAGCGGCTCTCGCTCTCCGCTCGGTCGCAGGTCGCCCTGGCCCCCGCGGCGGCGCGACAGCATGCGCGCGGTGGCCTGCTGGCCCTGCGGCATGCCCCTAGCGGACCGTGCACAGTCACCGGCACGGCTCTCGGCTACGGCGGCAACCCGCTGCCGAGTGTCAAAGTGTATCTGTGGTACGAGGACGGCAGTGGCGAGCAGACCACCACCGACGGCAGCGGGGCGTTCGCGTTCGCCAACGTTCCCGAGACCACCGACGCCGAGTTCGACGTCTGGATCGACGACTACGACGGCTACTGGTCCTGGAACAACCCTTTCACGGCTGCCGGGCCTAACGCCTTCACCTTGCAGCCCGGCATGACAGGCGCGCAGGTAGTGAGGACGAGCGACAAGAACTGGAACGGCTTCACGTCGTTTCAGCTCGACACCTGGGGCTCCGGCGGCGGCGGCTCGACGTATATTTCTGGCGACAACGGCTTCGGCTACGTGGCGGCGCCCAACTACGAGTACGCGGTCGCCTACCCTTGGGAGAACCAGGGTATCGAGTGGAACGCGGCCTCCGCCCTGCCGGTGACACCAGGCACGTCGGACGGCCTCACCATGGTCTTCGCTCAAACGAACGGGCGAAGCACGTATGTCGGGGCTCCCTACTGGGCGTCGGGCAAGCCGGGCAGCAAGGTGACGGTCGTCCTCAAGAACTGGCCGGCGGGCTATCATGCCGGTCTCTACGGCATCTCCGAGTCGCCTTCCGGCAAGGACAAGGCGCTGCGCAAGTCCTCGCTTCTGAGCGGCTCGCACCAGTTGCGCAACGTGAGCGTGACCATTCCAAGCACGGCGACCCCGGGCTACTTCTATGACATCCACGTTGCTCGCACCGACGACGACAGCATGCTCGACATCTGGACCGACTTCCAGGTCGCTTCGCTGAAGGCGTCCCCGGCGTCCATACGGCACGGCGGCGTGGTGCGATTGAGCGGCGTCGTTCCCACGCAGGGTCACATGGGAAGCAAGGCCGGCAAGTCGAAGTCGGTGGTCCTCTACCAGCGCACTACGGCAGCCGGTCCGCCCACTACGACGTTCAAGGGCTGGCACAAGGTCGCCACCCTGAAGGCAAACGGCCTGGGCAGGTATGCGAGCCGGCTGCTGCACCCGAAGCGCACCACCTGGTATGTGGTGTTCTACCCCGGCGACAAGTGGTATTGGAATGCGTTCACCTCAGTGACCAAGGTCGCCGTGAAGTAGCCTCGCGGCCCGGCGACCGTCTTCGGCGAGCGCGACCGGCTCCAGCGAGCGCGACCGGCTCCAGCGCGCGCGACCGGCTCCAGCGAGCGCGACCGGCTCGACCGAGTCGCGAACGACTAGCGAGCCTCGACCGGCGGCCCCTCGGGGGCCGCCGCGTCGAGGCTTCGCGCGAGCTCACCAAAGGCCGCGCTCGCGCCGTGGCGGATGGCGCGCCCGTGGGCAAAGCAGGCCACCTCGAAATCGAAGTCCGCCAGCTTGGCGATGCTGCGGCGGCTCTCGGGAGCGTGCTCGTGCAGAGCGCCGAGGGTGAGCCGCGCCATGTGGTTGGCCGCGTCGCCCACGAACAGCACGCCGCCCTCGCGCGGCAGCAGCAGGGCGAGGTGCCCGTCGGTGTGACCCGGCGTGCCGACGGCTCGCAGGCCGCCGAAGGGAAGCTCCTCCTCGTCTCCCAGCTCGTGCGCCACGGCGACCGGCTCGCCCTGACGCGACGACACGCGGCCGAGCACGCTCACGATCGCGCGGCTGCGACGGCTGGGCCCGGCCTCGAGCGGCCGCCCCAGGATGCCCTGACGCACCAGCGCGGCGTCGGCGGGGTGCATCCAGATCTCGGCGCCGGTGCGCCGCTGCATCTCGGCAAGGCCGCCGACGTGGTCGGGGTGGGCATGGGTCACCACGATGGCGCGCACGTCTTGCGGCAGCCTGCCGAGGCCGTAGATCGCCTCGGTGATGCCCGCCGGACTCTTGCGCAGCCCGGCGTCGATCAGCACGAGGCCGTCGCCGACGTCGATCAGGAACACGTTCACGCCCCTCAGACCTACCTGGTAGACGCCGCGCGCCACTTCTCTGGCTCTCATGTGGCCCTCCTTCGAGAAGACGAGACCGGCCCATTCTGCCCGCAACGGCGGGGCCGGTCCACGGCGTCAGGCTCGCATCCCCGAGTGCGCGCGGGTTTTACGTGTCTCTGACAGGCCCCTGACCGCGTTGAGAACGAACCCGGAGATGCTCTGCGCAGGGCGAGCGTCCCGCTATGTCGGTGGAGCGCTCAGCCGCTTGCTCATGCGCACCGTGGTGCCATGGTCGATGCCCATCTCGAACTCATCCATGAGATGGGCCATGAGGTAGAGTCCGCGGCCGCTGCTGTGCCGCAGTCCCGGCGGGCGCTGGGGGTCGCAGCGCCCGGGGTCCGGGCCACGGCCGGTGTCGGCGCAAAAGACGGTGATCTCTTCATCGTCTACCGTGACGCGCACGTCGATGTCGGCGGCGCTGCCGCTGTGCAGTATGGCGTTGGCGCAGCACTCGTGGACGCACAGCGGGATGTCGTGGGCCAGGCCGTGGGCGATGTGGTGGTCAGCCAGAAAGGCACGCACGCGCCGAATATGACCGGCCAGCGACGCGGTATCGGCGGGCACCCGGAGGCGCAGGACCGCTGGAGGCATGTCCGCTCATCTTCTTCCCCTTGTCGATCGTTCACGGGGGATCGGTGCCACGCGCCGTGGCGGCGAGCCGGAAGAAGGAGGGGCAAGGACCTGGTTCGACCGCGATCACCATTCAAGAGTGTACCCGTGAGCAGGGAGTTCGTGTCACAAGTACGCCGGACGGTCACGCCGCCGTGAGCGGCTGGTGTAGAGTGGCCGGCGAGACTGTCCCTCGGGCCAAGGCGGGTGCGGGTGCGCGTCGCTCTCTTTGTCACGTGCGTGGCCGACACGATAGCGCCGGAGTCGGGGCGAGCCGTCGTCTCGGTGCTGGAACGGCTCGGCATCGAGGTCGCCTTTCCGGCGGCCCAGACCTGCTGCGGCCAGATGCACGTGAACAGCGGCCACCGCGACGAGGCACTTGCTCTCGCGCGACGGTTCGTCACCGTGTTCGGCGGCTTCGAGGCCGTGGTGTCGCCGTCGTCGTCGTGCGTGGGCGCCGTGCGCGAGCTCTATCCGACGCTCGCTCGCGAGGCCGGCGACGGGCGCCTCGAGCGCGAGGCCCGCGCGCTGGGCGAGCGCGTCTTCGAGCTGTCGGAGTTTCTCGTACGGCGCCTGGAGGTCGACGACGTCGGCGCGACGTTCCCGCACACCGTGACCTATCACCCCACCTGCCACTCGCAGCGCGTCACGCGGGTCGGCGATGCCCCGCTGCGCCTGCTGCGCGCCGTGCGCGGGCTCGAGCTGCTGGAGCTGCCCGAGGCGACCGAGTGCTGCGGCTTCGGCGGCACCTTCGCGGTGAAGAACGCCGACACGTCGCTGGCCATGCTGGCCGATAAATGCCGCAACATCGCCTCGAGCGGGGCCGAGTGCTGCGCCGCCGTCGACCCGTCGTGCCTGCTGCATATCGGCGGCGGGCTCAGCCGGCGGCGCAGCGCCGTGCGCGTGATCCACCTGGCGGAGATACTCGCCGCGACGGGCGCGTCGTGAGGGACACTCGCGCTGGAACTGGTGCACGCTCCGCGAGCGAGACCCGAGCGGAGGCGGGTGCGGGTGCACGCTCCGCGAGCGCGGCTCGCTTGGCGGCGGGCGCGGACCCCGCGAGCGGCTGGCACGGCTTTCCGGCGGCCGCTCGCGTGGCGCTCGCCGACCAAGATCTGCGCGCCAACCTGCGCAACGCCACCCAGACGATCCGCGCCAAGCGCGCCGGCGCGATCGCGGAGCTGCCCGACTGGGAGGCCCTGCGCGAGGCCGCGCGCCTCGCCAAGGCCGGCGTGCTGGCGCGTCTCGACCACTATCTCGTCGAGTTCGAGGTGGCGGTGAAGGCCGCCGGCGGTCAGGTCCACTGGGCGGCCGACGCCGCTCAGGCCAACGCCATCGTGGTCGACATCGCGCGCGCCCACGCCGCCTCGGAGGTCGTCAAGATGAAGTCGCTGACGACCGACGAGATCGGCTTGAACGACGCGCTGGCGGCGGCCGGCATCCAGGCGCTCGAGACCGATCTGGCCGAACTTATCCTGCAGCTCGACGGCGACTGGTCCTCGCACATCCTCGTACCGGCCATTCACCGCAACCGGCGTGAGGTGCGCGACCTGTTCGCCCGCACGATCGCCGCGGGGCGCGATCTCTCCGACGACCCCGGCGAGCTGGCCGAGGCGTCACGGCTGTATCTGCGCGAGCGCTTTCTCGACGCTCGCGTGGGTGTCAGCGGCGCGAACTTCGGGGTGGCGGAGACCGGCACCATCTGCATCGTCGAGTCAGAGGGCAACGGGCGCATGTGCACGACGCTGCCGCCGGTGCTGGTGACGATCCTCGGCATCGAGAAGCTCGTACCCAGTCTCGACGACCTCGAAGTGTTCCTGCAGCTCCTGCCGCGCTCGGCCACCGGCGAGCGCATGAACCCCTACACGTCGCTCTGGACGGGAGTGACCGCGGGGGACGGGCCTCAGGAGCTCCATGTCGTGCTGCTCGACAACGGACGCAGCGACGTGCTGCGCGACGAGGTGGGCAGACAGGCCCTGCAGTGCATCCGCTGCAGCGCCTGCCTCAACGTCTGTCCGGTCTACACCAGGGTCGGCGG
>PMKK01000080.1:0-1886 GCA_003157715.1 Actinomycetota bacterium
GGTGTGCCGGCCTCCTCGCGAAAAAGCAGTGGCAGTACTCTACCCGCCCGGCGACCCGCTGCTCGAGCGGCGCCCCAAGCTAGTCGCGCCCGCGCGAGCGCTTCATCGCGTACATGCGCCGGTCGGCCTCGTGGAGCACGTCGTTGATGTCGGCGGCGCCGGCGGTGTGCCTGCCCACGCTCGCGGAGAGGCGCACCGGCTCCTCAGCCGCGGCGTTGTGGCGCGCGATCGCCTCGTCGACTTTAAAGGCCACCCGCTCGGCGCCCTTCTCGTCGGTGGCCGGCATGAGCACGACGAACTCGTCGCCGCCGTAACGCGCCACGATATCGGTCTCGCGGCAGCTATCGCGCAGCAGCGCAGCCAGCTCACAAAGCGCGCGGTCGCCGGCCTGATGGCCGTAGGTGTCGTTGAGCTTTTTCATGTCGTCGAGATCGAGAAAGAGGATGCTCACAGAGCCGCCGTTACGGCGCACTTCCTTGGTGGCCCGCTCCAGCGTCAACTCCAGATAGCTTCGGTTGTACACGCCGGTGAGGCCGTCACGCACGGCCATCTGGTCTTTCTCCTGGATGAGCCGCCGATTGTCGAGCGCGATGGTGGCGTGGATCGCGAACGTGCGAAACAGGGTCTTGTCGTACTCACGAAAGTGCCGCGTGCGGTCGTAGAAGACGGCCAGGGCGCCATACGTGCCCCTGTGGCTCTGCAACGGCGCCGTGAGAAGCGAGCGGTACTCGCCCTCGTCGCCCAGGCGGGCCGCGGTCGCCCCTTCGGCACCGACATCTTCGACGGCGACCGTCTCACCATCGAGTACCGCCCTCCCGACCAGCGAGTCCTCGAGCGGGACGACGAAGAGCTGCTTGAACCTGTCGCTGAGCCCGTAGACCTCCTTGGCGACCAGCACGTCGCCGCGCACGGCCAGAAGGGCCGACTTCTGGGCACCCACCAGGCGTGCGGCTTCTGCCAGGATGTTCGTCTCGAGCAGAGCCGAGTCGACGCTCCGGTTGACCGTCTCGGCGGCGTCGAGCAGAAGGCGTTGGTCGTCTATGCGGTCGCGCTGCGCCCGGATCAGCAGAGCCTGCTCGACCGCCACCGCCAGCTCCGCACCGGCCGTGCCGGCCGCGTCGATGTCGTCGGCAGAGTAGAGACGCGGCCCCCGCGTCACGGCCGCCAGGACGCCGAGCACGCGACTGCGCGACTTGAGGGGCGCGACGAGCATCGTAGCGATGCCCTCGCGCGCGGCGGACGGCGAGACGAGCGGGCTCGCCGCTCTGTCGCCGGCGATCACCGTCTCCTGACCGGTGAAGGCAAGGCTCGCCACAGCGTCGTCGAAAGGCACGCCGGCGATCGTCGCCGCGTAGTCCTGGGAGATGCCACGGTGGCAGACCAGCTCGAGCGTGAGATCGCGGTCGAGGGCGATCCAGCCACCGTCGACGTGCAGTGTGTCGATGACCTTGTCGAGCCCCACCCTGAGCACGGTCTCGAGATCGAGGGGATCGCCGGGCGAGGCGATCGGCTTCAAAGCCCCAGACTCCGCGGGGCGGCGCGCGAAACGCGCGGCCGGATGGCCTCAGCCCCGCTGGCCGTGCCTGTGGCCTCGGCTGCCGTGCCTTGTGNNGTGCCGTGACCTGCAGACCGCCTGCCGTACCGTGTGGACCGCGCGTCGTGTCGTGCCGACCACGCACCGTGCCTCGCGGACCGCGTCTCGTACTTCTGGGCATGCCGATCACGGGCCTTCCTGGTCTTATCGGCTTGGGCGTTGCGCCGGCCGGCGTGCCGCTGGGCCGGGTGCTTGACGTCGTGACGACCGGCGCTTCTGTGAGCCCGGTGGCTGGCCGGCGTCCCGAGTTGCCTGTCGAAGCCAGCAAGTAGTGTACCGCGAGGCGCGATGC
>PMKK01000080.1:1963-4409 GCA_003157715.1 Actinomycetota bacterium
GGACTTGGGGTCGGCGTCGGACTGCCGATCGGCGTCGGGTGGGTGGCCGGTGTCGGGCGGGCGATCGGTGCGACGCCGATGCCCGCGGAAGCGCCAACGGGCCCCGAAGCGCTGCCGATTCCCGGCGGGCTGCCGGGTACCGAGCCGCTGGCGGTCGCCGAAGAGTTGTCGCCCGTCGGCGCCGCGCCGTGGCTCACTGCTGTCCCGCCAGAGCCGGCGGCCCCGCTACCGGCCAGGCCGTCAGATCTCGCGGCGCCGCTCTTCGCGTAGGCGGCAGTCGCGATCGTCGCCACTTTCTGGTTCGTCTTCGCCTCGACGCCAGTCGTGCCGTGGACGCCGGCAGTGGCGACCGTTCTGTTGGCCACGCTACGTTGGCCGGCACGGACCGCGGCCGAGGTCGCCGAGGATCCTCCCCTTTGCGCCGGCGGAGCCGTGGCGACGCGAGCCGCCACCGGCGCCGATGGCCGCCCGATCTGAAGATCATGCTGCGAAACGCTCACGGCCAGCCCGACGAAGGCCGCAAGGCAAGCCGCCGCCATGGCGTAGGCCGCCGCCTTGCTCGCGACGGCGCGACCGACCACGGCAAGCGCCCCGGTGATCGCGGCGACGCCGCCCCCGGTCCCCGCGATCGCCAAGCCACGCCCGCGAACAGAAGCGCTCTCTGGCCGAAGAGGCGCACTCGCCGTGCCGAACACCGGCGCCGTGCGCAGCGCCTCTGGAAGCGGAGCATCTTTGAGGAAGAGGGTCAGGCCGATAGCGCCTTCACCCCACGCCTTCATGGCTTTTCGGCAGGGCTTGCAGTAGGCGGCATGCTCGCGGAGCTTCCGCACCTCGTCGGGCGCCGGAGTGTGTCCGACCGCGCTGGCGACCGCCTGCTCGGCGAGCCGGCAGCTCGCGCCACCCAGGTCCATCCAAAGATCCTCGAAGGCGCGCAGGAATGTCTCGCGTGCCCGAAACAGGAGTGCCCTGGCCGCATCGGTCGACAAGCCGAGCACGATCGCCGTTTCTTCGGGGCGAAGGCCGTGGACGTCGTTGAGCAGCAGCGCGATGTAGTGACGATCGTTGAGCGTCTCGAGCGCCTGCTGGACACGGCGGCCCAGGTCGCTCTGGTCCCACTGGCCACCGCGAGATCCGTCGAGCGTCTGGCCCGACTCGCGGAGTCGATCGTCGGCACCCCGGGTACCCTGATGATCCTCGCAGACACCGACCGCCACCCGGTACAGCGCTGACCTCAAGTCGATCGCACCCTCATCCAGAAGGATCTGGCGATAGGTCATGACGAAGACTTCCCGAGCGATGTCGACGGCGTCTTCGCGGCCGCGCGTGAGGCACAGGATAAGGTTGTAGACAGGAAGGCGGTACGCTTCGAAGAAGCCCAAGAAGGCGTCGCGCTCGCCGGCCCGCAGATCGTCGAGGAACGCGCCGGAGAGCGAGGCGGCGTCGATGCCGGCCACTACGTGCTCACTACTGGGTTCAGACTGTCTAGCCATGCAACCCTTCTATCGGCAGGCAGAGGGAGACGATAAGCGTTGCGTACGTTTGCCCGTGGGGAGGTGTTTGAGCGTTGCGCACTTGTGCGTGATCGCAGGCGCTGGAGTGCCGCGGCGGCCGCGATGCTCATCAGCTCCCGCGCCTTGTAAGAGTACCAGCCTTCTACCCGCGCATCGAGTGCCTCGCGGCGCGGCGAAACACGCCCGGCAGACCGCCGCGCAGGCGGATCGGCACGACCGTCCAGCGCGGCAGGAAGACCTCGGGCGTGTCTCGCTCGACAGCCGCGACGAGCGTCTCGGCGACCCGCGCCGGATCGACCAGCCGCGGGAAGCGGCGTGTGTACGGCCGGCCGGCGCGGGCGAAGAACGACGTCTCGACCGCCGCCGGAAAGACGACCGTGACACCGACGCCGGTGCCGTCCAGCTCGTAGCGCACGCTCTCGGAGAAGGCGATGAGCCCGCCCTTGGTCGCCGAGTAGACCGCCTCGTAGGCGACGCCGAGGGAGCCGGCGATCGAGGCCACGTTGACGATGTGTCCGTGACCCCGCTCGGCCATGCCCGGGGCGAGCGCCGCCGTCAGCCGGATGGGAGCCACCAGGTTGACCGCCAGCATCTCGAGGGTCTCGCCGCGGTCGATCTGTTCGAGCGGCTCGCTGCGCCCGAACCCGGCGACGTTGACGAGCAGGTCGACCGGCCCCGTCCAGCCGAGCAGCTCGTCGAGCTCGTGCTCGTCGCTCAGGTCGGCAGCCAGCACGGCGACCCCGGGCANNTGCGACGTCCGTTGGCCGCGACGCGCTCGTGCGCGCACCACGGCCGCCGTCACCCACAGCGCCTCGTCGCCCACAGCGCCGTCGCCCGCTACGCCGCCGTTGCCCGGCACAGTCGCCCACAACCCCGCCACCCGACACGATCGCATCCGCCCACGACCTGCCGCGACACTTAAACGAGCGCCGCAC
>PMKK01000282.1 GCA_003157715.1 Actinomycetota bacterium
TCGAGGTTGGAGAGCGGCTCGTCCATGAGGAAGGCTCGCGGCTCGCGGACCATCGCGCGCCCCATCGCCACCCGCTGACGCTGTCCGCCTGAAAGCTGGGCCGGCTTGCGCTTGAGCAGCGGTTCGAGCTCGAGGATGCGCGCGACCTCGGCCACGCGCCGGTCGCGCTCGTCGCGCGCCGTGTGACGGAGCTTCAAGCCGATGCCGAGGTTCTGCTGGACCGTCATGTGGGGGTACAGCGCGTAGTTCTGAAAGACCATCGCCACGTCGCGGTCCTTGGGCGGCAGGTCCGTGACGATGCGCTCGCCGATCATGACCTCGCCGGCGGTCACCTCTTCGAGGCCGGCGACGATGCGCAACAGCGTCGATTTGCCACAGCCCGACGGGCCCACGAGCACCATGAACTCGCCGTCGCCGATCTCCATGGTCACGTCGTTGACGGCCAGGACGTCCTTGTCGAAGGCCTTGCTCACGCTGTCTAAGACGATGCGAGCCACGTCACGCCTCCCGTCTGGATGGATCGCCCGGCTTGAATCGCGCCGCCGTCAGGCCGTCGCGGACGCGCCCGCCGGCGCCGGCCGCGGCGGGCAGCCGGTCGCAGGCCAGCAGGGCCGCGCCGACGATCGGCGGCACGCGCAGCCGCGCCACGCGCGCCGCCGGCGCCACGGCGCGAACGCCATCGACGATGCGACCGGTGAAGCTGCCGTCGCCGCCGCCGAACACGCTGCCGCCGAGCACGACGTCGACGTCACGGCGCGTGAGATGCAGGCGGCGCACGGCCGACACGACCATGGCGACGAGCTCGTCGGCCTGCCGGTCGACGATGCCCTGAGCGACAGCGTCGCCCTGCCCGGCGGCCGCGAACACTACCGGCGCGAGCTCGGCCGGAGCCTCCGTGATGCGACCGATCTGGACGGCCTGCAGCACGGCCGGCACGCCGTGCAGGCCGAAATGCGCCGGCACGAGTCGTTCGAGCAGGGTGCGCGGTCCGCGGCCGTCCCGGCCGCGGACCGCGGCACTTACGGCCTGCTGGCCCAGCCAGGCCCCGCCGCCGCTGTCACCCGAGATCTCGCCCAGCGCCGCGTAGCGCACGACGCGACCGGTCGGTCCCACCGCCGAGCAGTTCATGCCGGCGCCGCAGACCACGCCGACACCCCAGCCGCGGTCGGTGCCGGCACGCAGCACGGCGAAGGTGTCGTTGCGCAGCAGCAGATCGGGCGCGAGAGAGAGCGGCTTGAGGGCGCGCGCGATGCGGCGATCGTCGACCGGCAGGTCGGCGCCACAGACGCACAGCGCCGCCACGCGCGCCAAGGGCCGGCGCGCGGGATCGATGCCGGCCTGAGCGCAGGCGCGGGCGACCGTGTCGATCAGAGCCGCGATCGAGCGCTCATCGCTGCCCGGCGAGAACGGCGTGCCGCCGCCGCGGGCGGCGCCCAGCACGACGCCGTCACCAGAGACCAGGGCGACGTCGACCTTGGAGTTGCCGCCGTCGACGGCGAGCATGGCGGCAGCGGCGCCATCGCTCATAGCTCGTCGACGGTCACGAACTCGGCGCCCTCGGCGCGCAGGTCCTCGATGATACGCGGCAGGGCGCCGACCGTGACGTCGGGCCAGCTGTGAAGGAGCACCCGCGCGCCGTCGCGCTCGCGACAGCCCGCGACGACGGCGGCCACGACCTCGCCGGCGGTACGGCCGGGCCGCCAGTCGAACGCGTCGACATCCCAGCCGACATTGCGATAGCCAAGCTCGGCGAGCACGCCCAGCACGCGCTCGTCGTGCTCGCCGTCGCCGTAGGGGCAGCGAAACCACGGCCGCGCGCCGGCCGCGCCGATGCGCGCCACGATCGCCTCTTCGGCACGGGTCACGGTATGGCGGATGCCCTCGTCGGTCATCAGGCTGAGCGGCGCGTGGTGGTAGGTGTGGTTGCCGATGAGGTGGCCGTCGGCGACGATCCGCCCGGCGAGCTCGGGATGAGCCCCGGCCCAGCGCCCCTGCACGAACGAGGTGACCCGCACCGCCTCGCGGCGCAGCACGTCGAGCTGGCGGAGCGCGTTCCCGGCGGCGGCAGGCCGGCTGCGCTGCTCGGTATCGATGGTCAGGGCGACCCGCATGACCGCTCCCTCGTCGTGGCCCGCTTTCGCTCGTGTCGTAGAATCTATCAGGAAACTTTCCTAACGATTCAAGTTGCGGCAATACTACCGTAAGATGAGCGGCGGGGAAATCAACGAGGACGTCGCGAGGGCATCGCGAGGACGTCGCGGCGGCCGGCGAGCACTTCGACGGAGCGCCGGCAAAGACATCGACGACGCACCGGCGACGCTGGAGGAGTGCTGATGGGGATCAAGATCGCGGTCATCGGAGGGGGCAGCACCTACACGCCCGAGCTGGTCGAAGGTCTCGCCTTGCGCCACGACGTGCTGCCGCTCGACGAGATCGTGCTCCACGACATCGACCCCGGGCGGCTGGCAGTGGTCGGCGGACTGGCCGGGCGGATCCTGCGCCACCACGGCTTCGGCGGACGGTTCGCCACCACGACCGATCGCGCCGCGGCCATCCGCGACGCCTCGTTCGTACTCGTCCAGCTGCGCGTCGGCGGCATGATGGCGCGCCTGCGCGACGAGACCATCCCCCTGGAGTTCGGCTGTATCGGCCAGGAGACCACGGGGGCGGGTGGCTTTGCCAAGGCGCTGCGCACCGTGCCCGTCGTGCTCGACATCGCGGCCGACACGCGCCGCCTCGGCGCGCCCGGAGCCTGGCTGCTGGACTTCACCAACCCCTCGGGCCTCGTCGCGCAGGCGCTGCTCGACCATGGCCACCGGGCCATCGGCCTGTGCAACGTGCCGATCGGCTTTCAGCGCGACTTCGCCGCGCGGCTCGGCGTGGCGCCGGAGCGCGTGCGGCTCGAGCACGTCGGTCTGAACCACCTCTCCTGGGAGCGCAGGGCGTGGGTCGACGGCGTGGACCGCCTGCCCGAGCTGATCGAGCGTCATGCCGACGAGCTCGCCACCGAAACGGAGCTGCCCGCCGAGCTCATCCGCCTGCAGCGCGCCGTGCCGTCGTACTACCTGCGCTACTACTACTTCACCCGGCAGGTGCTTGCCGAACTGCGCGCCGGACGGCCGCGCGCCGAGGAAGTCATGGAGATAGAGCGCGGCCTCCTCGAGATGTATGCCGACCCCGCTCTCGAGGTGAAGCCCAAGCTGCTCGAGCAGCGCGGCGGCGCCTTCTACTCCGAGGCCTCGGCCATGCTGCTCGAGTCGCTCCATGCGGATCGCGGCGACATCCAGGTCGTCAACACGGTGAACGACGGGGCGATCCCCAATGTGGCCGCCGACGCCGTGGTCGAGGTGCCCTGCACCATCACGGCGGCCGGCGCCCAGCCGCTGCCGGTCGAACCGCTCGCGCCGGCCATGCACGGCCTCGTCGAGCATGCCAAGGCCTACGAGCGGCTGACCGTCGAGGCAGCCGTAAGCGGCGACCGCGGGCTCGCCCTCGAGGCGCTGCTGGCCAACCCGCTGGTCGGCGACTTCGACGTGGCGCGACCGCTGCTCGAGGCTCTGCTTACGGCCAACCGCGAGTACCTGCCGCGGTTCTTCGGTCAGGGCGCGCCGGCCTGACTACCGCCCGCCGCCGAGGCGGCCGCGGCGCTCCGCCGCGGTGCTCCGCCGCCGCGCCCACGCCGCGGATCGGGAGCGACCTTCAGTGGACCGCGATCAGCGCGACCCCGGCCAGCGCCGCCAGCACGCCGGCAAGCTGGTGAGCCGCGAGGCGCTCGCGCAACACCAGGTACGCCAGCACCACGGTGACGACCGGATACAGCGAGCCGAGTACCCCGACGAGGCTCAGGTAGCCCCTGGTCGTAGCCGCGGCGAAGAGGCCGTTGGCGCCGGTGTCGAGCAGGCCGATGGCGATGATCGGCGCCACCGTCGATCGCGAGATCCGCACGCGCGGCCGCAGGATCGCGAAGAACGCCGCGAAACAGCAGGCCGAGGAGAGCCGTCCGCCGAGCATGGCCCACAGGGCGTCGTGTTTGGCGGTCGCGTCGAAGCCGAGCAGCATGATGCCGATACCGACGGCGGCCACCAGCGCGAGCGCGACGGCGCGACGCTGCCGCGAGCGGTCGGTCGCCGCCGGGTCGTGCCCGCCGCTCCCCACCGAGGCGAGCAGCACGCCGGCCACCGCCAGCGCGACGCCCGCCAGCTGCACGCCGGCCGGCCGTTCGCCACCCGCTATGCCCCACACGAACGGGATCAGGGCGCTCGTCGCCGAGATCGGCGCGACCAGGCTCATCGTGCCGATCGCCAGCGCGCGATAAAAAGTGACGATCGCCACACTGCCGGCCAGGCCGCCGAGCAGCACCGGCCACAAGCCGGCCAGCCCGATCCACGGCCGGCCCGCCAGCACGACGACGAGAACGGCGCCGGCAAGCCCCACGGCCTGGCTGCCCACCACCACCGCCCAGAGCGTCGCCCGGCGGGTCGTCAGCCCGCCGAGAAAGTCGGCGGACCCCCACGAGACCGACGCGGCCAGGGCAAAAGCGACGGCCAGCATAGCCAGAGGCTATCAGAAGGCGTGACGCGCGGCAGTCCGCGCCGGGTACAGCATGACGGCGGTGACAAGCAACGCGTGGCATTCGGCCTGGGACCACATGACGTCCGCGTAACGTCCGCGCCGCAGACCGCATGACGCCCGCGCCGGCGACCGCTTGACTTCGCGGCGCGGTGGCGACTATGTTCCGTTCTATCAGGAAGGTTTCCTATTTATTCTCAGGGAGGAGGGCGGGACGGCCGGCGACTCGACAGGCTCCGACTCGACCTTCGCCGCCGGACAGCCGCGGCTGCTGCGCGCGATCAACGAACGCACCGTCCTCGAGCTGCTGCGCCGCACCGGCGCCATGTCGCGCACCGAGGTCGCGCGGCGCAGCGGGCTGTCCAAGCCGACCGTGTCACTCGCCCTGGCCCACCTGGTCGAAGCCGGCCTCGTGCGCCAGACGGGCGAGGCCAGCGGCGGCAAGGGGCCGAGCGCCAAGCTGTACGAGCTGAACCCTGGTTCCGGCTGGGTCGTGGGGATCGACGTCGGCCGCCGCTGGGTGCGCGCCGCGGTCGCCGACATCACCGGCGGCATCGTGGCGCGCCGCGACGAGCGGGCGCGGGCACGCAGCGCGCGGGCGCTCGTCGCCCAGATCGGCGAGATCGCCCACCGCGTGGCCGCCGACGCCGGCATCGCCTGGAGCGCAGTCACGGCGGCGACGGTCGGCAGCCCGGGCGTGCTGCTGCCGTCAGGGCGTCTGCATCAGGCGGCCAACCTGCCGGGCTGGGGCTCGCGCGGCGTCGTCGAGGCGATCGCCGCGCAGCTCGGCACCATGGTGAGCTTCGAAAACGACGTCAATCTGGCGGCTCTCGGCGAACGCTCCAACGGCCTGGGCCGCGAGGTGGCCGACTTCGTTTTGCTCTGGGCCGGCACCGGCGTCGGTCTCGGCGTCGTGATCGGCGGAGAGCTCTACCGGGGCGGCGGGGCGGCGGGCGAGATCGCCTATCTGCCGATCGGCGAAGGCGATCCGCACGATCCCGCCAACAGGCGCCGCGGGCAGCTCGAGGAGGCCGCCTCGGCGAGCGGCATCGTCGCCCACGCGCGGCGCCTCGGCCTGCGGCCGCCGCTTACCCCCATGGCCATCTTCGCGGCGGCGCGGCGCGGCGACGAGCTCGCCCGCGAGGTCGTCGCCGCCGAAGCGCGCCGCCTCGCGTTGGCCATCGCCGTGGTGGCGCCGGTCCTCGACCCGCAGCTCGTCATCCTCGGCGGCGGCATCGTGCACACCAACGCCGACCTGCTCCTCGAGCCACTGCGCCGTGAGCTCGCCACGCTGAGCCCCTTCAGGCCGCGCCTGGCGGTCTCCGAGCTGGGCGAAGAAGCCGTGCTCGCCGGCGCGGTCGCCACGGCGCTGGCCACCGCCCAGGACAGGCTCTTCAGCCGCCACGAAGACCTCGATCGCCTGCGCGACCCGCGCGGCTACGCGGCGGCCGCGCCGCCCGGCGCGCCCGCCGCATCCGCTTCACCCACCTCGCCCGCCCCATCCGCCGCGACCGGAGCGCCTACCCCATCCGCCGCGACCGGAGCGCCTACCCCATCCGCCGCGCCCGCCTCGCCCGAACCGCGGCTTGCCGCCGAGTCAGTGAGCGGCGCGCCGAACCCGTCAGACCCAGACGTTCGTTAGCTGAGAGATCAGGACCTAGGGGGGTCACCCATGAGACGACTTGCACCGCCACTCGCGATCGCCGCCGTACTCGCGCTGACACTCGCCGCCGCCGCCGGTTGCGGCGGCGGTTCGGGCGGCGGTTCCGGCAGCAGCGCGCAACCCAGCGCCGTGAGCACGGACCACACGCCCGTCACGCTCACCGTCTGGCACCCGTGGACGGTGCCCTCCGAGAAGAAGGGCTTCCAGCGCGCGGTCGCCGGATTCCACACGCGGTACCCCTGGATCACGCTCCACATCGTGAGCTTCCCCGACTCGGCCACCTTCGACCAGCAGGTCATCAAAGCCGTCCAGGCCGGCGGCGGACCCGACGTCGCCATCTCGTTCGCGCCCGACTTCGTCGGTCAGTACGCGCACGACGGACTGCTCATCGACCTGAATCCCTATCTGCGGCGCGACCACCTGTCGACCGGCACCTTCGCGACGGCCTCGCTCACCTACACCCAGTTCGAGGGCAAGCGCGTGGCGCTGCCGGTGCTCACCGACGCCTACGGCCTCTACTACAACAAGGCCATGTTCGCGAAGGCCGGCATCGCCGGCCCGCCGAAGACGATGACCGAGCTCATGGCCGACGCCAAGAAGCTCACCGTGCGCAACCCGGACGGTTCGATCAAGGTCGCCGGCTTCGTGCCGCTCGACACCTGGGAGGAGCTCGACACCACCGATCTGGCGCGGGCCTGGGGCGGCCAGTATTTCGACGCCAAGGGCCAGTCTCAGCTCGCCACCGACCCGGCCTGGGCCGCCGCGATGACCTGGCAGAAACAGCTCGTCGACTGGTACGGCTACACCGACCTGCTCAAGTTCTTCAGCACCTACACCGCCCAGGAGTTCAACGCCAGCAACGCCTTCGAGACCGGCAAAGTCGCGATGGTGTTCGACGGCGAGTGGCGCACCGCGATGCTCAAAACCGACGGCTCCAAGGTGAGCTACGGCACGGCGCCGTTCCCCGCGGCCGACACGCAGAGCGCGCTCTACGGAGTGGGCCGGGTCGGCGGCACGATCACCGGCATCCCCAAGACTTCGAAGAACCCCGACGACGCCTGGCTGCTCGTCAAGTACATGGCGACCGACACGAACTTTTTGGTGGCCCTGGCCAACGGCCTCGGCAACGTGCCGACCACCACCGCGGCGGCGACCTCACCGCGCCTCACGATCATGACGCCGCAGTTCAAGACCTTCGTCTCGATCTGGAACAACCCCAAGTCGAGCTACGCGCCGCCGATCACCTCGTCGGGCAACGGCTACGCCAGCCTGCTCGCGACCTTCGACGAGAAGTGGGTCGCCGGCAAGGTGCCCGACCTGCAGGCCGGCCTGCGGCAGGTCGACCGGCAAGTCGACAACCAGCTCTCGCTCGGTCAGGCCCCGTGACACCCGGTCGGTCAGGCCCCGTGACACCCACTCGGTCACGCCCCGGGACGTCCGCTCGGTCAGGCGCGGTGATACCCGCCCGGTCAGGCCCCGTGAGGCCCGCTCGGCCAGGTGACTGGGACTCGGCGCGATGATCGCGCCGCGAGGCTGACGGCGTGGCCACGATCGAGACGGGCTCTCCGAGCGGGGGCACGGCGCCGCCGGCCGGCGGCGCCGTGCCCCCGCGACCGTCGCTGATCCCCCAGCGCTCCGAGGCGGTGCGCCGCCGCTTGCGGCGGCGCACCGCCCTGCGCAAGTACGGCGTCGTGCTGCTGCTGCTCTCCCCCTGGATCATCGGCTTCATCGTGTTCACCGGCGGCCCCATGGTGGTCAGCTTCTTCTGGTCGTTCACCCACTACGACATGGCCAGCGCCCCGCGCTGGATCGGCCTCGACAACTACCGCTTCATGTTCGGCGTCGGCAAGATCCACGGCCAGCACCGGGCCGACCCCTACTACTGGCAGTCGGTCAGAAACACGCTCTTCATCATCGTCTTCGGCGTGCCCCTGCGGGTGCTGTTCGCGATGCTCACGGCGATGCTGCTGACCCGGCCAAAACGCGGCGTCAACACCTACCGCACGCTGTTCTTCATGCCCTCGATGGCGCCCAAGGTGGCCGCCGCGCTGGTCTTCGTCTACCTGCTCAACCCGACCACCGGGCCGGTGAACCAGCTTCTCAACCACATCCCGGGCGTGCACGCGCCGCTGTGGTTCTACGACCCGACCTGGGCCAAGCCGGCCCTGCTGATCCTCGGACTGTGGGGCATCGGCGACGCCGTCGTGATCTACCTGGCCGGGCTGCTCAGCGTGCCGCGCGAGCTCTACGAGGCGATCTCGATCGAGGGCGCCAACGCCTGGCAGCGCTTCCGCTACGTCACCCTGCCGCTGATCACGCCGGTCATCTTCTTCACCATCGTCATGGGCGTGATCGACGGCTTTCAGTACTTCGACCAGGCCTTCGTGGCCGGCAACGTGGCCAGCGGCCAGACGTCGGTACTGGGCAGCCCGCAGAACTCGCTGCTCTTCTACAGCATCTACCTCTATCAGTGGGCCTTCCGCAACTTCGACATGGGCTACGCCGCGGCGATGGCCTGGGTGCTGTTCGCGGCCACCATGGTCGCCACCGCCGTGCTGCTGCTCACCTCGCGCCGCTGGGTCCACTACGGCGGGGGCGGTAACTCATAGCCGCGACCGCGACAGAGGCCGTCGCCCCGCGCCGCCGCCGGCTGCCCTCGAAGGTGCGCCGGCGACGGGCGCTCGGCGTGATCGCCAGCCACTCGCTGCTGATCGGCGTCTCGATCGTCTTCATGGTGCCGATCGCCTTCATGATCCTCACCGCCCTCATGAGCGACCGCCAGGCGCTCTCGGCGAAGCTCATCCCGAGCCCAGTGGAATGGCACAACTTCTGGACCGTCTTCAGGCAGATCGACCTGGCGCGCTACACCTGGAACACGTTCCTCTACGCGGGGCTCTCGACCATCGGGGTCGTGGTCTCGTCGGTGCCCGTCGCCTACGCCTTCTCGAGGATGCGCTGGAAGGGCCGCAACGTCGTCTTTCTGCTCGTGCTGTCGACCCTCATGCTGCCCAACCAGGTCACCTCGGTGCCGCTCTACGTCATCTGGGCGCGCACGATGCACGACCTGACCGGCATCCAGTTCATCGGCACGCTCAAGCCGCTCATCATCCCCAACTACTTCGGCGATGCCTTCTCGATCTTTCTGCTGCGCCAGTTCTTTCTGACGATCCCCGACGAGCTGTGCGACTCGATCCGCGTCGACGGCGGCGGTCACTGGCAGATCCTCACCCGCGTCGTGATCCCGCTCTCCAAACCGGCCATCGTGGCGATCGGGCTGTTCCAGTTCATCTACGCCTGGAACGACTTCTACAACCCGCTCGTCTACGTCGGAGAGAGCCCCAACGCCCAGACGCTCTCGCTGGCGCTGTCGAACTTCCAGGGCATGCACCACGTGGCCTGGAACCTCACCATGGCCGCCACGCTGATCTTCATGATCCCGGTCGTGGTCATCTTCTTCCTCGCCCAGCGGGTCTTCATCGAGGGCATCACGCTCACCGGCGTCAAGGGCTAGACTAGGGCGCCGGCAAGCCGGCCGGCCCGGCGCGCCCGGCGTCGCGTCGCTCACGCTCCCCGAACGGCCCGCCAACGCTGCCCTGCGAAGGCGCTGGGTACAATGCGGCAACGTGCGCCCGCGCGGCGGGCGGCGCCGCGCGGCGCCGGCCGCTCCATCGCCGACACTGGAGCGTCAGCCGATGAAGACCACAGCCGGTCCCCTTTCAAGCGACGAGCTCGCCCTGATCGACGCTTACTGGCGGGCCGCCAACTACGTGTCGGTGGGACAGATCTACCTGCTCGACGACCCCCTGCTGCGCGAACCCCTCACGCCCGAGGACGTCAAGCCGCGGCTGCTCGGCCACTGGGGCACGACTCCCGGCCTGAACTTCATCTACGCCCACCTGAACCGGGTCATCCGCAACTGGGACCTCGACGCGATCTTCGTCACCGGCCCCGGCCACGGCGGTCCCGCGCTGGTCGCCAACGCCTACCTCGAGGGCACCTACTCCGAGATCTACCCCAGCATCACCCGCGACGAAGAGGGTCTGCGCAAGCTCTTTCGCCAGTTCTCGTTTCCGGGCGGCATCCCCAGCCACGTGGCGCCCGAGACGCCGGGCTCGATCAACGAGGGCGGTGAGCTCGGCTACTCGCTGGCGCACGCCTACGGGGCCGCCTTCGACAATCCCGACCTGCTGGTCGTCTGCGTGATCGGTGACGGCGAGGCCGAGACCGGGCCGCTGGCGGCGAGCTGGCAGTCGACCAAGTTCCTGGACCCGGTGCGCGACGGCGCCGTGCTGCCCATCCTCCATCTGAACGGCTACAAGATCGCCCAGCCGACCGTGCTGGCACGCATCGGCGAAGACGAGCTGCGAGCCTACTTCGAAGGTCTCGGCCACCGGCCTTTCTTCGTGAGCGGCTCCGACCCGGCAGAAGTGCACCAGGCCATGGCCGCCACGCTCGACCAGATCGTGCCGGAGATCCATGACATCCAGCGCCACGCCCGCGAGAACGACGACCCGACCCGGCCGCGCTGGCCCCTGATCGTGCTGCGCACGCCCAAGGGCTGGACGGGGCCCAAAGTGGTCGACGGCCTGCCCGTCGAAGGCACCTTTCGCGCCCACCAGGTGCCGGTCGCCGCGGTGCGCACGAACCCCGACCACCTGAAGATCCTCGAGGACTGGCTGCGCGGCTACCGGCCCCAGGAGCTCTTCGACGAGCGCGGCGCGCTGGCCGGCGAGCTCGCCGCGCTGCCGCCGCGCGCCCACCGCCGCATGAGCGCCAATCCGCACGCCAACGGCGGCCTGTTGCGCCGCGACCTCGCGCTGCCCGACTTTCGCGCCTACGCGGTACACGTGCCGTTCCCGGGCGGCGCTCGCGCCGAGGCGACCCGCGTGCTGGGCTCCTACCTGCGCGACATCATGGCCGCCAACCGCGAGACGTTTCGCCTGTTCGGGCCCGACGAGACCGCCTCGAACCGCCTGAGCGACGTCTTCGAGGTGACGCAGCGCACGTTCGACGCCGAGATCGTGCCGGGCGACGTCGACCTCGCCCCCGACGGGCGCGTCATGGAGATCCTCTCGGAGACCACCTGCGAGGGCTGGCTCGAGGGCTACCTGCTGACCGGCCGCCACGG
>PMKK01000059.1 GCA_003157715.1 Actinomycetota bacterium
CACTTGGCTACGCCGCCCCGGCGAAGCACGTCGCGCCCGAGCCGCCGAGCACGGCAGGCGGCGAGGCGCACCCCCTCAGACGAAAGGCAGACGACAGAGCACTCGACCTCTGTCCTCTGCCTCAAGCGAAGGAGTTCTGGAGCGGGTGAAGGGACTTGAACCCTCGACCTTCTGCATGGCAAGCAGACGCTCTAGCCAACTGAGCTACACCCGCGCAGACGGGTAGTGTACACGACCGCGACGCGTCGCCGCAAACGAAAGCCAGTCGAGCGCCGGAGCGGCTCGGGCACCGCCCGAACCCGAGCCAGCCGGGCGCCGGAGCCGATCGGGCGCCAACTTCCCGCGGCGCGACGCCGTGCTCACCCCCTACTTCAGGGCGGCGTCGAGCGCCTCGTTGACGAGGCGGTCGGCCGGCGCGTTCTCCTCGCGGCGGATGCACTTGATCTCGACCTCCTGGAACTGCTCCAGAAGGGCGGTCGCCTGCCGATGGTAGTCGCGCATGGTGGCGTCCTTGACCTTGTACTGGCCGGTGAGCTGGCGGCAGATGAGCTCGCTGTCGGAGTGCACGGTGAGCTTGCGGACCTTGCGGTCGAGGGCCAGCTCGAGGCCGGTGATCATGGCCTGATACTCAGCCACGTTGTTGGTGGCCCGGCCGATCGTGTCGGAGAACTCCTCCTGGAGCTCGCCATCGGGGCTGAGTAGGCAGCCGCCGACCGCGGCAGGCCCCGGATTGCCGCGCGCGCCGCCGTCGACGTACAGCAGCGAGTTGGCGTCTGAGTGGTTGTGCAGGTTTGACAAGGCGGTTGTGCCCTCCTCGGTCTCGACGGTCAGAGCAAGCCGCCGCCACAGGCGCCGCGGCTGCTCCAGGAACGTCACGGTCACCTTGTCGCGGCGCAGCTCTTCGGCAAGCCGCACCGTCCAGTGCCGCATGGCATAGCCTTCGGCGATCTCGTGGGGCACGTCGATCAGCGCCAGGCCCAGGCGCTCGGCGCGGTCGGCGTCGTGGTATCTGAGGTCGCCGGTGACCAGCACACCGACCCCGGCCGCGGCGGCCTCGTCGATCAGCGAGGCGCCCGAGCCGGGCAGCACGGCCACCGCCTCGACGACCCGCGAGCCGTCGCCGGTGAAACGGATGGCCGGCAGGCCGAACAGGCCGGCCACCTCGCCGGCGAGCTCCTCGAGCAGGCGCGGCGCGGCCAGGTAGCCGATGCGCCCCAGGCCGAGCGTGCGGACCTCGTCTTCGACGGGATAGACGTCGAAGGCGGGCTCCTCGTAGGAGTGCGCCGCCACGAAGGCGTCGGTCACGGCGCGCCGCAGCGCCCGCGGGAACACGGCCTCGAGGCGCCACTCGCCGCTGCGCTGTTCCTTGCCCACCTCGCCGATGCTCGGATGAGCGCGCGCGCCGGGCTGAAAGGTGCCCTCGCCCGGCATCGTGAACGAGCAATGGATGTAGTCGCCGATCGTGCCGGCGCCGGCGGCGAAGATCGCCGTGCGCACCGCGGAAAGGTCGTCCTCGGGCACGAAGCCGGCCAGCTTGAACCAGTCCATGCGGGCCGGCGCCAGCGGCCTGGTGGCCTCGAGGCCGAGCGCCGCGCAGACGATGTCGGCAAGGCCGCCGTGGGCCTTGTCGACGTTGGTGTGAGCGGCCACCAGAGCAATACCCTCGCGCGCGGCCCGCATGATGAGGCTGCCGGGGTAACTGTCGGCGGTGACCGCCGCGATCGGCTCGCGTACCAGCGGGTGGTGGACGAGCAACGCCTGGCAGCCGCTCCGCGCCGCGTGTCCGAGCGCCGTGATCGTGGGGTCGAGCGCGACCAGCACGGCGCTCACCTGGGCCTCGCGGTCGCCGACCTGCAGCCCGACGCTGTCCCACGGCTCGGCGAGCTCGAAGGGCGCGAGCCGATTGACGGCGGCAAGGAGTTCGGCGACGTTCATGGCAAAAGTCTACCCTACTGGAACGCGCTCAACCGGTCGCGGCGCGGCGGCGCCCGTCCCTTCTTGTCACACAGGACCGTGGCCGGCCGACCACGCGCGGCACGGTACAATCAAGAGGTCCAGGCCGCTCCACCGCGGCGCTGGGCGCAAGAGATCGAGCTCGCCGCGAGCGATCCGCGAGCAACCCAAGACGGCGAAGGGACTGAAACGTGCGGAGATGGCTGGTCGTGATCGCGGCCCTGGCGGCGCTGGCGGTCGCGTGCTTCGGCGCCTGGACGGTCTTTGGCACGTCCAGAGGCGGGTCGCGCGGCGCCAGCGAAGGCGGCGCCGCGAGCGCGGGCCGCCAGGTCACTGCCTTGGCGTCGTCCGGCACGGCATTCCCACCGACGACGCCGGCGGCGTCGTCGTCGCCATCGGCAGGCCCACCGCCACCGACGGGCGCCGCGTCACCAGCAGGCCCCGCATCACCGGCGAGCCCGGCCCCGCACGCGACGCTCATGGCGCTGCCGCGCGGCGTCGGCCACTTCGGCTCCGCCGTCAGGCCCAGGATGGTCCGCGGACCGCGGGGCATGCCGGTGCCGATCCTCATGTACCACCTGATCGGCACGCCGCCCGCCGGCGAGCCCTATCCCGACTTGTTCGTGTCGCGGCACGACTTCGCGGCGCAGATGCGCTACCTCGAAGCCCACAAGTTCAGCGCCGTGACGCTGTCGCAGCTCTTCGCGTTCTGGCACGGCAAGGGGCGGCTGCCGGCCAAGCCGGTCGTTCTGAGCTTCGACGACGGCTACCGCAGCGACTGGAGCGTGGCCGCTCCGATCCTGCAGCGCATCGGCTGGCCCGGGGTGCTCAACCTCTGCATGAACGCGGTGCGTCCCCACGGCGACCTGCCGGTGCCGCTCGTGCACGCGCTGGTGCGCGCCGGCTGGGAGATCGACGACCACACACTGACCCACCCCGACCTCACCACGCTCGACGCGGCCGGCCTGCACCGCGAGATCGTCGTGTCGCGCGCCACGCTGCAAGCGCTGACCGGCACGCGAGTCCCGTTCTTTTGCTACCCGTCGGGCGCCTACGACGCCCGGGTGATCGCCGCGGTGAGGGCGGCCGGGTTCAAGGGCGCCACCACGACCAACGAGGGCCTGGCCCTGCCGGGCGACCGCTTTACCCTGGCGCGCATCAGGGTGCATCGGGCCATGGACCTGACCACCTTCGCCGGGACCCTGGTGAGGTAAGAAGCCCCTTCCCGCCGCTCGCCGCTCGCCGCTCGCCGTCCCGCGGCTTACCCCTCCCGAGGACCCGCCGCCGCGACGGCCGCCGGCACGGCCGCCCGGTACTTCTCGAAGTTTGCTGCAAAGCGCCCGGCGAGCAGGCGGGCCTGAGCGTCGTAGGCGGCGCCGTCGGCCCAGGTCGCGCGCGGCGAGAGGACGTCGGCGGGCACGCCGGGGCACGAATCGGGCACGAGCATCCTGAACACCGGGTCGGGGTGCGACGTCGCCTCGCCGAGCGCGCCATCGAGGGCGGCGGCCAGCAGGCGCCGCGTCAGGGCGATCTTCATGCGCCGTCCCACGCCGTAGGGCCCGCCGCTCCAGCCGGTGTTCACCAGCCAGCAGGCCGTGCCGTGGCGCCGCAGGCGGTCGGCCAGCAGGCCGGCGTAGACGGCCGGCGGGCGCGGCATGAAGGGCGCGCCGAAGCAGGCCGAGAAGGTCGGCAGCGGTTCGCTCACGCCGGTCTCGGCGCCGGCCAGGTTCGAGGTGAACCCGGAGAGAAAGTGGTAGCTCGCCATCTCGGGCGTGAGCCGGGCGATCGGCGGCAGCACACCGTAGGCGTCGCAGGCCAGGAAGAAGACGTTGCGCGGGTGGCCGCCCATGCCCGCCGCGACGTGGCCACGGATATGCGAAACGGGGTAGGTGGCCCGCGTATTCTCGGTGATCGAGTCGTCGTCGTAGGCGATCGCCCTGGTCCACGGGTCGATGACGACGTTCTCGAGG
>PMKK01000083.1 GCA_003157715.1 Actinomycetota bacterium
ACGCCGTGGTCACCCGCTCGGGGGTCGAACTGATCGAGGTCTCGGCGGCAGGCGTCACCAAGGCGAGCGCCCTGGAGAGACTGGGCGCGGTCTTGGGCGTGGCCGCCGCCGAGGTGGCGGCCATCGGCGACATGGTGAACGACCTTTCCATGCTGCGCTGGGCCGGACGGGCCGTAGCGGTCGCCAACGCCCACACCGACGTCCTGGCGGCGGCCGACGAGGTGATCGGCGCAAACGACGCCGACGGCGTCGCCGAGTACCTCGAGGGGCTGGTCGCGGGGCTCTAAAGCGTGGCGACCATTGCGGCGGCGTTCATGCTCGTTGTCGGAGCGCTCGGCTGACGGGGTCAGCGTCGTCACGGGTCTCGCGGGCAGTGCCTCAGCAGTGGTGACCGGCCTCGGATGGCAGCTCCCCAGGACGGTCCGCACCGCAGACGCATTCGGCCTCAGTGGCTCCAGCTGATCTTGCGGATGGTTGCATTGTTGGTGTCGGCGACGAACAGGTCGCCGGCGGCATCGCAGGCGATGTCCCCCGGACAGTTGAAGCCTGCCGCCAAACCCCTGCCGTCGGCGCTGCCCCGCCTGCCCTGACCGGCAACGATAGTGACCACGGCCGCGGGAGTGATCTTGCGAATCATTCTGTTTGCGGAATCGGCGACATAGAGGTTGCCGGACGCGTCGCAGACGATGCCGCTGGGGTTGTAGAAGCGCGCCCTGTCGCCCACCCCGTCGGCGCTGCCTGACGCGCCCGCCTTGCCGACCAGCGTCGTGACCACCCCGGCGGCGCTGATCTTGCGGATTGTGTTGTCGTCGGCGACAGAGACGACACCCGCGGCGCCGCAAGCGACGCCTAGGAGAACAGTGAAGCGTGCCGCCGCGCCGCAGCCATTGGCGGTGCCCATGGCGCCGGCCTTGCCGGCCAGAGTGGTGACCATCGGCGCCGTGGCCGCAGGCTTCGCGGCGGCGGTCTTCTTGGCGCCGCCGCAGGCCGCGGCGGCGACCGCGACCAGGG
This sequence comes from Actinomycetota bacterium, assembly GCA_003157715.1. Next base: position 1,012 of record PMKK01000083.1, read on the forward strand.
TCAGAGACACGACGATCAGCACCAGCCTGGCGGCTCGTGTCTTCACGTAGACTCTCCCATTCGGCGGCACACTGTCGTACCGGCGTGTCATCCGTGCGTGTCATTTATCATACTGCGCGCTGCCTCCCACATCCGTCTTCGCCGCGCCGCGCCGCGCCTCGCCTCGCCTCCCGCGGCCGCAGCCGCACTTGAGGCCGTGGACAACGAGAGTTCATGCAGCCCCCATGCGGCGGGCGGACCTCGCCGCACGACGCTGCTAGACTGGACGGCGCGATGTCTCCCCGAACGAGAAACACCCGCCGCGAACGTCCGACAAAGGACGCGAGTGCCTGAAGGCCACCCCTCGCCCAGCGGCATCCCAGCGCGCGCCGGCTTCGGTCGCGACCTGTGGCTCACGTTTCTGTCGAACCTGCTGTTCGCGCTGGGGCTCGGCCTTTACTACCAGCTCCTGAACGTCTACGCCGTCAAGCAGCTCGGCGCCCCGCGCTTCATGATCGGCGTGCTGGTCGCCATCCAGCTCGCCATGACGGCGCTCGGCTACATCCCCGGCGCGTGGGCCGCCGACCACGTGCGCCTCAAGCCGATCATCGTCGCCATCTGGTGGATCACCGTGCCGACCGCGCTCAGCTTCGCGCTGGCGCCGAGCTGGCCGTGGCTCATTCCCGGCTACCTGCTGACCGGCATGTACATGGCCAACAATCCGGCCCTCAAGGTCTACATCATGCTCAAATCGGAGCCGGCCCATATGGCGCGCAACATCTCGTATGTGTTCGCGAGCTTTCCCCTGGGGATGGCCGTCGGGCCGCTCGCCGGCGGCTGGCTGTGGGCCCACTACGGCATGCGCGTCGTGTTCGCCGTGGCGATCGTCTTCTACGCCGCCTCGTCGACCGTCATCAGCCTGATCAAGGACACGCCCTATCATGCGGCTGGACAGTCCTGGAAGCTCGCCGACCTGCTCGCCCAGCGCGTCTTTCGGCGCAACCTCATGTTCTTTCTGGGCGGCTTTCTCACGGTCTACCTGGCGCAGCCGTTCGTGCTGCTCTACCTCTCCCAGGCGCACCATCAGGGCAAGGTGGCGCTCGGCATACTGGCGGGCATCGGCGCCCTGGGCGGCAGCGCCATCACTTTCGCCGCCGGGCGCGCCACGGTCTACGGCCATCGCCGCGGTATCGGTCTGGCGATCGGCTGTCTCGTGCTGGGCGCTGTGCTGCTGCTGGCCGGCCGCACGCCGCCCGTCTGGGCTCTGGCCGTGTTCCTCTATGGCGCCTTCGACTCGTTCCGGTTCGTGGCGGCCGGCATCATGAGCAGTTCGTTCGGCTCGGTACCGCCCGTCTGGGGATACGCCGTCTTCGACGCCAGCATGGGCCTGCCGATGGCCGGCGGCTCGCTGCTCGGCGGAGCGCTCTACCGCCAGGCGTACGGACTGCCGTTCCTGGTCGTGATCGTGCTCGGCGTCGTCATGCTGCTCGGCCTGGCCTTCGCCGGCCGCGGGCGGCGAGAGGAGTCCGCACCGGCGGGCGTGGACTGACTCGCCGGTCTGCCCGGCCGCAGTGCCGACCCGCCCCGGCCGCAGCGCCGATCCGCGTCCTGTCCGTCGACGCCGTCTGCTACCCTAGAGGCGACCAAGGAGAAGACATGACCGACTACACCCCTGACCCGACTCTCTTGCAGAAGATCCTCGTCGCTGAGCTGCCTGAGGGTCGCGCAGTGACCACGTACTTCGTCGCCTTAGACAAGGAGCCGGCCACCGACCGCAACGGCAAATCGTTCCTGCGCCTCAAGCTGCGCGACGCGTCGGGCGAGGTCAAGGCGATCCACTTCGACCCCGACCAGGCGATGGTCGACGACCTCACCAGCGGCGACGTCGTCAGGGTGAGCGGCACCTATTCGGTCCACGAGAAGTTCGGCCAGCAGTTCCAGATCAAGGAACTCTCCATCATGGCGCCCGGCGAGTACGACATCGGCACGCTGGTGCCGGTCTCACCGGTGCCCCTCGAAGAGCTCGAGCGCCGCCTGGCCGAACTCGTCGCGTCGGTGCGCAGCCCTTCGCTGCACGAGCTCCTCGCGCGCGCCGTCGACCCCTCCAGAGAGCCCGGCGCGACGTTCCTACTGGTGCCGGCGGCCGTGCGCAACCACCACGCCTACCGTCACGGCCTGCTCGAACACTCGCTGATCGTCGCCGAGGTGGCCGCCGCGGTCGCCGAGCGCTTCGCCACCGTCAACCGCGACCTCACGGTGGCCGGCGCCCTGTTGCACGACATCGGCAAGGTCGACTCGTACTCGGCCGACCCCATGGCGCCCGGCTTCACCGACGTCGGCCGGCTGCACGGCGAGATCGTCATCGGCCACGACATCGTGCGCGGCCTGACCGACGAGATCGCCGGCTTCCCGCCCGAGGTGTCGGTCCAGCTGCGCCACATCGTCGTCTCCCATCACGGCGAGCGCGAAAAGGGCAGCCCGGTGGTGCCTGCTACTCGCGAAGCCGTCATCGTGCACTACTGCGACGACATGACCGCGCGCCTGGCCGCCGTCGACGAGACCGCCGCCCGCACGGCAGACGGCGAGCGCTGGTCGCGCTGGGTCAACATGCTCGATTCCTACACCTATCTGGCCGAGGCCGTCGACGGCCCGCCGACGAGCCCACCGGCCGCCGTCGGCGAGCCGGTCGCGGCCGACGAACCAGTCGCTGCCGACGGGCCGGCGACGGCCGACGAACCGATCGCCGGCGCAGAGCCCGTCGCCAGCGCGGAGCCGATTGCCGACGGCGGGCCCGTCGCAGCCGACGAGCCTGAGCCGACGGGCCAGGACGGCCGCGGCGAACCGACCGGCGCGGCACTCTTTTAGGCCGACGTGATCGTCAAGATCGTCTTCGGGGTGATCGTTGCCGCGCTGGCCGCGCGGCTGTGGCTTTCGTATTCGCGCATGCGGCGCAGGTAGCCACCGCAGCTCCGCCCACCGCCCACCGCCCACTCGCGCAGCGCCGGCGACCGAACCACGGGCACCCCACAGGCGCGCTCGCCGAAAGGCTACCGCACCAAAAGCTACCGCTCCTGCTCGCCGCCGGGTCGCGGCAGCGGACGCGGCTGCGTGAGGGTGGCCGGGTCCAGCCGTTCCGCCAGCTCGTCGGCACTCAGGATGCCACGCTCGAGCACGACCTCGGGCACCGACTTGCCGCTGCGGTAGGCCTCCTTTGCCACCTCGGCGGCCGCCTCGTAACCGATCGACGGGTTCAGGGCGGTCGCCAGTCCAAGGCTCTGCTCGCCCCAGCGGCGGCACTGCGCCTCGTCGGCTGCGATGCCGCGCACGCAGCGCGCCGTGAAGACCGCCACGGCGGCGGTCAGTAGCTGGAGCGAGAACAGCAGCTCAAAGGCCACCAGCGGCGTCATGACGTTGATCTCGAACTGTCCTGCCTGACCGGCCAGCGCCACGGCGGCGTCGGCGCCGATCACATGAAAGCAGACCATGTCGAGCATCTCCGCCATCACCGGGTTGACCTTGCCGGGCATGATCGACGAGCCCGGCTGCACCGCGGGCAAGGTGATCTCGGCGATGCCGGTGCGCGGTCCACTCGACAGCAGGCGCAGGTCGTTGGCCACCTGGATCAGGCTCAGCGCGGCGCCGCGCAAGGCGCCCGAGAAGGCCACGAAGTCGTCGAGGCTCTGGGTCGCCTGGACGAGGTCGTCGGCGGCCCGGAACGGCCGGCCGGCGAGTTGCGACAGGCGAGCCACCATAAGGCCGGCGTACCGTGGGTCGGTGTTCAGCCCGGTGCCGGCGGCGGTGCCGCCCACGTGCAGCGCCCGGATCGCGACGAGCGCCTCGGCCACCCGCTCGCGCGCCTTGCGCACCGTCACCGCGTAGGCGGCGAACTCCTGGCCCAGACGGATGGGCACGGCGTCCTGCAGGTGCGTTCGGGCGCTTTTCAAGATGTGGCCGAACTCGGCGCCCTTGGCTTCGAGGGCCTGCCGCAGGCCGTCCAGCGCCTCGCAGAGCTCTTCGGCCGGCTGCTGCAGGGCGATGCGGATCGCCGTCGGGATGTCGTCGTTGGACGACTGGCCGCGGTTGACGTCGTCGTTGGGATGGACCGGAGCATAGACGCCGCGCGGCCCGCCGCCGAGCAGCTCGTTGGCGCGGTTGGCGAGTACCTCGTTGGCGTTCATGTTGTGCGAGGTGCCGGCGCCGGCCTGGAACGGATCGACCCGGAACTGGTCGCGATGGGCGCCGTTCAGGACCTCGTCGGCGGCCCCCACGATCGCCTCGGCCTTGTCGGCGGCCAGCAGCCCCAGCTCGCGGTTGACCTGCGCGGCGGCCTTCTTGACGAGCACGATTGCCTCGACGAGCTCCGCGCGCGGCGGCAGGCCTGAGATGGGGAAGTTCTCGATGGCGCGCTGGGTCTGGATGCCGTACAGAGCCTCCGACGGCACGTTCTTGTCGCCCAGCGAATCGTGCTCTCGGCGCATGTCCTGTTTCGTCCTTTCCGCAGCGGCGCAGTACGCGGGCGACGCTTCGTCGCGCCCGCCCCCGGCGCACCTGCCGTTATCCCGCCTTGCGCACCGGCGCCCAGATCTCGCGGGCCGCCGCCAGCACCTGGGCGGCGTGCCCTCTGGCCTGCACCTTGGCGTAGACCTTGCGCAGCGTGCCGTCGGCGTCGATCAGAAACGTCGTTCGCTTGGCCACGCCCACCATGGGGCGCGCCACGCCGAACGCCGCCGAGACCGTGTAGTCAGTGTCGCAGAGCAGCGGAAAGCGCAGCTCGTAGTCCCGCGCGAACTCGGCGTTGGCCGCGACGGGGTCGACGCTTACCCCGATCACCTGCACGTCGAGCGCGGCGAACGCGTCAAGGAGGCCGTTGAACTCAACGGCTTCGACCGTTCAGCCCGAGGTGTTGGCCTGGGGATAGAAGTAGAGCACCGTGCGGCGCGCCGGCGCGCCGACATCGAATGTCTGTCCGTCGTACGACGTGCCGGTCACGGCCGGCGCCTTGTCGCCTTCCTTGAGCATGGTCCCTCCCTGGTCGCGCGGCGCCCTTCGCCGCCACCCGCGGGCCCCGCGAGTGTCCGCGCACACCGCCGGTGTCCGCGAACGCCATCGTCGCTACCGTCTTTTCCAGGCGGCGGCGGCTCGAAACGGCGGGGCGGCGGGCGACCGACGGGAGGCGGACGGACGGCCGGGCGGCGGGCGGGCGGACGACGGGGCGTCCGGACGACGGGAGGCAAGCGGCCTGACGACGGGGCGGCCGGGCGGCGCGCAGGCCCGCCGGGCGTTGACATGGCATAGACTGCGCCCATGGGCATGCGCGTGAGTATCGACTACGAGAAATGCAACGGTGCCGCCGCCTGCGAGGCGGTGTGCCCAGAGGTGTTCGTCATCCGCGAGTCGGACGGCTTGGCCGACGTCCTGGAGCCTGAGCCGCACCCCACCCTGTGGGACTGCGTGCGGCGCGCCGAGGACGCCTGTCCCGAAGACGCGATCATCATCGAGGAGGACGAGGAGTAGCTCCTCGTCCTGTGCCGGAAGGCCGGCGCTCCTCGATCACCGCCTCGATCACTGCTCGACGTTCCTCGGGGCACGCGCGCCGCGATCGGCGCTTCACGAGACCTGCCCGAGGCGCTCAGCGCTTCTCGGCGTCTCCGGTGACGTTCGGCGAGGCGACCACGAAGAAGGTCAACGGGCCCAGGCCGACGTTGCTGAGCTGATGCTCGGCGCCGGCCGGCACCGCCAGCGCGTCGCGCTCGCCGAGCTTGTACACGGTGCCGTCGACCGCGATCTCGGCCGTGCCGTCGAGCACCAGGTAGAGCTCCTCCTGCTCACGGTGGACGTGCCGCGTCATCGAGCCTTCGGCCACGGTGAAGACGTTGGCCCGCAGGTTCTCGGCCCCGAGCTCGTCGGTCAGACGTTTGACGCTGAGCGTGTCGGTGACCTGATCTGTCGGGGCGGCGTGGACGATCTTCACGGACAGACCTCCCGGTCGCTTCTCATGCAGGTACCTCCCAAACGCTCTTCACGCAGGTACCTGCCGGTCGATCTTCACGGACGTTGCTCCTGCTTCATCCCCGGGCCGACGGCCGTTCATTTGCCGCGCGGCAGGATCTCGACTGGCAGCGGGCAGAGCTCCGAAAAACGCTGGGCGTCGTCGAGAGAGCCGACGATCGTATCGTAGTGCATCGGCACCACGACCTTGGCGCGCAGCTTGCCACAGGCTTCGGCCGCCTCTTCGGCGGTCATGACGTACGTGCCGCTGACGGGGATCATGGCCACGTCGACGTCGATCTCGCTCATCTCGGCGATCACGTCGGTGTCGCCCGAATGGTAGTAGCTCGTGCCGTCGAGCTCGACGACGTAGCCGACCTTGGCATCTGCCTGCGGGTGGAACACGGCGCCGGGCGCGCGAAACTTGTTGGTGTTGTAGGCCGCCACGGCACGGATCGTCACTCCGCCCACGGTCACGACATCGCCGGGCGCCACCGTGCGCGTGTCGCCCTTCAGCTTGCTCGTGACCTCGGCGGGACCGACGACCACGGTCGAAGGCCGCGAGACCTTGGCGATGTCGCCCTTGTCGAAGTGGTCGGAATGCTCGTGGGTGACCAGCACGATGTCGGCCGGCGGGGCGCCCTCGGCGATGTGCCACGGATCGATGTAGACGATCTGCGAGCCGCTGAGACGAAACGAGTCGTGCCCCAGCCAGGCAACGTGGTCGACCATGAGAGCCCCCTTCTCTGTC
>PMKK01000192.1 GCA_003157715.1 Actinomycetota bacterium
GTCATGGAAGGCCGCGACATCGGCACCAACGTCTTCCCGGACGCGGCCGTGAAGGTGTTCCTGACGGCGCGCCCCGAGGTACGGGCGGCGCGCCGCGCCACGGAGCTGCGCGAGGCCGGGGACGACGTCGACGACTGCCAGGTCCTAGCGGCCCTGCTCGAGCGCGACCGCCGCGACTCCACGCGCGCCGTCGCGCCGCTGCGCGTGGCCCCGGACGGGGCCGAGGTCGACACCTCGGGCATGACCCTCGACGAGGTCGTCGACGTCGTCGTCGGCCTGGTCTCCGACAAAGTGAGCGGGGGAGTCTCCGGGGAGGGCTCTTGAGGCCCGGGGAGGGCGCATGAGGCTCTGGGGCCTGCCGTTGGACGGTCACGGCGATACCAGGCTGTACACGTTCTGCCGCTGGCTGGCGGTGCCGATCTTCGGCGGCGCCTACCGCTGTCGGGCCAAGGGGACCGGCAACCTGCCGCGCTCGGGCCCGGTGGTCGTGATCACCAATCACAAAGCCAACATCGACCCGGTGATCTGCGGCATGGTCTTCGACCGCCCGCTGCGCTACATGGCCAAGAAGGAGCTGTTCGGCAACGCTGCGCTGCGGAAGCTCATCGTCACCCTGGGGGCGTTCCCGATCGATCGCGGGGCCGGCGACCGCGCCGCGCTCACCACGTCCCTGGAGATCCTGGAGCAGGGCGAAGTGCTCCTCATGTTCCCGGAGGGCCACCGTCAGCGGGACGACGCCGTGCACGAGTTTCTGCCCGGCGTCGGCATGATCGCCCTGCGCAGCAGCGCTCCAGTCGTGCCCATGGCGATGGACGGGACGCAGCGCATGGTGCGTGACGGGCGCCCCGGGCTGCCGGCGCTGCGCATCCTGGTCGGCCCGCCGCTCGACCTCAGTGATCTTGCCGGGCGCAACAGCAAGACGTACCAGGAGGCGGCGCGGCGCATGCAGGCCGCGGTCGCCGAGCTTTATGCGCGACTCTGAGCCTCGCCGGGACGCGGCCGGCGGCGCCAGCGCGCCGCCGGATCTCGAGCGCGCCGGCCGGCCGAACGCGGAGCGCGGCCGGCGCTACGACGACGAGCCCGAGCGCAACGAGGACCTGCGCGAGGTCCGCGCCGGCGACGTCCGCATCGTCGTGGCGCGCTACGCCGGCTACTGCTACGGCGTCGAGCGTGCCCTGCGCATCACGGAGGAGGCGATCGAGGGTGCCGAGAAGCCGGTCGCGACGCTGGGACCGATCATCCACAACCCCACGGTCGTCGGGCAGCTGGCGGAGCGCGGTGTCGACGTCGTGGACGACCCGGACAGAGTGGACTCCGGCACGCTCATCGTCCGGACCCACGGCGTGGCGCCGTCGATCATCGGCGGGGCGCGCTCGCGCAGCATCAACGTGGTGGACGCGACCTGCCCCTTCGTGGCCGTCGCGCAGCGCAAGGCGGCGGCCTTGCGCGAAGCAGGGTACGCGGTCGTCATCCTCGGCGAGCGCGACCACCCCGAGGTCGCCGGCCTGGAGGGCTTTGCCGGCGCGGGCGCGGTGGTCGTCGAAGAGGCCGGCGGGCTCCCGGTGGAGCGGCTGCGCGGCAAGCGCGTCGGGGTGGTCGTGCAGACGACGCAGACGCAGGCGAACCTGGCCAGCGTCGCCGCGGCGCTGGCGCCCGTCGCTCGCGAGCTGCTCGTGTACAACACCATCTGCGATGCCACGGAGAAGCGCCAGAACGCGGCCTGCGAGCTCGGCGCCGAGGTCGACGTGGTCGTGGTCGTCGGCGGCCGCAACAGCGCCAACACGGCGCGGCTGGCGCAGTTGTGCCGTGCCATCGAGAGCCGCACGTACCACATCGAGTCGGCCGCCGAGCTCGAGGCCGGCTGGCTGGTGGGCGCCAGACGCATCGGCGTGACCGCGGGAGCCTCGACCCCGGACGCCGAGATCGACGCCACCGTCAAGGCCCTGCAGAAGCTCTGTGGCGGCTGACGAGGCCCCTTCGCGGGACCCGGCTTCGCCGGGTCTCCCCGTAGCCGTCGTCGAGGACGCGGCGGCGCGCGCCGGGCTCGAGCCCGGCGACTGCATCGTGCGCCTCAACGGCGCGGCGCCGGTCGACGTGCTCGACCTCGAGCTGGCCGCGGCCGACGACGTCATGTGGCTCACGGTGCTGCGCGACGGGCACCCGCTCGACCTCGCGATCGAGCCGCGCGAAGGGGAGTGGCACGGCATCTCTCTCGGCCACGACGGCCTCGGCGCGACGCCGATGGTCTGCCGCAACGCCTGTCGTTTCTGCTTCGTCGATCAGGTGCCCGCCGGGCTGCGCCCGTCGCTCTCGGTGAAGGACGACGACTATCGGCTCAGCGTGCTGGACGGCAACTTCATCACGCTCAGCAACCTCAGCGAGGCCGAGCTGACGCGCATCGAGGACCTGCGCCTTTCGCCGCTCTACGTCTCGATGCACGCCTGGGACGACGAGGCGCGCGTGCGCCTCATGGGGCGGGCGGCCGGCGGGACCCGAGCCGCGCTCGAGCGGCTCGCCGGCGCCGGCCTCGAACTGCACCTCCAGGTCGTGCTTTGCCCGGGCTGGAACGATGGTGACGTACTCGCGGGGACGATCGCCGGCAGCGCCAGTCTGGAGTCGGTGCGCGACGTCGGCATCGTCCCGGTCTCCCTGGCGGCCGACGGCGAGCTGCGCCGCGTGACCGCCGCCGACGCCGAGGTCGTGCTGGCGGCGGTGGAGACATGGCAGGCGCGCTTCTCCCGCGAGCGTGACGCCGCCTTCGTGCACGCCGCCGACGAGTTCTACCTGCTTTGCGGCCGCATNNGGCGCCGGCGAGGAGGCAGGCAACGACGAGGAGGCCGGAGCCGTCGAGACCGGCCGGCCGCGCGCGGACGTCGGGCGGCTGCGGCTGCTGACCGGCACGCTCGCGGCGCCCGTCATGGCAGAGGTCGCCGACGTGCTCGAACATGCCGCGACCCTGACCGTGCGACCGTTCGCCGTGCACAACCGGCTCTTCGGGCCACACGTCACCGTCACCGGCCTTCTCGGCGGCCGCGAAGTGCTCCAGGCGCTGCGCGACGAGCCGCTTGCGGCCGGTGAGTGGTTGGTGGCGCCGCGCTCGTTCCTCCCAGCCGGCCTCAGGCGCACTCTGGACGACGTCGCTGAGGCCGAACTGGCGGCCGCCTGTGGCGGCCGCCTGGTCCTCGCCGGGTCGCTCGTCGAAGCGTTTGCTACACTGGCCAGATGAGGAATCTCCCCATCGTCGCCGTCGTCGGTGCCCCGAACGCCGGCAAATCGACCCTTGTCAACCGCCTCAGCGGCTCGCGCCAGGCGGTAGTCCACGAGACGCCCGGCGTCACCCGCGACCGGAAGGACTTCGAGGTCGAGTGGGAGGGACGCCTCGTGCGCCTCATCGACACCGGCGGCTACGACACGGCCGAGGACTCGCCCTACGCGGTCCACATCCGCGAGCAGGTGCAGAACGCCATTGCCGCGGCCGACGTCGTGCTGTTCATCGTCGACGGTCGCGCCGGTCCGCTGGCGGACGACT
>PMKK01000183.1 GCA_003157715.1 Actinomycetota bacterium
GCACCACGTCGAGATAAGGCATTCCGGGCTTGACCATCACCATGTCGGCGCCTTCGGCGATGTCGAGCGCCACTTCGCGCAGCGCTTCATCGCCGTTGGCCGGGTCCATCTGATAGGACTTGCGGTCGCCGAACATCGGCGGCGATTCGGCGGCGTCGCGGAAGGGGCCGTAGAAGGCCGAGGCGAACTTGGCCGAATAGGCCATGATCACCGTGTCGCTGAAGCCGTCGTCGTCGAGCGCGGCCCGAATGGCGGCCACGCGGCCGTCCATCATGTCGGAGGGCGCCACGATGTCGGCTCCGGCCTCGGCGTGGCTCACCGCCATCTTGGCCAGCAGTTCGAGCGTCACGTCGTTGACGATCTCGCCGTCCTGGACGACCCCGCAGTGACCGTGGTCCATGTACTCGCACAGGCAGACGTCGGTGACCACGACGAGGTCGGGCGCCTCGTCTTTGATGGCGCGCACGGCGAGTTGCACGACGCCCTCGGAGTCGTAGGCGCTGCTGGCCGACGAGTCCTTGTGCGAAGGGATGCCGAACAGGATGACGGCCGGTATGCCGAGGCGCTGGATCTCGCGCACCTCGGGCAGCAGGTTGCCGATCGAGAGCTGCTCACAGCCGGGCATGGAGGCGATGGGCCGCTTGATGTTCTCGCCGTGCGAGACGAACAGCGGATAGATGAAGTCGTCGGGCGAGAGGGCCGTCTCGCGCATCATGCGCCGCAGCGTGGGCGTGCGCCGCATGCGCCGCATGCGGTAGGTGGGAAAGTACATGTGGTCAGGTCCTTCCATCAGGCGAGGCGAAGTCTGGGCGTTAACGGAATCTACCCCCGCGTCCGCCGCTCTGACAAGGTCGCCCGGCCGCACCGTCGCTCAGCGGCGCCCGGCGCGCCTTACTCCCGAGCGATCAGCTCGAGTGCCTTCTTGACGACCGCTTCGACCGACTCATGGTCGCGCAGGGTGCAGGTGAGGATGGGGGTCCCGTCGGTGAGGTTCATCGCTTTGGCCACGGCGGCCGGATCGAGCGAATCTTCTTCCATCGAGACATAGGTAGCGACGACGATCGGCATGGTGCCCAGCTTGCGCACGAAGTTCAGGTCGCGCACCGACGCCTTGAGACTGTCGGTCGAGTTGGCGTTGGCCAGCACGATGAACGCCGAGCTCTGCTCGGCGAAGCGCCGCCAGATCTCTTCGGGCGAGCTGACCGTGGCGGTGAACACCAGGGCGGCGTCGCCGTTGCTCGAAGGCATGTCGTCGTCGTAGTCGGCGTCGCGACCGTTGGGCGTGTAGCTCGCGGCGACCATCGGGATCTCGATCTCGCGCTCGTCGACAAGCTCGACCCGCAGGTGCTCGGTCACGTTGCTGTCGGCCAGCGTGCTGATGAAGACCTGGTTGTAGACGTCGATCGGACCGCGCACCACGATCGAGCGGCCGCGACCGATCTCCTCGATCGCGGAATCGCTGACGGTGAGCAGGCCCGCCCGGTGCAAGTCGTAGATGATCTTGGCGCCGTTGAAACGGTCGAGGCCGCATTCCTTGAGGACGGTGTTGATGTCGTGGCGCCCGTCGACCCAGCACACGACGCGCCACTGGTCGGGCGCCAGCTTGACGCCGCCGTCTTCTTCGACGATGTCGTTGTAGCGCAGGCGCGGCACCCGTTCGAGCGAGCCGAGCGTGGCGAAGNNGATGTCTTCGTCGGTGACGGTCTCGTCGGCCTCGAAGGTGAAGTCGCCGTCGACCCAGCTAAAGAAGTTGAAGGTGACGTCTTCGATCTGGTCGCGCACCGACTGCTCGAGGGTCTTGCGATCGATGTAGCCGTGCTCGAGCAGGATCGCGCCGATACGGCCCTTGGCCGCCTTCTTCTTCTGCTCGGTGAGCGCCGCCCGGAGCTGCTTGCTCGTGACGTGGCCCGACTTCACCAGCCGCTCGCCGAGCGGCATCGTGCCCGGGTGCGCGGTGGCGAAGTAGATCTGGCCGTTGCGAAAGAAGATCTTGCCGGACTCACCCTCGCGGTTGATCGACAAGGCCCCCGTCTTGGCGCTCATCTTGACGAGCTGAAAGACGTTCGGCAGATTGAATTCCCTGAGATTTCCCTGCAGGAGCACGCGCACTCTCCTTGTGGCGCCCGTCGAGACCACCCCCGCTCCCCGCGGAGGTCCGTCACCCACGTTCCTTCATCGGCCGAAGACGGCTGTTGGTTAACGTCCGCCTGTGGCAGATTCTACACGCGTTGCCCGGTTCCCGGTTTTCGGGGGTGAGGCTGGGACCGCGAGACCGCCGCGGACGAACGCCCATCGCGCAGCCGAGCCGCCTCGAGGTCGCCGACGACCTCGTCAGGCTGGGGATCATCGGGCAAACACATCTGAGGAAGCGGCTTGGGACCGGCGGCGCCGATCGGCCAGCGCCGCCGGCGCAGCGCCACGAAGGCGCCGATGCCGGCCAGAAACGTCGCCGCGCCGCCGGCGGCGAACGCGGTGCGCGGACCGAAGACGTCGGCCAGGCCACCGATCATCAGGCTGCCGAACGGCGTGGTGCCCAGAAAGACGACCGCCCAGAGGCTCATCACCCGGCCGCGCATGACGGGCTTCGAGTTGAGCTGGAGCAGGGAGTTGGTCGTCGTGATGAAGAGCACCGAGAAGACGCCGAGCGGCACCAGCATGGCGATCTCCCAGACGAGGGTCGGCATGAACGCGGCCACCACGGTGATCGTGCCGAGGCCGAGAGTCGAGACGACCAGCAGCCGGCGGCTGGGCTGCACTCGGGAAGCGGCGTACAGCCCGCCCGCGAAAGCTCCCACGCCCATCGCCACGAGCAGGCCGCTGTACGTGCCGCCGCCGCGGTGAAAGGCGACCTTCGACATGAGCGGCAGCAAGATGGAGAAGTTGTAGCCCAGCGTGCCGACCACCACCATGATGGCCAGCGGCACGCGCAGCTCCGGCGTGTGCCAGACGTAGGCGAAGCCGGCCCGCAGCTGGCCGCGCTTGCGCGTCAGCGCCCGGGCGCGGTGCAGCTCCGCCGAGCGCATCGCGACGAGCGCCGCGATGACGAACAGGTAGGAGACGGCGTTGGTCAAAAAGCAGGCGGCGAGACCCACGGTGACGAGCAGGATGCCGGCGATCGCGGGGCCCACGACTCGCGAGGCGTTGACGATAACGCTGTTCAGCGACACCGCGTTCACGACGTCGTCTTCGCCGACCATCTCGGACACGAAGGCCTGGCGAGCCGGGTTGTCGAGTCCGTTGGTCACGCCGTAGAGCGCCGCCAGCACGAAGATCATCCAGACGCGCACGGCGCCGGTGAGCGTGAGCACGCCCAGCACGCCCGCCAGCACGGTCATGGTCGTCTGGGTGGCGATCAGCAGCTTGCGCTTGTCGGCGCGGTCGGCCACGAGGCCGCCGATCGGCCCCACGAACAGCACCGGACCGAACTGCAAGGCGACGGTCACGCTCAGCAGCAGGGCGCTGCCCGTGAGCTGCAGCACGAGCCAGCCCTGGGCGACCGACTGCATCCAGGTGCCGCTCTGCGAGATGACCTGGGCGAAGAAATACAGCCGGTAGTTACGGACGTGCAGGGAGCGGAAGGTACGCCCCAGTGTGCTGCTGATCCCGTTCTGAATGTTCGACATGCTCCGTCGGATGCTACCCGGAAAATGTGTTTAACAAAGCTAATTAGTTTGGTAAACTTTTGTTCATGGTTTCTCACGCCCCCACCCCAGGACCACGCCACGGCAGCGCCGCGCCGGCCGCGCCGGACGTGGGTGACAACACCGCCCAGGACGCGCCCTCCGTGGGTGACAACGCCGCGTCGGCCGCGTCGGCCGCGCCCGACAACGCCGCCCAGGCCGCCCGGCTGCGGCTCGTCGTCATGCGTCTGGCAAGGCGTCTGCGCAGCCAGAGCGCCAGCGGCCTGAGCCCCTCTCTGATCTCGGCCCTGGCCAGTCTCGAGCACCACGGACCGCTCACCCTGGGACAGCTCGCCGCGCTCGAGCAGGTCAAGCCGCCGAGCGTCACGCGCCTGGTGGCGACCCTCGAGGGCGCCGGCCTCGCGCGCCGCGAGACCGACCCGGCCGATCGCCGCGTGACGGTCCTGACCGTCACCGCCGAGGGTCGCCGCACCCTGCAGAAGAGCCGCACGCGCAAGACGGCCTATCTCGCCAGGCGCCTGCGCGACTTCGACGACACTGAAGCCGCCACGCTCGACGACGCGCTGCGGCTTCTCGAGCGCCTCCTGGAGAACGACTAGTGGCGCGACCCATGCCCGCGACAACGGCCGCCCAGCGCGGTCCGGTCATGGGGATACTGCGCCGCAGCTTCAACTCGCTGCGCATCCGCAACTACCGCCTGTGGTTCGTCGGCCAGACGGTGTCGCAAAGTGGCACGTGGATGCAATCGACGGGCCAGATCTGGCTCGTCTACATGCTGACCCACCACAACGCCTTCGACGTCGGCCTGACCGCCGGGCTGCAGTTCGCGCCGGTGCTCGTGCTCGGCGCCTTCGGCGGCCTCGTGGCCGACCGCTTCGACAAGCGCAAGGTGCTGCTCATCACCCAATCGGCCTTCACCCTCCAGGCGGTAGCGCTCTTCGCGATCGTCGTCACGGGCGCCGTGCAGCTCTGGATGGTCTGGGCTCTAGCCCTGGTGATGGGCCTCGTGAACGCCATCGACAACCCGTCGCGACAGAGCTTCGTGGTCGAGATGGTCGGACCCGACGACCTCGCCAACGCGGTCGGTCTGAACAGCGTGATCGTCAACGCTTCGCGGCTTGTCGGGCCGGCCCTCGCCGGCCTGTTCATTCTCGTTACCGGCAATACCCTGGCCGGCCTCTCGTGGATCTTCCTGGTGAACGCGCTCTCGTTCGACGCCGTCATCGGCGCTCTGTGGGCCATGCGACCGCACGAGCTGCACCGCGGGGCGCCGGTGGCCCGCGCCGCGGGTCAGGTGCGGGCCGGGCTGGGCTACGCCTGGCGCAAGGACGAGCTGCGCGTGCCGCTGCTCATGATGGCCGTGGTCGGCACGCTGGCCTTCAACTTCAACGTCTTCCTGCCGCTCTTTGCCGGCACCGTGTTCCACCGCGGCGGCGGCACCTACAGCGCGCTGCTCGTGGCGATGGCCGTCGGGGCGCTCTCCGGCTCGCTCTATGCCGCCTCGCGGCGGCGGCCCAGTTACCGCCTGCTGTCGGTCGTCACGCCGCTGTTCGGCGCCTTCATCGTCGCGGTCGCGGTCGCCCCCTCGCTGCCGCTGACGATGCTCATGCTGGTGCCGATGGGCGCGGCCAGCGTTGTCTTCATCGCCACCGCCAACTCGTTGCTGCAGCTCCATTCGACCCCCGCGATGCGCGGCAGGGTCATGGCGCTCTGGGCCATCGTCTTTCTCGGCTCGACTCCCATAGGGGCGCCGCTCACGGGCTTTCTCTCCGGGCTGCTGGGAGCCCGGACCACGCTGGCGCTGGCCGGCGGCGCCACGCTGCTCACGGCCGCCGGCGCCTGGCCCGCTCTGCGGCGCATGTCGCATGCCCCCCGGCCGCGCCCCGAGACCGGCGAACGCCCGGCGACGGAGCAGGCTCTTCCCGCGGGTGCGCCCGCGGACTGAACGCCCACCGGCAGGCGAGAGGCTACAATGGCACCCCACACGGCGCCCTCGAGCCTCGCGGGCGCCAAACCCCACGGGAGGCCCGGTGAGTGAGTCGCCGCACAGCATCGTCATCTTGCAGCACGAGTCCGGCGCGCCGGCGGGGATCCTCGCCGACTTCCTGCGCGAGGCCGGACTTCGGCTCGACGTGCGCCGGCTCTGTTGCGGCGACGAGGTTCCTGTCGGTCTGACCGGCTACGACGCGCTGATCGTCCTCGGCGGCGACATGAACGTCGGCGAAGAGGCCGAGTACCCCTTCCTGCGAGCCGAGCAGGAGCTGCTCGGCGAGGCAGTACGCGGCGGCTTTCCGACACTCGGCATCTGCCTGGGCGCGCAGCAGCTGGCCGCGAGCTGCGGGGGGGGCGTCGTGAAGCGCGGCAAGCCGGCGCTGGGCTGGTATCCGTTCGCCGTCGAGCGCGACGATGCCCTGCTGGCAGGCGTCGACCCGCGCACGCTGGTGTTTCACTGGCGAGAGTACGCCTGCCGCCTGCCCGACGAGGCCGTCCTCATCGCCAGCGGCGACGGCGACCCCCAGGTCTTTCGCCTGGGCAGCGCCGCCTGGGGCATACAGTTCCATCCCGAGCCCAGCTTCGATGTCCTTTCGGGCTGGTTTGCCGACGACCCGCAAACGGTCGCCCGCGACTCGGCTCACGGCGTCGATGAGCTGCTCGCCGAGAGTCGCCGAAGGCTGCCCGCCTCGGCGGCCCTGTGCCGGCAGGTGGCCGCCAACTTCCTGGGCGCCGCGGGGCTGGCGCCGCGCTGAAAGCGATGGCCGGGGCGGCCGCCGGTAGACGCACACCCGTGACTTAGTACATCATTGACCGCGCTATCGGGGAGACGTCGGATGCGCGTGCAAGCGCGCGGGAAGACGGCGGCCGCGCCAGGCGTACAGTCTGCGGACGGCCGGCGTCGTGGAGGAGGGTGACGATGCCTGCAGTGAATCGGTCAGGGCGTGCGCGCGGCCTGGTGCTCTTCGTCGTGCTGGCGCTGGCCGCCGGCCTGGTGTTCGCCGCCGCGGCGAGCGCCGCGAGTCCGAGTCCGGCGCCGGGGGGCACCACCCTCAAGGTCGGCTGGGACACCGAGCCCGACAACCTGAACCCCTTCGTCGGCTACGAGCAGTCCTCCTACGAGCTCTTCCACGTCGAATACGACTTCCTCACCGACTACAGCCCTTCGCACCTCGAGACCGAACCCGGGCTCGCCACGAGCTGGACCCACTCGGCCGACGGACTGACCTGGACCTTCACCATCCGCAGCGGCGTCATGTGGCAGGACGGCGTGCCGCTCACCGCCCACGACGTAGCCTTCACGTACACGTTCATGATGAAGTACAAGCTGCAGGCGTTCCTGGCCTCGCTGCAGGCGATCAAGACGGTCACGGCGCCCAACGACACCACGGTGGTCATCACCTGCACGCGTCCCAAGGCCGACATCCTCTCGATGTGGGTGCCCATCCTGCCGCAGCACATCTGGGGACGCTTCCACAGCTACGACCAGGCCTACAACTTCGCCAACAAGCCGCCCATCGTCGGCTCCGGCCCGTTCCAGATCGTGAAGTGGGTCCACGGCCAGTACATCCGCTGCGTGGCCAACAAGAATTACTGGGGCGCCAAACCCAAGGTCGACCAGCTCGTCTTCAGCCTCTACACCGACCAGACGACCATGGCCAGCGACTTGAGAAACGGCATCATCCAGCTCGCCATCGACCTGCCTCCGGCCCAGATCCAGGGCCTGCGCTCGGCTCCCAACGTCAGCGTCAAGGCGTGCGCCCAGAAAGCCTTCGACTACCTCTCTTTCAACTGCTACACGGGGTCGTCGGGCGGCAACCCGGTGCTGCGCGACGCGAAGTTCCGCCAGGCGCTCAACTGGGCGATCGACAAGCAGAAGCTGGTCAGTCTGGCCTACGACGGCAACGCCACGCCCGGCTCGTCGCTCTTCGAGCCTGACTTCTACGACCCGGCGCTCGACTGGCACTGGACGCCGCCGGCCGGCGAGGCCTACAGCTTCGACTTGCAGAAGGCCGGCGCCATGCTCACCGCGGCCGGCTATCCGCTGGTCGATGGCGTGCGCCTGAACAAGCAGGGCAAGCCCATCGTGCTGCGTCTCTGGGCGCGCCAGGAATCGCCGCAAAGCCAGGTGACGGGCAAGCTCATCACCGGCTGGTTCACGCGGCTCGGACTCAAGATCAAGTACTCGGTCCACGACGATTCCACGCTCACCGACGGCCAGCTCAACTACGTCGGCAAGACCTACAAGCCCGACTACGACATGTACATCTGGGAATGGGAGCCGAGTGGCTCCGACCCGCAGCGCCGGCTCGGCTACTTCACCACCGACCAGATCGAAAACCAGAACGACGCCTGCTATTCCAACCCGCTGTACGACAGCCTGTTCAAACAGCAGTCGACGACGCTCGATCAGCAGAAGCGCAAGCAGATCGTCTGGCAGATGGAGCAGATCATCTACCAGCAGTCACCCTACATAGTGCTCGACTATCCCAAGCTGCTCGAAGGCTGGAACACCGCCTCGTGGAGCGGCTGGAAACGCATCCCGGAGCCCGACGGGGCGGTCGCCTACCTGAGCGACAACGTCGATAACTACAGCCTGGCCGGTCCGGCGACCGCGACGGCCTCCACCGGCGGCGGCATTTCGAGCAGCGCCGTCGTGGGCATCGTCGTGGCCGCGATCGTCGTGGCGGGCATCGCCATCGCGGTGGTCGCCCGCCGGCGGCATGGGACCGTCGAAGAGGACTGAGACATCCCGCGCATGAGACAAGCCGGCTCCATAGAGGTGGAGGTGTGGCGTGGCCCGGTGGTCGAAAGCCGGCACCTGGTCGTGGCCTCCGTGCACGACGCCGCGGGACGTGAGCTGGAGCGCTACGGCGACCCCGATGTCGTGACCTTCTGGCGCTCGGCGGCCAAGCCCTTCCAGGCGCGGCCCTGGGTAGACGCCGGCGTGGCCGAGCGCTACGGCTGGGGCGAGCGCGAGATCGCCGTCATGTGCGCCTCGCACGTCGGCGCCGACGAGCATGCCGAGCTCGTCCGCGCCATGCTCGCCGGCCTCGACCTGAGCGAAGCCGACCTCCAGTGCGACGAGGGCGCGGGCGCTCTGCGGGCCCGCCACGGCTGCTCGGGCAACCACACCGGCTTTCTTGCCGGCTGCCGGCTGCACGGCTGGGACACGGCCACCTACCGCGCGGCCGACCACCCCGCCCAGCGCGCCGCCCTCGAGGCGTCGGCCGACGCCGCCGGTTGCGGAGTGGACGGCTTGACGCTCGGCGTCGACGGCTGCGGCATCGTCGTCTGCGCCACGCCGATCGCGACGCTCGCCCGCGCCTATGCCCGGTTGCCGCTCCTGGCGCCGCGCATCGCCGCGGCGATGCGCGCCCATCCAGTGCTCATCGAAGGCGAAGGCGAGCCCGACACGCAGACGATGCAGGGGTTCCCCGGTCTCATCTCAAAAGCCGGAGCCGAGGGCGTGGGCTGCGCCTCGCTGCCCGACGGACGAGGCGTCGCCGTCAAGGCCATGGACGGCAACGACCGGGCCACCGGGCCGGCCCTGACCGCGCTCCTCGCGCGCTGCCTGGGCCTCGACGACGTGCCCGACGGCGTCGTAGCGGTCGCGCGCCCTCTGGTGCGCAACGACCACGACGACGCCGTCGGCGTGATCCGCGCCGTCCTGCCCTGAGGGCCGGGCAAGCCGGCCCCGCCCAGCGGGGGCCGGCTTGCCCGGCCTGGCCTCAGGGCCGGTTCGCCCGGTTTGGTCTCAGGGCCGGCCCCACCAGCGCTCGTACGACACCGGCGGCTTGAGACCCTCGGCGAGCTTGTGCCGCTCGGCGGCCAGCTCACGCGCCGCCTCCAGAGCCTCGGCCACCGCGGGCATGAGACTCTCGTTGAACTCGCGAGCCACCTCGTTGGCCTTCTCGACCTCGGCCTCGATGGTGCGCAGGCCCTGTTCGAAGAACCTGTTGGCCTGAACTGCCGTGGCGTGCTCGGCGACGTACCCGACGACCACGCGCTTCTCCTCGAGATCGATCTCGATGCTGGCATGCTCGAGCTCGTCGTCTTCTTCGTGGATGAAGGCCAGCGTCTCGCCGCCGTCGATCGAGACCCACAGGTCGACCCTGGTGCCCGGCACGACGATCGGTGCCTCGTCGCCGGGCCCGCCGGGGACGGCCATCTTGATCGCTCGCGGCGGGGTGAAGCTCGCTCGTCCGAGGCGCACCGGCGTGAGGTAGTGGCGCTCGGCGATCTCGTCGGGCGCCACGCCGTGCCTGGTGGACAGCAGGACGTCGTCGTCGATCAGACTGAGGTCGCGCTGCGCCCGCTCACGCAACGCCTCGAGACGTTTGGCCAAGCTCATGAGACTCCCCTCGCTCCTGTCGTTTTCTGTCAGAGCCGGTCGCCAGTCTATCGCTACACGCGCGCCGGCGCGCCCCCGGAAGCCCTAGCGCGCGCCCGACGCGTGCTGAGCGCGTCCCGGGGCGCGCGCGGTGCACACCTGGTACGCCTGCACGGCCGAGCGCCGGGCAAGAAAGCCGCGGCCTGCGGCGAACTACTGAAGAAGCGGTCGAACAGGAGCCCGACGTGAACGTGACGGCGCAGGAGCACACCGCAGACAAAGGTCGACGCCTCGAGGCGGAGATCGCGCGCCTGCTGACGGCGGGCGGCTACAGCGCCCGCCGCAACGTGGTCTGCGAGGGCCGTTCCGGGGCGCGTCACGAGATCGACGTCCTGGCCCAGAAGGCCGACGGTCTGACGACCTTCTCGATCATGGTCGAGTGCAAGGCCTGGGACAGGCCGGTCGACAAGGAGGTGCTCGCCAAGGCCGCCTTCGTGGCCGCCGACGTGGGCGCCGACAAGACCATCGTGGTCGCGCTGCAAGGCGCGACCGCCGGCGCCGGACTGTCCGCCGCCCAGCTCGGCGTCGAGCTCTGGGGCCCTGAGCAGCTCGAGCGAAGCCTGGGCCGAGTGCAGCTTGCCGAGCTCGGGGCGCCGCGCGCGACGACGTCGACGGCGCTCGGCTTCGCGCTCGCCGTCGACGAAGCGCGCGCCGCGCGGCTCGCGGAGCGGGCGCGTGGCAAGGGCGTGCTCGGCCTCGGCGCCGAGGAGGTCGCCTGGTTCGGCCTGGTCTGGCTGCCCTGCCTGCTGCTGACCCTGGGCTGCACGCGGCAGGAGGGCCGTCTGCGCAAACGCGCGAGACACTCGTCGGTCTTCAATCTCTACGACGCCCTCGACGGCACGCTGCTCGAGGGTTTTGCCGTCGACCCCTCGATCGCCGAGGTCGAGGTGGGCCGGCAGCTCCTGCCGCCCCGCCTCAGGCCGCGCGCCCTGCGCGCCGAGATCGCGACGACGTTCGGCAAGTGGCAGTCGGTCGTACAGGGCGCCGCCCGGGAGCGCTGGGCCCAAGCGGCGGCGCGGCTCGGCATCCCGCTGCCGATCGACGCTCTCTCGCTCGACGACGCCACGGCCTGTGTCCTGCCGGTCTACGTCGCCATCCTCAAGCAGAAGGACAGCCGCCGCGCCGTCGTGATCGACGGCGGCGACGGCACCCTCGACGAGCCACTGTCGACCGTGCTGACGGCAAACCTCGGCTATCTGACCGAGGCGCTGGACGCCACGGCGCGCTAGCCCCGGCAGCGACCGTCGGCGCCGGCGCCGCAGCCCGGCGCCACCACGGTCCGGCACCTCAAACGCGCTGGGACCGCCGTGACCGGGTATCTGACCGGTAGGGCGTGACGCCCTCCGTGACAACGACGCGCACCGGCGCGCCAGGCAGGTAGCTGATGAACCACAAGGCCGACCGCAACCCCGCTCTCGCTCAGATCCTGGAAGATATCGAAGGCTGCCGGGCCATGGTGGCGAGCATGCTGCTGCTCGATCTGCCCGACGACGTCGTCGACGAGCTCGGCAACTGCGACGAGCGGCTCACGACGCTGATCCTGGCCGTGCGCCGCAACCTGGGTATCGACTCAGGCCGAGATCAAGGACGGGACGCCGCCTGACGACGGGCCCAGGCGGGTCCGCCAGATCAACCGCGCGTACACCCAGCCGGCAACGGTCTGACGACGCGACGCGTTATCTCGTACCGGCGCCTGGGAATGTGGCGATCAGAGGCCGCCCGGAGCAGCCGGCGGCAGGACACGAGAGGCAGGGCACGCGATAATGGGCAGCAGGCGGGGACAATCGTTGGTCGCTCGAGTCAGAGGCACGCGGGCCGGTGCCGGCCAGGGTCTCCCGGAGTCCGAGGCCCGCGAACGGCGTGCACTGGAGCGTGGCTGGGGCATCGCCGGCTGCGAGCGCTGCGGACAGACGCTCATCCTCGGCGAATCCACCGCTCACCTGCGTCTCGACGGCAAAGACGTGCTGCTTTGTCCGGAATGCCTGGAGCACGCCCCCGAGACACCGTCGTGGATCGCCGCCCCGGCCCGTCCTGGCAGGGTGCCGGTGCGTCTCGGGACGCCGCGGACAGAGCTGCGCCGGGTCGCCTGAGACCGGCAGGGCGGACCGCTTGAGGCCGGCGGCCACCGGCCGCCGGCCTCAGTAGATGTACACCTGCGCGCCGTAGTACATGAACGTGTACACCCACGGCGCCTCGGGCATNNGAGATGCGCACGCAGCCGTGCGACGCCGGGTAGGCGGGCACGTCGGGAAAGCCGTGGATCGCGTCGCCGCCCGAGAAGAAGCTCGCGAAGGGCATCCAGTCGTGGTACTTCGTCGACCACCAGGCGGTCGATTTCAGGTAGATGCTGAAGTGGCCGGCGGGCGTGGGCAGGCTGGGCCTCCCCGTCGAGCAGTGGACGACCCGCACGAGCTTGCCGTTGTTCACGCACAGCAGCACGCCGAGGCTGCGAAAGACCTCGGCGTAGTGGCCGGTGGCCGACTCGGAACGGGGCTTGGGTGCCGCGGCGAGCTCGAGCTTCGCCCTCGTCTTGCGACCGTCGACGCCGTCGCGGCTAAGGCCGTTCCAGGCCTGAAAGGCCATCAGCGCCTGCTGAGTGCGGTAGTCGTCCTTGCCGCTCACGGCGCCCTGCGGCAGATAGTGCAGGGACGCCAGGCAGCGTTGTACGTCGGCGGTGTTGTGGATCACCCAGTTGACCACCCGCAGCGACTTTCGGCCCATCTTCATCTGGACGTTGCCGGCGAGGTCCGTGGCGCTCACGACCCAGGTGTAGCTGCCGCGCGCGAGCTTCACACGGTAGGCGTAGACGTGCTGTTTCTTGACCGTGACCGCTTTAAGCCGCAGGGTCTTGACGACCGTCCGGCCGCGGTAGATCTTGATGGTGACGACCGCCTTGCCACAGCTCGGCGCGGGATCGTTCACGCGGTAGGCGAACTTGACGAGCGAACCCGGCTTCGCCTCGACGTTGGCGACCGCCACGCAACGCGGACGGCCGGTGTCGATGTTCACGTAGGCGGTGTGGCCGGCCTCGGTGTTGCCGGCGGCGTCGACCGACCAGTACGAGACGGCGTGCGAGCCGGCGGTGGCGATGGTGAACGGTCCCGTGTACGTCGTCACCTTGCCCGTGCCGATCCTGTAGAAGGTGGCGGCCACGCCGGAGCCCGTGTCCGAACTCTTCAAGGTGACCTGCTGGGCCTTGTTGCGCCAGCCGCTGTGGCCACCGGCCTGCAGGCCGGTGGCCGTCGTCACCGGCTCGGTGACATCGGGAGCGCCCGCGTTGAACGCTTCGAGGACGATGCCGCCTGTCCCGACGACCAGGCCGTGTTTGCCGTTGGCGAAGGCCACGGCCGCGAGATCGGTGCCGACCCCCGAGGTCTGCGCGCTCCAGGTCAAGCCACCGTCGGTGGTCGCGACGATGACGCCGCCGGCGCCGACCGCCCAGCCGTCACTGGCAGTGGCGAACGCCACCCCCGTGAGATCGGCGCTGGTGACGGCTGAGGTCCGGTCGATCCAGTGAGTGCCACCGTCGGTGGTGGCAAGAATGACGCCGCCGGCGCCGACCGCCCAGCCGGTGTTCGCGTCGACGGCGGTGACCGCAGTGAGGGCAGTGCTCACACCGGAGGTCTGAGCGGTCCAGTCGGCGCCGCCGTTCGTTGTGGTGAGGATGACGCCCTTGGCACCGACCGCCCAGCCGTTCTGCGAGTCGATGAAGGCGACCGCGCTGAGAGCGGTGGTCACACCCGAGGACTGCGCGGTCCAGGTCGCGCCGCCGTTCGTTGTGGCGACGATGGCACCACCGGCGCCAACGGCCCAGCCGTTCTGCGTGCCGGCGAAGGCGACCGCGTTGAGGCCGGTGCTCACACCGGAGGTCTGAGCGGTCCAATCGGCGCCGCCGTTCGTTGTGGCAACGATGACGCCGCCGGCGCCGACCGCCCAGCCGTTCTGTGCGCCGGCGAAGGCGACCGCGTTGAGATCGTCGCCGACGCCTGACGTATGCGACACCCAGGTGGCGCCGCCATCGGTGCTCGAGAGAAGCGTGCCGTTGGCGCCGACGGCCCAGCCGGCGCCTGAGCCGGCGAAGGCCACGCCGTCCAGCGCCGCCGTCGTGCCCGAACTCTGCGAGACCCAGCCCGCGGTGGCCAGCGCGGCGGCCGCGACCGCCAGGCACGCCACGCACACCGCGGCCGCGACGCCGCCGCTCACCAGGAACCGCCGTCTGTGCAGTGTCGTCATCGCTTCAGCCCCTTGTTCCGGCAAGCGACACGTCGCAGAAAGCGCTGGGGCGACGCGGCGGCTCGCGACGCTCCGCGCGGCCACCGCAAGCGGCAGCGCGAAGCGTCCCTATGATTCAGACCATAGTTTACGGGAGACGGCGGCTCGCCGCGACCCGGGCCGCGTGCGCGGTGGCGTTCGCGGGCACCGCGTTGCTTCAGGCGCGCCCCGCGATTAGGGTCGGTACCTCGCCGTCTTGCTCCCCGACCACCGGAAGGGGCACGACAGCCGAAGAGGTGTCGCGGGAGGACCGTCTCAGGGAGGCAAGGCGTGTCGCGCAAGGGCTGGCTGCTGTTCTGCGCACTGTGCGTCATCTGGGGCATCCCCTACCTGCTCATCCGCGTCGCGGTGCGTGAGCTGTCGCCGGCCCAGCTCGTCTTCTTTCGCACGTTGCCGGCGGCGCTGCTCCTGCTGCCTTTCGCCCTGCGTCGCGGCAAGCTTGGCGCCCTCGTCTCGCGCTGGCGCTGGCTGCTGGCCTATACCCTGGCCGAGATCGCTCTTCCCTGGCTGCTGCTGTCGCACGCCGAGGTGCGGCTGCCGAGCTCGACGGCAGGGCTTCTCGTGGCCGCGGTGCCGCTGATCGGCGCCGTGCTCTACCGGTGCGCCGGGGCCGAAGAGCGCCTGGACCGGCGCCGGCTGTGCGGCCTCGTCGCGGGCTTCGTCGGTGTCGCGGCCGTGATGGGATTCGATCTGAGCGGCGGGCATCCGCGCGCCGTGATCGAGGTCATCGTGGTCGCCCTCTGTTACGCGACGGGACCGCTTATCGTCAGTCGCCGGCTGGCCCATCTGCCGGCCCTGGGAGTGGTCACTGCCTCGCTCGCGATCACCGCCGCGGCGTATGCGCCACTGGGCCTGCGCCACCTGCCGGCCGTCGTTTCGGGCGAGACGATCGCGGCCGTCGCCACGCTGGCGCTGGTCTGTACGGCCCTGGCCTTCGTGCTGTTCTTCGCGCTGATCGCCGAGGTCGGCCCGGCGCGCGCCACGGTGATCACTTTTGTCAATCCCCTGGTAGCCGTACTGCTCGGCGTCGTGCTCCTCGGCGAGCCGCTCACCGCGGGCACCGCCGTCGCCTTGCCGCTCATCGTCGGCGGCTCCATGCTGGCGACGTCGCGCTCGACGCGGCGCGAACCGCCGTCGAACGGACCGGCCGGGACCGCCGGATAGCGTGGCGCACCGCGACGACCGGAGAGCGTGGGCGCGGCGGAGCGACCGGAGAGCGTGGGCGCGGCGGAGCGACCGGACGACCGGCGGCCGGGCAGCCCGGGCAGACGGCGCGCCACCCTCGAGAGCTCGTCTCGCAACGGCGTGGGCCATTTACGGGCCGCATAGAATGTGACGCGTCCTCCCGCCGATCCAACGTTTGCGCAGGTGTGATGTGCCGCAGCCAGGCATAACGCCGCCGACCGAACCGCCGCAGCTGCGGTTCCACGTGCCACTCGAGGCATCGCACCTGCTGCGTGCTCGTGAGCGGCTCCGCGACTACCTGCGCGAGTACTGCGCTTCGAGGGGTCTAATCGACGACGTGGTGCTCTGCATCGAGGAAGCCTGCACCAACGCCATCCGCCACAGCGGCGCCCACGACGACATGCAGATCACCCTGGGGTTCAGCGGCGAGCGGCTCGTGGCGCTCGTCAAGGACAGCGGACGAGGCTTCGACACCGACAGGTTCGACCCCCACGTCGTGCCCGATCTCAGACGCGACCACGGCCGCGGGCTGTTCATCATCGCCAGTCTCATGGACGAGCTCGAGCTGCGCTGCGAGAACGGCCTCGAGGTGCGCATGACGAAGCGTGCGGTCGCCCAGTGCGACCGCTTCGCGCTCGAAAGCGGCCTCGACGAAGGCGGCGGCGACCGGCCCAGCCACAGGCAGACACGGCTGCGCGCCATGCTCGAAGAGATCGACGAGGGTTTCATCGGCCTCGACTGGGAATACCGCCAGGTCCACGTCAACGAGACGGCCTGCCGGATGCTCCGCCGTTCCGCCGACGAACTGCTGGGCCGCACACCCTGGGAGGTGTGGCCGGACCTCGTGGGCAGCGACGTCGCCCGCTCGTCCCACGAGGCCATGGAGCTGGGCAGACCCTCGACCGTGGAGCACGTGACCGCCACGGGGCGGTGGTTCGAGTTGCGCACCTACCCGACGTCGGCCGGCGTCAGCGTCTACCTGCGCGACATCAGCGAGCGCAAGCGCAAAGAGGCCGAGCGCGATCGCTATCTCGCCGACCTGCACGAAAGCGAGGCGCGCAGCGAGCTGCTCGCCCACGTCGCCAGCGCGCTGCTGACCGGCGACGGTCCGCAGAGGCTGATCGAATCACTCTGCCGCCGCGTCATGGCGCACCTCGACTGCCAGGTGTTTCTGAACTTCGTGACCGACGACGAGGCCGGCGGCCTGCACTTGAACGCCTTCGCCGGCATTCCCGACAACGAAGCGCGACGCCTCGAGTGGCTCGACTACGGCAGCGCGGTCTGCGGCCGCGCCGCCCGCGACCGCGTGCGCATCGTGGCCGAACAGATCGGCGCGACGTCCGACGCCGGCACCGCCCCGCTGCGCTCGCTGGGTATCCAGGCCTTCGTCTGCCACCCCCTCCTGTCGCAAGGCAGACTCCTGGGCACGCTCGCCTTCGGCACCCGCACCCGCGACCACTTCTCCGACGACGCCCTCTCGCTCATGAACACCGTCGCCGACCACGTCACCATCGCCCTGGCCCGCACGCAGGGTGCCCAGGCCGAGCAGGCGCTCAACGAGAGCGAGCGCCGCTTCCTCGACAGCGAAGAGCGCTACCGCAGGCTCTTCGAGAGTATGCAGGAGCCCTTCTGCCTTGCCGAGATGGTCCGCGCCGAGGGGCGGGCGGTCGATGTTCGCTGGCTCGAAGCCAACCCTGCCTTCGTTTCTCTGCTGGGCCGCGAACGCGAGGAAGTGCTCGGCAAGCGACTCCGGGAGCTCGTTCCGAACCTCGACCCGGCGTGGATCGAGGTGCTTGAGCAGGTCGCCGCGAGCGGCGCGGCGACACGGTTCGACCACGATTCTTCCGCCCTCGAGCGCTACTTCGAGATCTTCGCCTTTCGCGTCGACGCCGACCGCGTCGGAGTGATGGTGACCGATGCCACCGAGCGCGAAGAAGCGCGCCGAGAGCGGGAACGGCTGGTCGAGCGCCTGCAGCGTCAGCACGAGGAGCTGCAGGCGCAGAGCGAGGCCTCCCAGGCGCAAAGCGAGGCCCTGCGCGCCCAGGCCCAGGAGCTGCGCGCCCAGGCCGAAGCGGCGCACCGGCACACGGCGCTGGCCGACGCGCTCAACACGATCGACGGCCTCATCCACTCGACGCACGACTTCGACGAGATCATGCAGCGTGCCCTCGAGCAGGGCGCCGGGGCGCTGCGCGCCGACGCGGGCACCATCGAAGTGCGCGAAGAGAGCTCCTGGGTGGTGCGCTACCAGCACGGCTTCTCGGCCGGCGACGTCGGCCTGCGCCAGACCGAGGCGGAGGCCCCCAGCGCGACCGGAGCCTGGGCCACTATGAGACCCGTGGCCGTCGGCGACCTGGCCCAGGTCGAACCGCTGAACGGCGGCTTCGTGCGCTCCCGCGGCGTGCGCTCGATCCTCGCCGCGCCCCTGATCGTGCGGCAACGGGTGACGGGCTGCCTGCTGTTTTACGGACGCCGGCCCCGCACGTTCAGCGAGGCCGAGATCGACTTCGTGCGCAAGCTCGGCGTGACGGTCTCGCTGGCTACCGACAACGCCCGCCTCTACCAGCAGGAGCACGATGTCGCCCAGGTCTTGCGCGCCGCGCTGCTCAAGCTGCCCGGGCAGATCACCGGCTTGCGCTACGCCCATCGCTACCATGCCGCCGTCGAACCCGCCCATGTGGGCGGCGATTTCTACGACCTCTTCGAGCTCGATCACGGCCTGGTCGGGGTGGCCATCGGCGACATCTCCGGCAAGGGCCTCGAGGCGGCGGTGCTGACCAGTCTGGTCAAGAACACGCTGCGCGCTCACGCCGCCGAAAAAGGCAAGACGCCGGCCGACGTCGTAGCCCTGACCAACACCGTGCTGGCCCGCGAGACGGCCGCCGAGATCTTCGCGACCGTCTTCTTTGCCATGCTCGACCGCCGCGACGGCCGGCTCGTGTACTGCAACGCCGGCCATCCGGCGATCGCCGTGGCGCGCGTCGACGGCGAGGTCGCCGGC
>PMKK01000067.1 GCA_003157715.1 Actinomycetota bacterium
CGGCCTGCGCATGACGGTCCACGGTCTCACTCAGCGCATGACGGCCATGGCGGCCCGTGAGGCGGCTCTGGGCGCCGGCGCCGTGGTCACCTACCAGACGGCGGGCCTGCTGCGCGAGCGCGACCTGCGCCAGATCGAAGCGGCTCGGCCGAGCCTCATCCTGCTGGCCGGCGGCGTCGAAGGCGGCGACTGCGAGACGGCACTGACCAACGCCCGGCGGCTCGGCGAGCTCTCGGTGCGGCCGATCGTCGTGTACGCCGGCAACTCGGCGGTCCGCGACGACGCTCGCGAGCTGCTCGAGGCGGCCGGCTTTCGGGTGCGTCTCACCAACAACGTGTACCCGGCGGTCGACGAGCTCGACATCGTGCCGGCCCGGGCGGTCATTCACGACGCCTTCGAGGAGCACATCATCCACGCGCCCGGCATGGAGCGTATCGGCGAGGTCGTCAACGGCCGTATCCTGCCGACGCCCGGCGCCGTGCTGCTGGCCGCCGAGCGCCTGGCCGCCGACCTGGGCGACCTGGTCGTGGTCGACGTCGGCGGGGCGACTACCGACGTGCACTCGATCACCGACGGCAGCCCCGAGTATGCCGCCATCCAGACCGAGCCCCAGGCCCATAGCCGGCGCACGGTCGAAGGCGACCTGGGGACCTTCGTCAGCGCCCGCCATGTGGCCGCCATGATGCCGGACGCCGAGCGGCCCGCCGCGCTGCCGCCCGCGCTGCCGGCCACGCCCGAGCAGATCGAGGCCGCCCGCGCGCTGGCCGCCTTCTGCACGGCGACCGGCGTGCGCCGCCACGCCGGCAAGCTCGCACACCTCTACACGCCGACCGGCCGCCAGACCGTGGCCCGCGGCCGCGACCTTACCGCCTGCCGCCTGCTGGTCGGCACCGGCGGCGCCCTCACCCGGCTGCCCGGCGGCAAGGAGATGCTGGAGGCCACGCGCGGGAGCGGCGGCGATCGCCTGCTGCCTCCGGCCGACGCGCGCTGCGTGCTCGACGCCGACTACATCGTGGCCGATTGTGGCGCGCTGCTCGCGCACTTCGATGGCGCCGCCGTGGTGGCGCTGATGAGGTCGAGCCTCGGGGTCTGAGGCGCGTCGGCACCTCGCCTCGCGAGCGGTTTGTCTTGGCGCGCGGCGCGGCCGGGCGGCGGCAGTCCCCGTCGCCCGCCCTCATCGCGCATCGTGCCGGAGAGTCGCTGGTGGTAGGCTCGTGGTCAAACGAACGGGGGGGTAGACGATGGCGACCTGCGTGGCGTGCGGCACGGTCCTGTCGAGCGACGGTGCGGCCTGCCCCACCTGCGGATTCACGTCGAGCTCGCCCGCCTCGCCCGCTGAGCCGCCCGCTTCACCCGCCGCGTCGCCGGCTCCGACCGCCGCGTCACTCGCTTCACCCGTCGTGCCGCTTGCTCCGACCGCCGCGTCGCCGGCTCCGTCCCAGCTCGGCACGCAGTACGCGCCCGCGGTTCCTCCTCCGCCGTGGGCGACCGCTTCGGCGGCCGCGGCGGGGACCGCGGCCGCCGTCGCCAGCAGTCTCTGGCTCGTCATCGTCGGCGCCGGCCTGGTCGCGCTGACGACCGTGGTCGATTGGACCCTCCAACTGTCGCCGACGATGATGTGGGGCCCCACGCTGAGCGCGACGTACTGGACGGGTCTCGCGCCGTCATCGCTGCGCGGCATCCCGACCCTGGATCTGACTCTCTACCTGAGCGATGTGGCCGTCACCGTGCTNNGTTCGCAGGCTCGTCTCCCCAGAGGGCTGGTGATCGCCATCGGCGGCATCGCGGTCGCGGTGTTCGCCACTGAGGGCGTCCGCTGGCTGCTCGAAGGCAGCGTCGTCCTGGTCCAGGGTCTGAGTATCGCGGGCGCGGCCCTTGTCGTCATCGGCGCGGCCAGACTTCCCCGGAGCTGACGCCGGTAGCGAAGCGGCCGTCGCTTCGCGTCGCGGGCTACGTCGACGACGTCTGCGGGATAGGCGCGGGCGGCGTCGCCGGAGTCGCTTCGCGCACGCTGGCGCCGCGTCCGGCCCGCAGCCGGCTTCTCAGTCGTTCAGCGTGATCGCCGAGGCAGGGCAGACCTGCACGCAGCGGTGGCAGAGGATGCACTGACCGGGGTGCTTGGCGGTCGCCCGGCCGTTGCCGTTCCAGCCAAAGACCGAGGCGGGGCAGGTCTGCAGGCAACGGCCGCAGGCGACACAGCTCGCCGCGTCGACGCTCACCTTGGCTTGCGTCGTCCCGCTCTGACTGTTGCTCGAGGTGTTCGCGGCGCTCGACGACGAGCCGCTCACGGATGAGCTCGTAGAGGATGGATCGCTCGACGAGGCGGCCTTGCTCAGCGCCACGCCGCCGATCAGGGCCGCGCCGACGCCGACGACGCCTGTGATGAAGCGGCGTCGCGTGAGCCACGAATCGTGTGAAGTCCCGGCGTCCGACCGCCGTGGCGATCCGGGGTGGGGGTCGTCATGCGGTCCAAGCGGCGCGGCCGCCCGGCGCGAGGACGATGCCGCCGGTCCCACCGGCCCTGGCGCGGCTCGTTCTCGCCGCGACTCGCCCAGCCAGCGGCGCGTCGTGTGGGCCACCCAGCGGTAGTGGAGCGCGAAGTGCAGCAGGATACCGCTCGTCGCGGCAACGCCGCTCCAGTCGTGGAGCCAGTGCCAAGCGCGCAGCGACAAGCCGAGCATGCCGGGCGCGCCGAATCCCAGCGCGTTCTGCCAGGACAACGGCAGCAGAAAGACGACACCGGTCACGGCGGTCACGAGGAATGCGATGGCGATGACGGCGTCGACAAGGAGGTTCAGTCGGGCTCGATTCATCGTCTGTGTCCTTTCGCCGCCGGCGTCGTGCACGGACGATACTCGGGACCGGTGAAATCGACCTGTGCGAAAGCTGAGAGAAGTTTGAGAGCCGAACGCCGGCATCGTCCCCGGGGCGCGGCGTGGGGCCGGCTCCACGCCGCGTCGTCCTTGATTCGTCCGACCGGCCGGGTAGGCTTCGTGGGCCGATGGGCAAGCAGAGTCCGACATGAGTGCGTCACCCGTTGATCCCGCCCTGTCGCGGTTCACGCCCCAGGTGCGCGAGTGGTTCGAACGTGCCTTCGCCGCGCCGACGCCCGCCCAGGTGCAGGCCTGGCCGGCGATCGCCAGCGGTCGCCACGCGCTGATCTCGGCGCCGACCGGCTCGGGCAAGACGCTGGCCGCGTTTCTTTGGGCACTCGACCAGTTCGTGGCTGCGCCGTCGCCGGCCGCCAAACCGTCCCGGCGGGCCGCCAAGCGCTCCGTGCGCCTGGTGTACATCTCACCGCTGAAGGCGCTGGGCTACGACGTCGAGCGCAACCTGCGGGCGCCGCTGCGCGGCATCGGCGCCGACGTGCGGGTCGGGGTGCGCACCGGCGACACGCCGCAGCGCGAGCGCCGCGAGATGCTGCGCGAGCCGCCCGACATTCTGATCACGACACCCGAGTCGCTCTATCTCATGCTCACCGGCCAGGCACAGACGCTGTTTGCCGGCACGCAGTGGGTGATCGTCGACGAGATCCACGCTCTGGCCCAGACCAAGCGGGGCTCGCATCTGGCGATCACCCTCGAGCGGCTGGCCGAGCGCGCCGGCCGCGACGTGCAGCGCATCGGCCTGTCGGCCACCCAGCGGCCGCTCGACGAGGTCGCCCGTTTTCTGGTGGGCCCGTCGCGCGATTGCGCCATCGTCGACGCCGGCGTGAGCAAGCCGCTCGACCTGCGCATCCACGTGCCGGTCGAGTCGATGGTCGAGCCCGACGCGCCGCTCGAGCTCGACAGCGTGCCGGGCGGCGAGGCCACGCGGCGCTCGATCTGGCCGGCGATCTACCCCGAGCTGCTCAAGCTGGTGCGCGAGCATCGTTCGACGCTGATCTTCGTGAATAATCGCCGCGCCGCCGAGCGCATCGCCCTGCGCTTGAACGACCTGGCGGCCCGCGAAGACGCGGAGCGGGCCGAAGCCGTCGAGCGCGGCCCTCGCGCGGAGGTGGAGCGCGGAGAGGATCGCGGGGAAGAGGGCAGGGAAGAGGGCGGCGACTCCGCGGCGCGAAGCGCCTCGGCTGATCGCCGCGCGCCGCTGCGCGAGATCGCCCGCGCCCACCACGGCTCGCTGGCGCGCGAGGAGCGCCTGGTCATCGAAGACCAGCTCAAGGCCGGCGAGCTGCCCTGTCTGGTGGCGACCTCGTCGCTCGAGCTCGGCATCGACATGGGCGCCGTCGATCTCGTCATCCAGGTCGAGTCGCCCAAATCGGTGACCCGCGGGCTGCAGCGCATCGGGCGCGCCGGCCACGGCGTGGGCGAGGTCTCGCAGGGGCGCATCTTCCCCAAGTTCCGCGCCGACCTGCTCGAGTGCGCCGTCGTCGCCCAGCGCATGCGCGAGGGGCTGATCGAGNNCCAGCAGGTGGTCGCCATCGCGGCGGCGGCCGGCGAGGGTACCGGAAACGGTGCGGACGCCGGCGACCGCGAGGGCACCGTCAGCGTCGACGCTCTGCACGAGCTCTTCCGGCGCACCTGGACCTACGCCGACCTCGAACGCCGCCAGCTCGAGAACGTGCTCGACATGCTCGACGGGCGCTATCCTTCGCAGAAGTTCGGCGAGCTGCGGGCGCGCATCGTCTGGGACAGGGTGAACGGCACGATCCGCGCTCGCAGCGGCGCTCGTGCTCTGGCAGTGGTCAACGCCGGCACGATCCCCGACCGCGGCCTGTTCAGCGTCAACCTGCCAGACGGGCGGCGCGTCGGCGAGCTCGACGAGGAGATGGTCTACGAGGCGCGTGCCGGCCAGACGTTCCTGCTGGGCGCTACGTCGTGGCGCATCGAAGAGATCACCCGCGACCGCGTCGTGGTCAGTCCGGCGCCGGGAGTGCCCGGCGCGGTGCCGTTCTGGCACGGCGACTCGGTGGGCCGGCCGCGTGAGCTGGGCGCGGCGATCGGCGCCTTCGCGCGCTGGGCGGTCGAGCAGGAGCCCGAGACCCTGGAGCGCGACTACGACCTGGACGAGCGCGCCGCCCGCAACCTGCTCGCCTTTCTGGGCGAGCAGCAGGCGGCGACCCGCGTGGTGCCCTCCGACCGCACCGTCGTCGTGGAGCGCTTTCGCGACGAGATCGGCGACTGGCGGCTCTGCGTGCTCACGCCCTTCGGCGGCCGCGTGCACGCCGCCTGGGCGCTGGCGCTGACTGCCCGCATGCGCGACCGGTTCGGACTCACGGCCGACGCGATCTACTCCGACGACGGCATCATCGTCCACCTGCCCGACGCCGACGAGCCGCCCGGCGCCGAGCTCGTGCTGGTCGAGCCCGACGAAGTCGAAGACCTGGTGGTCGCCGAGCTCGGCGCCAGCGCCCTGTTCGGGGCGCGCTTTCGCGAGAACGCGGCGCGCTCGCTGCTCATTCCGCGGGCCTACCCCGGACGCCGCACGCCGCTCTGGCAGCAGCGCTTAAAGGCGCAGTCGCTGCTCGAGGTGGCGCGCCGCTACCCGCAGTTCCCGGTGATCCTCGAGACCTACCGCGAGTGCCTGCGTGACGTGCTCGACCTGCCCGGGCTCGTCTGGCTGCTGCGCGGCCTGGACAGCCGCGAGCTTTCGCTGGTCGAGGTCGAGACCGCGACGGCCTCGCCGTTTGCCTCGTCGCTGCTGTTCGACTACGTCGCGAGCTACATGTACGAGGGCGACACGCCGAGCGCCGAGCGGCGCGCCGTGGCCCTGGCTCTGGACCGCGAGCTGCTGCGCGAGCTGCTCGGTCAGGAGGAGCTGCGCGACCTGATCGATCCCGACGCCCTCGAGCAGGTCGAAGACGACCTGCAGTGCCGCTCCGAGCCGCTGCGCGCCCGCGACGCCGACCGCCTGCACGACGTGCTGCGCCGGGTCGGCGACCTCAGCACCGATGAGGCCGCGCAGCGCGCCGCCGAGGGCGCCGACGTCGCCGCCTGGCTTGCGCGGCTCGAAGCGCAGCGGCGCGCCGTGCGGGTGCGGGTCGGCGGGCAGGAGCGCTGGATCGCCGCCGCGGAAGCGGGACTTTACCGCGATGCGCTGGGGGTGGTGCCGCCCGGCGGGCTGCCCGAGGCCTTCCTGACCGACGTGTCCGACGCCTTGCGCGAGCTGCTGCGCCGCTACGCCCGCAGCCACGGACCGTTCGAGAGCGGCGCCGTACGGGCGCGCCTGGGCGTCGATGCCGCCGCCGCCCTCGAGTCGCTCGAACAGAGCGGCGACCTGGTGCGCGGCGAGCTGCGGCCGCTGGGCACGCAGCGCGAGTGGTGTGACCCCGAAGTGCTGCGCCGCCTGCGGCGAGCCTCGCTGGCCGTCCTGCGGCGCGAGATCGAGCCCGTCGGTCGCGAAGCGCTGGCGCGCTTTGCCCCGGCCTGGCAGGGCATCGACCGCCAGCGTGCCGCCGGGGCCGGTGTCGAGCGCCTGCGCGACGTGCTGGCGCCGCTGCAGGGCCTGCCGCTGGTTGCCGAGCTCTGGGAGCGCGACGTGCTGCCACGCCGCCTGGGCGCCTACTCGCCAGCCTGGCTCGACGAGCTCTGCGCCACCGGCGAGCTCGTCTGGGTGGGCGCCGGGGCGACCGGGCGGCGCAGCGGCCGCGTGGCGCTCTACTTCCGCGACGACGCGCCGCTGCTCGGACCGCCGCTGCCCGGTCCGGCGGCGGCCCGCGAGGCGCCCGACGGCCCGGTCCAGACGCTGGTCCGTGCCCGTCTGCAGGCTGGCGCCTGCTTTTTCACCGACCTCCTCGTCGAGAACCCGCAGCTCGGCGCCGAGGAGCTGCGCGACGCCCTCTGGGACCTGGTCTGGGCCGGTGAGGCGACGAACGACGCCTTCGCGCCGCTGCGCTCGCGCCGCGCCGTCGCGTCGGGGCGCGGAGCGTCGGGGTCCGCCGTGTCTGGGCGGGCCGCGTCACGATCAGGCGGGCCGCGCCTCGGCGAGCCGCGGTCCGGCGTGCCGGCGCTCGTCGGCCGCGGGCCCGGCGCCGGCCGCTTTCGCCGCCGGCCGCGGGGCGCGCCGCAGCTCCAGGGGCGCTGGTCGCTGACGGAGGCGGTGTTCTCTGGTCCTCTTGGCGGCACCCGCGTCGATGCCGCGACGCGCAGCCGGGCCTGGGCCGAGCTGCTGCTCGAACGCTACGGCATCGTGACCCGCGAGCTCGTGCGCGCCGAAGGCATCGCCGGCGGCTTTGCCGCCTTGTACCCGGCGCTGTCGGCCCTCGAGACGATCGGCACGGCGCGCCGCGGCTACTTCGTCGAGGGACTCGGCGGCGCCCAGTTCGCGCTGCCCGGCGCGGTCGAGCGCCTGCGCGAGCCCGAAGCCGGCGAGGCGCGCGCCGTCGTGCTGGCCGCCGCCGACCCCGCTCAGCTCTACGGTGGCGCGCTGACCTGGCCCGAGAGCGTCGACCACGATCCGTCACCGCGCGCCGACGACGGCGGCAGTAGGCCAAGGTCACCGCTCGCCGGCGGCGGCGGCGGGCAAACGCAGCCGCCGCGCGCCGAGGCTCGTACCGCCGGTCACAACCCGGCCCGGCGCCCCGGCGGCTACGTGGTGCTCGTCGGTGGCCGTCCCGTCGTCTCGGTCGAGACGGGCGGTCACTCGTTACGGGTCCACGACGGCCGCGACGCGGCCGTCATGGACAAGGCTCTCGCCGCGCTGGCCGCGGCGGTGCGCGAGGGGCAGGTGCCGCGCCTCGCGATCGAGAGGATCGACGGCGAGCCGGCGATCGCCTCGCCACTGGGGCGCTCCCTGGTCGAGATCGGCTTTCGCTTGGGGCCGCGGCGGCTGACTCTCGACCGCGGCACGGTCTGAGGACGGGAACTGCACGGTCTGAGGACGGGAACTGCAGGGGCTGAAGACGAGAGCGGCAGGGGCTGAAGACGAGAGCGGCAATCTCTGAGGAGAGGAGACGTAGCGGCGATGCCAGAGGGCGACACCATCCACTTCGCGGCGCTGCGGGTCGGCGGCGTCCTTGTCGGCCATGTGCCCGAGCGCATCGCCACGCCGCATCCGCGCTTCGCGCGCGATCGCTGGCCGGAACGGCTCGCCGGTCGCACGGTCGAGGCGGTCGAGGCCCGCGGCAAGCACCTGCTGCTGCGCTTCGAGGGCGGCCTCGTGATCCATTCACACCTGCGCATGACCGGCGCCTGGCGGGTGGTAAGGCGCGGCGAGCGCTGGCCGCGCTCGCCGCGTGCGGCCTGGCTCGTGATCGAGCGCGGCGGGGAGGAGGTCGTGCAGTTCAACGGTCCGGTGCTCGAACTGCTGACCGACGCTCGCGTGCGTTCCGACCCGCGGCTGCGCGGGCTCGGCCCCGATATCGTGGCCGCGGCGCCGTTCGACGAGACGCGCTTTCTGGCCCGCCTGCGCGAGGACGACCCGACGCGGACCTTCGGCGATGCCCTGCTCGACCAGCACACCGTGGCCGGCATCGGCAACTTCTGGAAGTCGGAGGGCTGCTGGCTGGTCGGTGTCGACCCCTGGCGGCCGCTGGTCGCGGTGAGCGACGACGAGGCCCTCACCGTCGTGCGCGCCCTGCGGCCGCTCATGCGGCAGTCCGCGCTCGATGGGCGGCAGGACCGCTTTCGCGTGATCTACGACAGGGCGGGCCGCGCCTGTCCGCGCTGCGGCGCGGGCAGCCGTATCCGTTTGCGCGGTCAGGGTGACGACAACCGCGCGACCTACTGGTGTCCGGAGTGCCAGTCGTAGGAGAGCCGGCCGCGGGTCGTCCCGACGCGAGCAGCGGCCGGCCGCGGATCGTCCCCATGCGAGCCGCAGCCGGTTACGGGCCGTCCCCGCGCGAGCCGCAGCGGGCCACCCCGGTAACGCCGCCCGCTGCTTGCATCGCGGAGGGGCGAAGCATAAGCTCTTGTATAAAGAATATGCAGGGTCGCTTGCGGACGAGCAGACGACCCGCCCGCCGGGTCACGCAGAGCCGTCAGGCGACCCAGGTCGGAGCAAGTTCCGTGCAGGGAGACCGATGACCGCTCGCGCCACGCTTACCATCGACCTCGAGAAGATCCGCGCCAACGCCCGCCGCGTGGTCGACGCGCTCGACGGCACGTATGTGGTCGGCGTGACCAAGGTGACCTGCGGCAGCCCTGAGGTGGCGCGCGCCCTGCTGGCCGGCGGCGCGCAGGCGCTCGGCGACTCTCGCCTCGAAAACGCCGAGCGGTTGCGCGCCGCCGGCATCGTGGCGCCCATCTGGCTGCTGCGCTCGCCGACACCCGCTCTGGCCGCCGACGCCGTGCGCCTGACCGACGTCTCGCTGGAAAGCGAGCTCGAGACCGTACTCGCCCTGGAACGCGCCGCCGCCGTGGCGGGCAAGAGGCACGCCGTGATCGCCATGGTCGACCTGGGCGACCTGCGCGAGGGCATGCTGCCCGCCGACCTGCCGGCCTTCGCCGAAGCCGTCGAGGCGCTCACCCACATCGAACTGGCCGGCGTCGGCGTCAATCTGACCTGTTATGGCGCCGTGTGCCCCACCCCCGAGAACCTCGGTGAGCTGGCCGCGCTGGCCGCGCTGACCGAGCGCCGCCTGGGGCGCCGTCTGCAGTTCGTGTCGGGCGGCAACTCGGGCAGTATCGGCCTGACGCTCGCCGGCCGCATGCCGGCGGCCGTGAACAGCCTGCGCATCGGCGAGACCATCCTGCTGGGCGTCGACACCCTGACGCGCGAACCGGCGCTCGACCTGGCGCTCGACGCCTTCGTCGTCTCGGCGCCGGTGATCGAGTGCCTGGTCAAGCCCAGCATGCCCCGCGGCGAGACCGCTCAGGACGCCTTCGGCAACCGGCCGACCTTCGTCGACCGCGGGCCGCGGCGGCGCGCCATCTGCGCCCTGGGCCGCCAGGACGCACCGCCCGAGGGTCTCGTGCCGGTCGATTCGCGCGTCGAGGTGCTGGGCGCCTCGAGCGATCACCTTATCGTCGACGTCGAGGCGCTCGCGCGTCCGCCGCGCCTCGGCGAACGCCTCGCCTTCGTGCCGAACTACGGCGCCACGCTGCAGCTCAGCACCTCGGCCTACGTCGACACCGAGTTTGTTCACTCCGCCGGCCTGACGAACAAGATCGTGGCGCGGAGCACCCCATCCATCCCAGAGGAGTGAGCATGGCAGACAGAACAAAAGTCCTGATCATGGGAGCCGCAGGCCGCGACTTCCACAACTTCAACACGTACTTTCGCGACAACGAGCACTACGAGGTGGTGGCCTTCACCGCCACGCAGATCCCCTACATCAACGACCGCAAGTACCCGGCCGAGCTCGCCGGCAAGCTCTACCCGAACGGCATCCCGATCCACGACGAGTCCGAGCTCACCGAGCTCGTCAAGAAGTATCGTCCCGAGCAGGTCGTCTTTGCCTACTCCGACGTGCCCTACGAGTACCTCATGCACCGTTCGGCGCTGGTCAACGCTCTGGGCTGCGACTTCCGCCTGATGGGCCCCGACCACACCATGGTCAAGTCGACCAAGCCGGTCATCGCCGTGTGCGCCGTACGCACCGGCGCCGGCAAGAGCCAGACCACGCGCAAGATCCAGACCATGCTGCGCGAGGCCGGCAAGAAGGTCGTCTCGATCCGCCACCCCATGCCGTACGGCGACCTCGTCAAGCAGCGCGTGCAGCGCTTCGCGACGGTCGAAGACCTGGCCAAGAA
The DNA here is from genome assembly GCA_003157715.1 of Actinomycetota bacterium. The sequence goes on from PMKK01000067.1 coordinate 10,632, forward strand.
CGAGTGCACNNTCCTCTGGGACGGCGGCAACAACGACTACAGCTTCTACAAGGCCGACCTCTACATCACCGTCGCCGACCCGCATCGTCCGGGCAACGGTCTCGTTTACTACCCCGGCGAGGTCAACCTGCGCCTGGCCGACGTGGTCGTCATGAACAAGATCGACTCGGCCGACAGGGCCGGCATCGAAGCCGAGCTCGACGCGGTGCGCTCGGTCAACCCGAACGTGCAGATCATCATGGGCGCCTCGCCGGTCACGGTCGACAAGCCCGAGCTGATCCGCGGCAAGCGCGTCCTCGTGGTCGAAGACGGCCCCACGCTCACCCACGGTGAGATGAAGTACGGCGCCGGCATGGTGGCCGCCCGTCAGCTCGGCGCGGCCGAGTTCATCGACCCGCGGCCGTTCGCCACCGGCGAGATCAAGGCGACCTTCGAGAAGTACCCGAATATCGGCACGCTGCTGCCGGCCATGGGGTACTCGGAGCAGCAGTTGAAGGACCTGGAGACGACGATCAACGCCTCTGGCGCCGACGTCGTGGTGATCGGCACGCCGATGGACCTGCGNNCAGGAGATCGGCCACCCGACCCTCGAAGACGTCCTGCGCGAGCGCAAGTTCATCTGAGAGAGCCGCAAGCGCGACTGACACGAACGTGTCCGACACGAGCGCGACAGACACGAACGCGACTGGCACGAACGCATCCGACACGAGCGCGAGCTCATCTGATAGCATCGCTCGACCGCGCCGGCGGGGGGCAGCGGCTTAAGCCGCCGCCCCCCGCCTGCGCTCCAGCCCAGTGCCCCGAAGGAGGCCACATGACCGCGCTGCACGACCGCGTCACCGACCTGGGCCTCACCGGCCGCGACTTTCTCACCGTCCACGACTACGCGCCGGCCGAGGTCGTCGCGCTGCTCGACCTGGCCGGCGAGCTCAAGGCCGCCCAGAAGGCCGGACAGGCGCACGCCATGCTGGCCGGTAAAGCCGTCGGCATGATCTTCACCAAGACCTCGACGCGCACGCGCATCTCGTTCGAGGTCGGCATCGCCCAGCTCGGCGCCCAGCCGCTGTTTCTGAACGCCAACGACATTCAGCTGCGCATCGGCGAGACCATGAAAGACACCGGTCACGTGCTCAGCCGCTACCTCGACGCGATCATGATCCGCACGTATGCCCAGGCCGACGTGGTCGACCTGGCGGCCAGCGCCACCATCCCCATCATCAACGGGCTGACCGACGATCATCATCCCTGCCAGGCGATGGCCGACGCGCTTACGGTCAAGGAGCACTGCGGCGGCCTGGAGGGTCGCAAGCTGGTGTACTCGGGCGACGGCAACAACGTGGCCCACTCGCTGGCCGAAGTCGGCGCCAAGACCGGGATGCACGTCGTCATCTGCACGCCCGACGACTTTCGCCCCGACGAGACGATCATCGCCCGCGCCCGCGCCGACGCCGCCGAGACCGGCGCGACGATCGAGCTGACCAGCGACCTGCACGCGGCCGTCAAGGGCGCCGATGTGATCTACACGGACACCTTCACGAGCATGGGCCAGGAGTCGGAGCACGACGTGCGTCTCGCCGCTCTGCGCGACTACCAGGTCAACGACGACCTGCTGGCGCTGGCCGGCCCCCAGNNAACCGGCTGCACGCCCAGAAGGCGGTCATGGCGGCGCTGATCGGCTGAGCGGTCCGGCTGCGCGGTTCGGGCGGCGGTCCGGCTGCGCGGTTCGTCGCGTTCGTCACCGCCAGTTCGTCGCGGTCAGTTTGTCACCGCCGGTTCGTCAACCGACCTCAGCGGTTCGGTGCGTTTGTCACCGCCAGTTCGTCAACCAGGCGAGGCGGGCGTAGTAGGCGAACGGGGCCACATACGAGACCAGGAACGGTAGCCAGGCGACGGCCAGTCCGGCTACCGCGCCCGTGTACAGCCAGGCGGCGACCGCCAACGGCCGTGCGGACGCGTCGTCTGTCGGCGGCACGGACTGTCTCGACGCCCGGCGGCGTGCCGCGATCGTCACGGCCGCCATCACGACAACCGCGGCCGCCAGCGCCACCAGACGCACGGGCGCGGTGCCCCCGGCGGCAAAGCCCATGAGCAGGCCGCCCGCGGCAAAGGCAAGCGCCGCCCAGCGGCCGCGCAACGGCACCGGTCCGGCCAGCCGGGTGAGGGCCGCGGCCACCGCGATGGCCAGGAACGGGATCGCCGGGGTCAGGTAGTAGATATAGGACACCCGGCTGGTGGCCAGCCACGGCAGATAAAGGGCGCAGACCAGCAGGGGTACCAGGGCCGGCCGGGCGTCGCGCTGCCGCCAGGCGGCCCACAGCAGCCCCAGCACGGCCGCGATCGAGGCCCACCACAGCAAAGGGTTGCCGATGGCGATCATTCCCAGGACGCCGTGCGGCACGACCGCCCAGCGATACCAGATCGGTTCGGCGTCGAAGATCCAGGTAAGCGGCCGCGAGGCCAGGGATGAGTCGGCGTGGGCCTGCCAGTTGAAGGTCGCCATGTACCCCTGCAGATGGAGCCACTGGCGCACGGTGTGGCCGCTGGCGAAGTAGTCGGCGTAGCTTGCCACGTAGAGGACCAGCGGCAGGACCACCAGACAGGCGAAGGCGCGGGCGAGGCGGGCGGCTGTGCCGCCCGCCTCGCCCGCGCCGCTTGCCTCGACGGCCTCGCCCGCGCCGCTTGCCTCGACGGCCCGTTCCCGCCGCCGCTCAAGGGCCCGATCGACGACGATGATCGCCACGGCGGCGGCCAGCGCCAGGACGCCCGACCACTTGCTGGCGAGCGCCAGGCCGCCGCCCGCGCCGCAGGCGGCAAGCCAGCGGGTCGGGCGGCCCGACTGCACGTAGCGCAGCGCGCAGTAGATGCAGGCGGCCGACCAGAGCGCCACGAAGGGGTCGAGCACGCCGAGGCGCGACTCGACGATCAGCATCGTGTCAGAGGCGGCCAGCAGCAGGGCGACGAGCGCCCAGCGCGGCGAGAGCCGCAGGCGGCGGGCCAGCGGGTAGACCAGGGCGATCAGCAGCGTGCCGGCCAGCGCCGAGGGCACCCGCCAGCCCCACGGATCGTTGCCCAGGGCGAGGATGCCGGTGGCGATCGACAGCGTGCCGAGCGGCGGGTGGGCCAGGGCGCTGTCGTTGCCGGGCTTCCAGGGAGAGGGCTGACGCGGGCCGATGCGGCCGTGCAGCGCCGAGTTTGCGTCGTGCACGTAGTAGTGCTCGTCGAAGACCACGACGCTGTAGGCATCGAGGTTGACCAGCCGCACGACCGCCGACAGGGCGATGACGATGAGCACGAGCGCGATCAGCGGCCGGCTCGCGGCTCCGGAACGGGCCGGCGGGAGCGGCGGCCGACGCCCGCTGGACGTCGCTGCGGCTGGTGTCAGATCCAGTTGCGAAACCACATGAGGTGGTAGAAGTGGGAGACCGAGATGCTGAGGTCGATGAGGATCGGCAGGAAGGCCAGCATGACGCCCGCGACCGCGCCGGCATAGACCCAGGTGAGGTACCGCCAGGCAACGCGGGCGCGCGGCCAGATGATCAAGGTGAGGATCCCGCACGCGGCTACCACGAGGGCCACGAGCACCACGGCGCGGGCCAGCTCGAGCGAGAGGGCTTTCGGGTCGCGCCAGAACAGCCAGGCCGCGGCTTGACCGATCTGATACCAGAACAGGGCCGTGACGGCGGCCGTGACGGCGAAGATGGGCACCGCCCACTGCGGCCGCGGCAGGCGGCTCGCCGACAACTCGCGCAGGGCCATGGCCACCGCCAGCGCCATGAAAGGCGCCACCGGCGTCATGTAGTACATGAACGAGGTACGCGAGGCGTGCAGCCAGGGCAGGTAGAGCACCGCCACCATGAGCGGCAGAAGCGCGAGCTCGCGGTCGCGCCGCCAGGCGGCCAGGACCGCGAGGCCGAGCAGGGCCGGCACGGAGGCCCACCAGAGCAGCGGGTTACCGATCGAGACGATGCCGTGCACCGTGTTGTGGATCTGCACGTAGTAGTACCAGACGGGGCGATAGTCGAAGATCCAGGTGTAGGCTTTCGAGGCGTAGGTGTGGGTGGCGTGCAGGTTCTCGTTGAACCACCACATCTGGTGCTGGAGCGCCCACCACTGCGACAGTGAGTGGTGGCCCTTCATGAAGTAGACGGTGTAGCTCGCGAAGTAGGCCGCGACCGGCAGCACGACCAGGAACACGGCGGGCAGCACGGCGTCGCGCAGTGCATTGACGATCAGCGGACCGATCGGTTGCCGCCACGAACGGCGCCGGTAGAGCAGCATGATGGCCGCGGCCGCCACGAGCGGAAAGGCACCCGACCATTTGGTGCCGAGTGCCAGGCCGCCGGCTAGTCCGCAGAGGATCAGCCAGCGCAGCCGGTGGCCGGTCTGCACGTAGCGCAGGGCCAGATAGATGCACAGGACCGACCACAACGCCACGAAGATGTCGAGCGTGGCGATGCGCGACTGGACGATGCCGAGAAAGTCAGAGGCGGCGAGGAGCAGGCCGAGCAGCGCCCAGGGAGGCGACAGGCCGAAGCGGCGGCCGAGCGGATAGATGAGCACGAGCAGCAGCGTGCCGCAGATCGCCGGCACTATGCGCCAGCCGAACGAGACGTTGCCGAAAGCCGCCTCGCCTGCGGCGATGGCGAACTTGCCGTACTCAGGGTGCGGCCAGGAGATCTCTTTGCCGGGCTCCCAGGAGTAGAGCGGGTTGGGGCCGAGGTAGCCGTGCAGGACGGTGTGGGCGTCCTTGGCGTAGTAGGTCTCGTCGAAGACCAGGACGTTGGGCCGCTGGAGTTCGTAAAGGCGCACCGTAGCTGAGAAGATGAGCACCAGGATGACGGCCATGACGATCGTGCTCGGGGCGCGCTCGAGATGTTTGCGCCCGTGGTCGTCGCTCACGGCGCGCTCGAGGGGGCGTTCTTCCGGCGCCGAAGGCGCCTCGGTGGCCTGACTGCTTTGTGCCATGCCGAGCATTATAGACAGATAGCCAGCCATGAGCCCCTGCAGGAGTGCCGGTGACCTGCCGAGAAAGGTACTAGCGTTAATTAGTAGTACGCGCGTCCGCAACGCTCGGGCGCAGCCGAGAGGAACTCCAAGGGGGTTCGAAAGTGAAACGCAGGCTGCTGGTTATGACGATAGTGGGGGCGCTCGCCGCCCTTGCGCTGGCGATCATGGCGCCGGCGGCCAGCGCGGGCATGGTCACCAAGATCATGTACGCGCAGGAGAACAGCGATGTCTACGCATACACCAACAGCAGCGGCTCGACCGGCACCCTGAGCGTCTCGATCGGCTGGACCGACATCAGTACCGGGGTAGCCACCACCTACCCGGTCGGCGAGGTCGACGGCGATATCTTCTCGGGCCCCGCCGACACTCCCTACGCCGACCTCGGCCTGACGGTGTCCAGCGTCCAGACCCTGGACGCTGGCACTAACCCCGAGGTCGGCAGCTACAGCCTGCCCGCCGGCCAGACGGCCTACATCGCCGTACTGCCTTACGCCGGCGACAACAACTACTCGATCTACGTCTACTTCAACGGCGTCCTGGTCAGCGGCTACCCGAAGACCGCGCAGGCCTATGGGTCGAACGGCGAGGTGTACGTGCCTTCCGACGGTGACTGGATCAGCTGCGCTCAGTACTGGCCGGGCGGCGGCACGAGCCCTCTCTACGCTTCGTGGACCGATCAGGTCTACCAGCGCGTTGCACCGGGGACTACGTTCGACGTGCTGTCCGCACAGCTGTCCGCCGGGTTTACTGCCCCACAGATCACGCAGCGCACCGTCATAGGCGGCAGCGGTCACCCGCAGTCGGCGGAATGGTACGGCGTCACGCCGCAGATCTGGCCAGGCGCCAAGGTCGCGAACACCGTGGTCAACGGTGTTCCTCAGCCTGGGACCGTGAGCGCGACCACCGCCCCGCTCTGGTATACCTACTCGTATCCCGACGCGAGCGTGAGCGGCAGCCCGGTGGCGTATTTCTGGCCCACGCTCACGAGCGCGAGCGCCAGCAAACGCAACTTCTCCGCGGACGTTTCGACGGGCGCGAGCTTCAGCGCGAAGTTCTCGGGAGACTCGATCACGTGGGTGTACGAGAAGCTTCCGACGTGCGGTATCGCCAGCGTGGCGATCGACGGCACATCCCGGGGAACCGTCGATCAGTACAGTTCGAGCCCGGTCTACAAGGCGAGCACTACGTGGTCGGGCCTCGGTGCCGGCAACCACACGATCGTCGTTACGAACTCCAAGAGCAAGGATACGGCGTCGAACAACACATTCCTCACCCACGACGCTTTCCTGGCGGATGGCGTCAACGACGCTTCCGATCCCACACCGGCCCTCGAGAACAACTATGACGGCGCGACCACGTACCAGTGGGCCAAGCTCACTAGCACCTCCGCGTCTGGAGGTAACTACTCCGCCGATGTTTCTACGGCTGCCGCTGCTGCCTTTGAGTTTACCGGCACTTCCGTGACGTGGAAGTACACGAAGCTTGCGGTTTGCGGCATTGCCAACGTGTACATCGACGGCATCCTTCAGGGTCAGGTCGATCAATACAGCGCGTCGCCAACCTATCAGGCGTCGACCACCTACTCTGGTCTTGCTAACACCACTCACATCCTGCTTGTCACGAACTCGAAAACCAAGGACACTGCGTCGAGCAACACGTTCCTGACGGTCGATGCGTTTGTGGTCGGCTCGACGACGTACGAGAACTAGGCGGCGAAGGCAAGAGTGAATCGCTCCCCCACCCAGGAGCCCGTGGAGGGGCTCAGTTCTAGTTCTGGATACACAGCGCCTCTCGGTCACCACGTTCGTGAACGACTGAACGCTCTTGCTTACGCAACGGCTACCCCTACCACTGCGCTTCTCGAACTTACCAAGCGCTGCAACCTGCGTTGCTGCCACTGCTACGTCGCTGGCGGCCGAGCGGAGTTGTCGACCGAGCGCTGGGTTGAGGTTATCGGGGAGTTGGCCGATGAAGGGTGCATGAAGGTCGGCCTGACAGGGGGCGAGGTCGCCCTTAGAGACGACTTCCTGGAGATCGGTGGCGCCGTAAAACGGCAACGCATGGCCCTGACGGTCATGACTAACGGCACGTCCTTTAGCGAAGCCGACATTCGAGAGCTCGCCGCGCTAAAACCGATACTCGTCGCGGTAAGCCTCTACGCCGCGTCGGCCGAGGGTCACGATCGGGTCACGGGCAACGAGGGATCTTTCGAGCGCTCTGTGCGAACGTTGCGACGCCTGAGAGAGCTGGGTGTGACGTGTCGCGTGGCGTGCGTTCTTATGGGCGAGAACCTGTCTGAATACCAGGACGTGATCGCTCTGGCGAAGTCGATGGGATGCAGCTACAGGTTTGACCCCACTGTCGGTCCTCGAGCCGATGGCGACACTGCGCCCTTAGCGCACAGGGTCTCGGCTGATCTGCTCACCAGCTTCTACTTGGACGAACTCGTGATGGGGGCAACCAGGGAGGGGAGGCTGGCGCTCCACCCCGGTCCGCCTTCTGCCGGTACGGCGGGTGGCTGCAGCGCCGGCTTTACCGGGCTGTTCGTCGAAGCCACCGGCGCGGTGTGGCCGTGCATTGGCCTGCGGCCTTCGCTGGGCAACGTTGCTGATCGCGCGTTTGTCGAGGTGTGGCGTGGAGACGTGGCGCGTAGTTATCGCCGCGCGATGAGCGGACTGAGGGAAGAGTGCAGGGGGTGTGAGCTTCTGCCCCTGTGTTCCGCGTACTGTCCACGCATCGCGTCGTCGGAGGACGGGAACCCGCTCGGCAAGAGCGCTCGCGCGTGCGAAATGGCCGCTATGGTTCAGCACCTCCGCGATACTGTACAGTCAAGAATCACATCACGTGAGCCGCCAACCCCCCGCACTAAGGAGCGCCCGTCGTGAAGAAGCCCTATGAAAAGCCTGTCGTCGAGAGCGAGTCCGTCTTCGAGACCCTGGCGAGCGGATGCACCTTGGTCACGGACGCGGATCCGGACTGCAACCCTGGTTTTGGTCTTGGCGGCGTCAACCTGAACTCACTCTAGGCGTTCACGGCCATACAGTCGCCACAGGTCGCGGTCGCACCTCGACAGAGTGCCACCGTTGCGCCCGGGCGTAGAAGTCGTGCCGCCTGACCCGGCCGACCAGCGTAGCCGTCTCCTGCTTCGCGCCGGTGGCCCGCTGGTAGCTGACGTGAGGGGCCTGACGTTTCCTCTCGATGACGCCGCCACCTGTTTGCGACACTTCCAGGTCAGCGGGGAAAGCACCGCTGACTACCGGGTCGATGTTTCGTGCGGTGATCTGCCGCGAAGTGCTTGGCGCAAGTCAGAAGTCGAGTCAGTGTCGGTTGACACGGCGCGCCGCACCGTCGAACTGACCATGGTCGAGCTATCCGCGACGTTCGACCTCAGAAACCGTATAGTTCGAGGCCGCCTCAAGGGTCCTTGGCCGGGCGCGCTCGAGGTGCTTCTTCGAAACGCGTCCCAGCTCTTCGGTCTCGAGATGCGAAAGGCGCTGTTTGTGCACGCCTCGTGTGTCGCTCGCGGTGATAATGCCTACGTGTTCATGGGCCGGTCTGAGGCCGGGAAGACTACTGCCGCCATGCTGTCGCAAAGCGCGGGCGTGGCCTCGCTGATGCGCGAGGAGCTTACCTGCCTTGGCGACTTCGTCGATGATGCGCCTCTTCGCGCCTTCGCCCTGCCCTTTCGTGAGAAGAACCGACTCTCAGCGGCGATGCCGGCAGCCGTTCCGCTTCGCGGCCTCTACTGGCTGCAGCAGGCCGACGCCGACGCGGTGGAGCGCATCAGCGTGCCCGAGCAGGTCAAGCGCCTGGCGATGGCGATGAGCATCTGCGTTCGCGACGAGATGTTCATGATCCCCGCGCTGGAACTTGCCGAGCAGCTCGTTCGCAGGGTGCCGGTGCGCGTGTTAAGGTTCCGCAAGTCGGCGGAGTTCTGGGGTGCCATCGACGAGGACCTGGCATCTGGGGCGTGACCGTGACGGGCGCGCGCGAAGCAGTGCGCCGCGGCAGGACGCGAACCACCGAGGAGGACGAACCGTGAAACTCACCGATACGCCGGTGCGCAACGACGACAACGCCGTCCGGCAGATCGAGGACACCGTGTTCGTGATGAACCCCGACACAAGCGAGTTGCACAGCTTCAACGAGGTCGGCCGTCGGATCTGGGAGCTTGTCGACGGCTCGCGTACGGTGGCCACCATTGTCGAGGTCATCATCGAAGAGTTCGAGATCGACGCGCGGACCGCCGAGAGCGACGCCCTGGAGTTCCTCGACGAGTTGCTGAACAAAGACCTCGTCCGAGTCTAACGGCGCGTCCAAGACGATGGATGGGGCGCAGGGAGCGACCCGGGGAGAAGCAGCCCTTCGCGCGTCCCTTCGCGAGCGCGGCTTCGCCTACAGCCGCATTGTGGGCGACAGCATGCTGCCAAACCTCCGCGAGGGCGACGCGGTACTGCTGCAGGAGAGTGGCCGGTTGCGCCCCGGCGACATCGTTACGATCGCGCTGGGTGGCAGCCTCGTCACCCACCGGATCCTGTCCATCGATGACACAGGCGTCGTATGCCGTGGCGACAATCGACCTCGCGCCGATCCCGCGGTCGCCAGGCAGGCTGTGGTCGCGCGGGTGACGGAGGTGGTAGGTCGGCCTCTGCCCGACAAGACCCGCGACGTACTGCGCGTGCGCCTGCGCCAGGCGCGGTGGGGGCTGGCCGCACGTCTGACGAGGGTACACGACGAGTGGGGCCTAGTCCTTGGTTCGAGCAGAGGCAGACTACCGGCGGAGATGGCCTCGTCCCCGGCCAGCGGCTTCGCCGGCGGGCCTGTCGACGGCTCGCCCGAGCGCGTCGTCCGAGCCGGCGATCTGGCCGACCTCGAGTCACTCTCGGCGCCTGGTTCCGACGTCATCCTGGTGATCCCGGCAAGCCTCTACGGTGGACTGTCTCCGACGCGGCGGCGCGAGCTCATGCAGACCCTGCGAGGACGCAAGCTGCGCGTCTACGGTCTCCCGTTCGCCTCGGCCGGGCGGATCACCCATCTCATGTCGCATCTTCGCCGGGCGATGCAGCCGCTTGGGCTCAAAGTCGGCGAGCCCGGCGACATGGCCGTGCGCGACGGCGCCGGTCTACGCGTTGTCCACACGTTCACCGCTATCGAACTGGTGCGAGAGCTTGAGCGCTTTGGGCGTGGCCCAGTAGCGGTCGAGATGGTGGCAACGCGTGGCGGGCCCCTGCTCTGTGCCAGTGTCGGTCCAGCCCGAGGGTGGACCGGCTCCTCTGGCTAGGGTCGCGCGGGATCGGCCGACTCGGGCTCGATCGACGCCGGCTTGGCCGGTGTCTCCGGCGCCGATCCCTTCATCCCCTCCGCGATCAGCCATGCCAGCCCGATCGCGATGAGCAGATCGCCGATGCTGAAGATGTTGGCCAGCGGCACGCCGTGGGGCAGGGCGAACACGTCGCCGAGGAACGTCAGGTGGGCGCCCGGTCCGGCGAGCTCGGAGTTGTTGTGCGGGTGGATCGAGATCGGCAGGCCGGCCAGTCGCAGGGCGGCGCGGCTGGCGGGCATGTAGCCGACGTTTGCCACGATGGTCACGGCGTTGCTCAGCACGCCGATGCCGAAGCAGACGATCGGCGGCCGCCTGATGTTCGCCGCCACGCAGGTCAGCAGCAGGGCGTAAGAGAGAAAGTGCAGGCCGACGACCGCGGCGTGCGGTAGCCAGTCGCCAAGCGGCGAGAAGGCGACGATCTGCAGCAGCAAGGCGAGCACGACCATCCAGGCCAGTCGCAGCGACAGGCGCTCGAGGTTGGCGAGCGAGCCCCCGATCAGGGTGCCGGCGAGCAGGCCGCCGACGACCGCTATGACGAGTATGAACACGATGTCTCGGTGTTGGGCATGGCGACGAGTGCCGGGCGGCTATCCCCGCGGTAGCAGGCGATGAACGTCTCGACCAGATCGGGGTCGAACTGGCGGCCGGCGNNGTAGGGCCTGTCCGAGGTCATCGCGTCGTAGGCGTCGGCCACCGTGATGACTCGCGCGCCGAGCGGGATCTGCGTGCCGGCCAGGCCGTCGGGGTAGCCGCGGCCGTCCCAGCGTTCGTGGTGGTGACGAATGTAGTCGCGGCCCTTGCGATACATGCTGAACTGACCGGCGAGCTCGCTGCCGTCGGCGGGGTGGGCGATGATCGCCTTGCGCTCCTCGTCGGTCAGCGAGGCCTGCTTGTAGAGGATCCGGTTGTCGGTGGCGATCTTGCCGAGGTCGTGGACGCGCGCGGCCGACACGATCAGGTCGATCTCCTTGCGCGGCAGGTCGAGGGCCCGTGCTATCTCGCCCGACAAGGCAGCCACGCGCTGCGAATGCGCGAAGGTGTACTCGTCGCGCTTGTCGACCGTGTCGGCCAGCAGCACCAGGGCATGGTCGGTCTCGGTCTGCAGGTTCGCATACAGCTTGAAGCCGTTGTAGATCACGAGAATGAGGAACGGAAAGTAGAGCACGTTCCAGCGGCTGTCCTGGTAGGCAAAGGCCAGCAGCGCGCCGAGCGGGGCCATCGAGACGTAGAGGATACCCATCTCGCGAAACGAGGCCGTCCATTCGTGCAGAAACGACCGTCCCGACATGCTGATGATGACGGTGACCAGGGTGTCGTTGACCACCAGGAAGACGACTGCCGCGACGGCGATGGCGAAGGCGTCGCTTTTCAGGTCGACCAGTCCGGGCACCTTGAGCTCGTTGTACACGAGCGCCGCGAGGCCGGCCGACAGGGCGAGCTGGCCGGCGTTGAAGGCGACTCGCGTCCAGTGGCGGCGCGAGATGATCAGGTCGGAGATCACGACGCCGCCGACGGCGACGATGCCGGCGAAGGCCGGGCCATAGAGGATGGCGGCCGCGAAACCGACCGTCAGCGACAGCGACATGCTGCCTTCGAGGCTCGACGACACCGCCCAGCGCTCGCTGGTGACGGCCGCGGTCAGAAAGATGAGCAGGTCGATGCCGTGGCCGGCGGGGAAGGAGTTCGCCGTCGCCGCTATGAGCACCGCGGCGGCGACGGCGACGAAGGCAATGTACGTTGCCACCGCTGGCGACACGCGCGGTGCTGCTGCAGGTGCGGCCGGGGGTGGCTGCTCCATCACCGGACTCTAGCGAACGGCTACGTTACTGGCGATCTTGCGGAACGCGATCGGGCGTCCGGTCAGTCCCACTTCCACCAGGCGCCGCTGGCGACGGCCAGGGCCACGACGAGACCGAGCGCGATGGCGACTCTGCTGTAGAGCAGTCTGTTGAGATTCATGGTTCCCTCTCTCCCTTGTTGCCTGGACGAGCGCTGGGATGCGGCAGACGCGGTCAAGCCCACTTCTTGGCGGCGCCGCTCGCGATCGCCAGCGACACGAACAGTGCCACCAGCGCGAGCTTGGGATACATGCCTTTGAACAACTTCATCGGACCCTCCGTTTCTGGGGTGATCCCCACCAGATCGACCAGCGGCACGAGCCGGCACAGCGATGCAGACTAGAGTCTCTGGTCCCAGTGTAGGTCGATATCGGCAGGCCAGCCAGCTGACTTTAATTGTCGCCGGTCCGTAGTACTGAAGCGATGACCCTGCAAAACGGCTCAACCGATGGGGAACGTACCAGACCGGTAGCACGTGTCGGCCGGACGCCGTATGGCGAGCGGCACACCGATGCACCCGCGACGCGAACCCGGTGTGCCCGCGACGCGAGCCCGGCGACCGTGCACGGCGCAAGTCGGGCGGCCATGGGGGGCGATCGCGGACGCGGCGCGGCGCGAGCGAGACACGAACAGGTGTACCCGTCTGTCCGGCCGGGCGCGACCGATCGGCGCCGCCGGCCCGTTGTGGCGCCGGCGCGCGTCGTGTGATTGAATCGCGGGGTCGCAAGGAGGGGCGCCGTGGTCGTTCCGGCGCGCGACAGTACCGAACATATGTTCGCCGTCACTACAGGTCGCCGGTCGCGCAGCCGCGCGCCGGTCGCACGACAGGGAGGATGCGCCATATGACCGATCAGCCGCACGAGGTACTCGCCTCGGTAAAGGACACCGTCGCCAACCCGGCGCCGCTCGGACTCATGGCGTTCGGGGTCACGACGGTACTGCTCAACCTGCACAACGCCGGACTGTTCGGCATGAGCACCATGATCCTCGCCATGGCCGTCTTCTACGGAGGCCTCGCGCAGGTCGTCGTGGCTCTCCAGGAGTACAAGAAGAACAACGTCTTCGGCGCCACGGCGTTCGCCTCGTACGGCCTGTTCTGGCTGAGCTTCGTGGCCATGCTCGCGTTTCCCAAGTGGATGGGCATCGACGCCCCCACCTCGACCGCCGTCGGCTGGTACCTCCTGAGCTGGGGCGTGTTCACCGGCCTCATGTTCATTGCCACCCTGCGTATCACCGTCTCGCTGCAGGTGGTCTTCGGCAGCCTGACCATCCTCTTCGTGCTCCTCGCTCTCAGCGAGTGGACCGGTAGCGCGACGCTCGGCAAAATCGCCGGCTGGGAGGGCGTCTTCGTCGGCTTGTCGGCCATGTACGGCTCGATCGCCCAGATCTGGAACGAGGTCTACGGTCACGTCGTGCTGCCGATCGGCCAGGTGCAGCGCTCGCGCGCGATCAAGGTGATGCCCTCGACCAGCGGTCGCTAGGGTCGCACCGAGGCGCGAGACCACAACCCGAACGCGTCGGCCACGGGGTGGCCGGGCTGCTGCGACAGCCCGGCCACCCCGGTCTTCGT
>PMKK01000042.1 GCA_003157715.1 Actinomycetota bacterium
CGATGAGAGGGCCGCTGCCGATGACCGACGCGGAACTTGCCGTACTGAGCCTTGTCGTGGAGCGCCCGCGCCACGCGTATGAGATCGAGCACGTCATCGCCGAGCGTGGCATGCGCGACTGGACCGACGTGGGCTTCTCGTCGATCTACTACCTGCTTAACAAGATGGAGCGAGCGGGCCTGGTCGAGGGGCACTCCGACGATACCGCAAGCAAAGGTCCCGCGCGCAGGGTCTACTCGCCGACCGCCGAGGGGTTCCTGGCTTGGACCGAGGCGAGCCTGGCGGCACTTGGCGACCCGCGGGCGAAGATGCCCTTTCTGCTCGGACTGACCAATCTCGCGGCGCTGCCCGAAGATCGTGCCCTTGAGGCGGTGCGTGCCTGCCGACGAGCGCTCGACGAGCGCTTGCGTGAGGTCCGCCAGAATCGTCGCGCCGCCGGGGAAGTGCCGTGGTTCGTAGATGAGGCGTTCGACTACAGCGAACAGTCGCTGCGGTCGGGGCGCGATTGGGTGACCGGGTTCGTGACACGATTCGAGCAAAGGAGTGGGGTGAGGGAGATGCCGAAGAAGATGAAGCCGCTGGTGCCCGAGATCGCCGAGATCCCGGCGCGACTGATGGGGGTCGTGAGGACGATCGGCGATCCCCGCGAGGTCGGCCAGAAGGTGTTTCCGGCGCTCTACGGCGCGGCGTACGCCTTGAAGTTCGCGCTCAAGAAGGACGGCGTCGACTACAAGGTCGGCGCCCCATGCGCCCGCTGGTTCGGCGGTCCCGACTGGATGACGGTCCCGCGCGACAGGTGGGAGGCGGCTTGGGCGATCCCGATCCCGGAGGGTACGACGGAGCTGGTGCAGAAGGACCCCGAGACGCCCGTCGCGATCGAGACCTGGCAGTACGGACTGGTCGCGCAGATCCTCCACATCGGAAGCTACGCCGACGAGACCCCGACGATCACACAGCTCCACGAGTTCATCACTGCCGAGGGCTACGAGATCGCCGGCCCCCACGAGGAGGAGTACCAGTCACGGCCCGAGGCGAAGGCCCCCAAGACCGTGATCCGCTATCAGGTGCGCAAGCGCGAGGCTCACGCCTAAGCTGGGCGAGAGACGATCGCGGCTACGGCGCGGTGACGATCTGACGATCTGACGGTCTGACGGTCTGCCCCATGGCTTGGGCGATGAGGGTGAAGTCGCCGGCCGGGATCTTGAGCTGGCCAAAGCGAAAGGCCGCTCCCCAGTGCGTCTTGCTCCTGATGAATGACAACCGTTCGACTAGCGGCTTGATTGGCGCTTCACGACAATCGAGGTACGAGACGTCGACGCGATAGGGCGTGAAGCCTGGGCTCATCTCGGCCTGGTAGATCTCGCCCGAGGCGACGATGCCGATGGCGGTAAACGATTGCAGCGTCGCGCCGTCGGGATACGACGTGAGCGGTGAGTACATGACGATGCCGTCGCCGGCCCGCAGCCTCTCGAGCGGGGCGCGCTTGCCGTGCCCGAGCTGTACGAAGCCGCCCTGCACGCCGAGCCGCACGTGAGAGCGAGAAACGACGCCGATCCAGTAGTTGCGATCCGTGCGATCCGCCATGACAGCCTTCTTTGTGCGGTCGCGGCGGCAGCCAAACCATGGCGGCCGTTGGCCGATCGTCGATGAAGGCGAGGCCTTCGGGCGGGCCGGAAGCGTCGGGTCGTTCTCCGTCGGCTCTAGCCCGTGGCTCCGTCCGCTCGCCGGAAGAGATAGAGGAACTTCTCTTCGCCCTCGACGACATCGCCTCCCATGAAGAAGTCGGCCCCTCTGAGGGGGGACGTCTGGAGCCTGGTCGGTTTGAACACGCAGACCACGCTCTCCAGGCGCCAGCCCTCGGCCTCGACGGCGTCGATGATGCAGCCGGGCGGCGGGGCGCCGTGGCCGTCGAGAGCCATGGTGGTGCGCATCTGCGCCGCCACGAGATCCTGGGCGCTCGCGACCTCGAGCCACGTGAGGCCCGTCTCCCGCGCCCAGTGCGCGAGGCGGACCGGATCCTGCCGGAGCTCAGCCTCGAGGCGGTCGACGCGCTCCTCGGCGGCGGTTTGTTCCTCGGCTCGCAGAAATCGCTCGGCGCGAGAGATCTGCTGCTCGCACTCGCCGCGCACGCCGCCGTCGGTGGCGTCGCGCAGAAGAACGGCAAGAGCGAGGACGCCGCGGGCTTCGGTCGCGCCGCCATCGCCGGCGAAGGCCGTCTCCCAGAGCGTGGCGACGGCTTTCTTGAGTTGACCTGCCTTGTACTGCTCGGTGGCCTTCTCTAGCGCCTTGGACATCCTGCCCCCATTCTGAGGATCCATTTCGGCCTGGCTTCGGCCGGCGTTTCGCGTGTGAGCGCCGAGCAAACGCTCCTCGAAGGGGCGGCCTGAGACTGCGGCGATCTGTTCGGCGGTCTCACTTTCCCGCCCCCCGTGTCATCCGCCGGACCGCGGCCTGCCGACGAACAGGAAGTGCTCCGAGAGGCCGATCCCCTCCGCCGTGGCGGCCGTCGCCTCGACCAGGTCGAGCCAGGTCTGCTGGGTGTCGGGGCTGAGATCACAGAAGATCTTCTGCCGGCTCCCGGTGAACGACTCGAGTCCGACGAAGCTCGCCTCGTCGAACGCACCCTCGAACAGGGCGCGAAACTCGGCCGCGCTGGTGAAGTGGGCGTGGCCGATGGTGGGGGCAAGCTCGGGGTTGACGATGCCGTCGACGATGAATCGCCGGTAGACGTCGAGCAGCTCGATGCCCTGCTCCGGCTCGAGCCAGTACCCGCTGCCGAGGCCGACGATGCGATTGCAGGCCGAGGCGGCAAGCACGCCGTCGCCGCGCAGAACGCGCCGCGCTTCATGTACCGCATTCTGACGCTCTCCAAGAGTGAGCAGATGGTAGAGCGGCCCCAGCAGAAGCACGGCGTCGCAGCCGGCGTCGGGAAGATGAGCGAGACCGGTGGCCGACGCGACGCGAGCGTCGAGAACGTGATCCGACAGACCGTGCGATTCCAGGCGGTCGAGGGCGGTCTCGAGCAGGCGCGCGGAGACGTCGACGAGATGAAGGCGGCAGCCGCGCCGGGCGAGGAACTCGTCGTAGTGCCCGGCGCCGACGCCGACGTCCGCCACCGTGCTGTCGCGGGGGACGAACCGTTCGAGGTAGCGCTCGGTCATGGCGCGCTCGACGGCACTGTGCTGCTCGAGTCGCGCGACCTCATACTCGTACGCAACTTCGTCGTAGTGCCGACCCACCGCGCGGTGACGATCGCTCAGGCCATCCATTCCTCCTACTCTCGGTCGCTCGGTTTGCGGCGCCACGGCAGGTCGCTTGCCCAGCCCATCGAGGCGGACTCCACGGCGTCGTAGCGAGGCAGGTACGGCTTGATGTCGAGCAGCGGTGTGCCGTCCAGAACGTCGATCCCGCTCACGATCAGGATGTTGTCGTGCCGCTCGAGCAGACCGACGACCGACAGGCCGATCGGGTTGGGGCGACAGGGATGCCGCGACGAGAACACGCCATGAGGAGCGTCGTCGAGGAACGTGGGCCGCACCAGCTCGACCTCGCCGGCGCGGTCGAACGCATACAGAAGGTAGATGTGGCTGAACGTCTCGACGTCCTGCAGGCCCGCCGCGAACTCGGTGAAGACCTCCACGCGCCCCTCTGCGTCCGCGGCGAAGGCGGGCTGGATCGGGCACCCCTCCTTCGCGCGATGAGGCGAGTGAATGACTCCGATCGGGCGGATTTCCACGACTCCCCCTGCTTCCACGGGCTCAACGCGGTGCGCGTGAGCGGCCGGCCGGCTGCCCTACGTCTTCCATCATAGCTCGGGATCAGGGCTGACCGATACGCTTGCCCGCCCATCCTCTGACGTGGGCGCGCCCGAGCAGCGAGCGCCGCCGCTCAAAGGGACACCCACCCGCTCCCGTTGACGTCATACGGTCTGATCACGACCTTCACTTTTCTCTCCGCGCCGGCGATCGTCTGGAAGGCCCTCGCGAGTCGCGTCGCGAGCTCCTGCAAGGCCTCTTTGGTGCGCTCGGCGCGCTCCCACAGATCGACGTTGATCCTGGTCACCTCGCCATCGAAGCCATCGGGACTGAGAACCGGAACAACGTCGATCTCGTAGTCGTTGATCGCGAGTTCAGGCATGCTCGTCAGCGTATGCCTTGTCGCCTCCTCGAGATCTGACAAACGGTCTTCCCTTCTTAGATTGAAGACAGTGACCAATGGCATGGTTCCTCCCGACTTGGACGGGTGGCTGAACGCGATCCCCAACTGCCTGTCACGCTGCGCCTGGGTCGCTCGCTTTCGGCGCGATCCTAAGGCGATCTTAAAGCGAGTCAGCTCGAGACGCGCACCCCAAAGTGATGCTCGGACGCATCGCACACCGGGCGATACCCGATCGCCTGGTAGATCTTGTTGGACGTCGGATTGGCGAGGTCGGTGTAGAGGCAGCACGACGCGAGCCCCTCGTTGAGAAGCCGCCGTGTGAGCCACGCGACGCACGCGGAAGCGTAGCCGCGGCCGCGGTGCCGGGGAGGCGTGAAGACGGAATTGACGCGTACCGTTCGCCCAGTGCGTCCCGCCCAGGCTGCCATGGATACCGGCCCCGAATCTTCCCAGATGAACAGTCTGCCCTCGATGATCTGCTCACGCGCGACCTTGCGCGGATCGGACGGGTCGTCGAGGTTGACCTCCGCGAAGAACGCCTCGACCCATTGCGTGGCGGTGGGCAGATCCGCTTCAGTGGCGGCCCGGAACATCCCGGACGGCAGGGCCGGCTGGACCACACGCCGCGCTTCGAACACGCGCATGCGCATGGCCAGGCGCGCGGTCGTACCCGTGCGTGCCGACCACGACTGCGCGAAGTCCTTGATGGCGGGCTCCGGCCCGGCGGCGGCCGGAAGATCCGGGTAGGTGCCCGCCAGATCGGCCACCAGCAGCTCGAGTGCCTGTCTGTCCGCTCGCGTGAGAAGGGCGCCGTGCGGCGGGGTCCGGAGCGCGCACGCCACGACGGCCTGGTCTTCTTCGACGGTAGCGAGATAGCACGAACCGTCGAAGCGGCGCGACCCACCCGGATCGCAGAGGCCAAGCATGAGCACGTTTTCGGCCTCCGCGGCGCGAAGGAAGAGCTGCGCCCGAGCAAGGAAGTCCGCGGGTTCCGCGAAACGGTGGAGGCTTCGCATCGCTAGCTCGCCCAGCGCACCGCGGGAGACCTGCGAGCGCCGCGTTTGCGGCGAAGCGCTGCGCGTGGGCGAGTCAGGTCGACCCGCCTGTCAGCCCGTGCTCGCCGCCTCGCCGTTAGCAAGATCAGTGGACCAGCGCCTGAATCAGGAGACTCAGGGCGATCACGCCGATGACGGCGAAGACCGCCACCAGCAGGGCTGTTCGTGCTGCTTGCGACCAATTGCCGTTTGCCACTACAGCCCCCATTCGTCGGCTCGGACCGTTTGTTCGGCCAGTGCGCCGTGAGCCTGCGTCTGGGGAACCTTGATCCAGTAGCGGCGCACCGCACAGCCGAAGAACTCCGAGTGGAACTCGCGCTCGAACACGCCGCCGCAGGCCTCAATGGTTCGCCAGGATGCAAGGTTGCCGGTGTTCGCGCACAGCAGCACCCGGGTCAGCCCGACCCGTCGCGCCTCGGCCAGTCCCGCGCGCAGGCTCGCTACCCCGTGGCCACGCCCGCGCTTGCTCGGCGGCACGTCATAGCCGATGTGACCCGCCTCCTCGGTCAGGAACGGCGTGTCGATGTTGTGCCTGATTCGAACTACGCCGACGATCTCCCGGGCATCGTCGACCAGCCAGCGGTTGGAGCATGGAACCCAGCCCCGCGGCAGGTTCACGCCGCGCTCCATGTCAAGCAGGCTCAGCACGTAGGCGTCGAAGTCAGCGCGCCCGGCCGCGTAGAACTCGCCGTTTTCGGGGTCGCGGGCGTCGTAGTCGTCCAGCATCCTGAGGAAGGCGTCACGGAGAGTCGTCTCCGGCTTCGAGATGTCGATGGTCACACTTCGCCCCTGGTCAGACGGTGGTCGCATCGGCCTACGTCTGGCGCATGACCGGCGTGGGCCGCGGGTCGAGCTTACTACCACCTGCGTTGGCGCGTCAGGTTGACCCGCTTGTCAGGCGTCCGTCCCCTCACGGCAGGTCGAGGTCGCGGACATAGGCGACCCCGTGCTCATCGAGCCAAGCGGCGACGATGTCGGCGATGGCCGCGTCGCGGAATCCGTACCAGTCCCCCTGCGTGCCGCGACGGTGGACGGCGTCCTTGAACGTGCGAAAGGCGCCCCGGCCGCGGATCGCCTCATCGGGCAGTGCCTCAAGCTCCTCGACGATCTGACGCAGCGACACGATCACGGCCATGACCACCGCCCTACGTTGAAAAGCCCACCACAAGCTCCCCCATGGGGGCGGCACTGGAAACAAGGATCGACTGAGTCCCCGTTTCTACGCCCAATGTGTTGCACATGGGCTCGCGGCTCGCCCAGCTCTGAAGCTCATCATAGCCCCCGGGAAGCCGGGTTACGCGACGTGCTACGCGGAATGGCTCGTTCCGAAGTCCCAGATCTCCCCGTGTTCGGTATCTGTGAGCACCCCGCGCACGAGTTGCAGGCTGCGCTGCCATGAACGCTCGGGTCCGTCGGCGTCCACGCGGAACGTCAGCCTATCGTGATCGGCGTCGACCGCGATCCACAACCTTGTCTCCAGACTCAGGCCGATCTCGGTGATGCACGACTCGATCACGGCCACCCAGCTGTCGCGCCAGGCCGTGACGGCCGTGATGCGGCCGGACTGCGAGACCTCGCCTTCCTGCCAGGCGCCCTGCACTTTCGTCTCGCGAGGAAGGTCGATCGTGCGAGTCTCGTCCCGCGCCTCCGAGCGGAACTTCATCGTCGAGAAGACCTCCACGTCGGCTCCCTTGATGAGCATCAGCAGCGTGCAGCCGAGGTACCTGGCGTCGGCCGCCCACGTACACGCCGACTCATCAGCGTGCGCGTGGATTCGGGCGAAGTCGGCCTTACTCGGGATCTGGGCGATCCGGTCCGCTTGTGCGGCGAACATGCGGTCGCGGNNCCCTCGAACCTCTTGTCGGTGAGATCCGGGTCGTCCACGAACGGACCGGTGGGTTCGACGATGTAGATTCGGCCGGGACCGTCGCCCTGAGCGAGTTCGGCACCCCATGGCGACAGCGTCGCGCTCATGTACACCCAAGGGCTTGTGCGCTTGCTGTTGCCGTAATTGGAGCGGTATCCGGGAGTGATCAGGTCCCCCGGCTTCAGGTCAGCCTTGGTGCCATGGTAGAACGGGCCTGAAATCATCTCGTCGTTGGCTGCCAAGGGACGCGCTCCTTTCGTCTGGCGCGGCTCCATGGGCCGAGCGTGCCCGTCGAGCGTCTAGTCAACGTGTCGCGCATGACCTGCGCGGGCTGCGGTCAC
Organism: Actinomycetota bacterium; assembly: GCA_003157715.1. The sequence continues at coordinate 7,422 of PMKK01000042.1, forward strand.
GGCATATCGAAGCGCTCGGGCGCCTCACGTTGACGCGCTTGTTCGGCGAGACCCCCACGTCAGTCAGCCCAGACCTCGAGATCGAGGCCAGGGACACGGGCGAACTCGCGCACGTTCGCGGTGACGATGGTCAGCCCATGGGCCACGCAAGTCGCGGCCAGCCAAAGATCGTGAGGCCCGATGAGTGCACCAGTTCGGCGTAGCTCGGCCCACAGCTGCGCGTGCGCTCGCGCGCAGGCGAGGTCGACAGAGAGCAGCGGGAAGCGCTCGAGGATGCCCTCGACGAAAGCCGAGCGGCGGGCGCGCGCGTCCGGCTGGGTCGCCCGATGCACGCCGTGGAGCAGCTCGCTGGCGGTCACCACCGAAAGAAAGGCCTCCTCCTCACCGTGTCGGGTAACGTGCGGCTCGAGGTCGAGACGACCGCGTTCGGCCTCGATCAGGATGCTGGCGTCTATCAGGACTGCCATACGTCACGCACCTCGCCGAGTTCGCTGCGCGAAGTCTCGAGGTCCTCGGCGAAGGCGCCGGCCTCGCCCGCCGACAGCCGCGGCAAAGAGGCAAGCAGCCCGGGCAGCTCCGAGAGACGCGCACCGCTGGGCAGCGGGCGCAGCTCGGCGAGCGGCTTCTTGCCGCGCACAAGCGTGAACGACTCGCGTCGGTAGGCGACGCGATTCACATACTCAGCGAAGTTGCGGGCGACCTGGGTGACAGTCACATCGGACATGCGGCGGCTCCTCAGGAAGTAATCTGATAATCAGATTACATGATTCCCAGCTGATTGTCACGCTACGCTTGGGGTTCCGCTCAACGTGCTGCGATTGAGCTGCAAACCACGGCCCCACCGCGCTTGGGCCTGAGATTGGCACCGTGGCCGTTGTTTGTCTGCTCGAACCGATCGTTCGGCATGACACCCGCTTCGCTACTGCCCTGCGGAAGCGGACGCGGAGGGCATCTGGAGCGTGACGATTGCCAGGCGATGGCTTCCGAGGCGGCGCACGGTAGCTGCGGTCTGCGAGTCCGGACTCTCCACGAGTCCATCGAGGGCACTGGCCGCGTGCGCCGCAGGCAGTACCTGCCCAGCAGCATCGAGTATCTTCGTCCGGCCGTCAGCAACCAAGTCGAAGCTTGCGGAGCCGGCAACGCCGTCAAGCCGCAGCGGCACGTCCAGTGAGACGCTGCCCAGTCGGCCTGATTGACTGTTGTACAGACCGCTGACCACGCCGCGGAGTGGGGCCACGCCGTTCGCATTGAAGGTCAAAAGCCCATGCACCACGACGGCCGGTCGCTCACGCGCCGCCTTTAGCTGCGGAGCGAGCGCCGGTTCCAGCCGTGTGAGGACCAGATCGCCGCCGGTTCTGCGCGCCTCGGCGCGCCACCCCTTGACGTGCCACACTTCGGCAGCGTTGATGACATAGGCGGCCTGCCTGGCGAGGGGAACATCGTTGCCGGCCTGGTCAATGATCAGTACGTGCGGGTCGACCGAAAGGGCGAACTCGACCGGGACGGAAATGCCGTCCACGAGTGCGGGCACGGCGAAGTCCACCTCGTCCACGCCGGGGTGCTTCGGGTCGACTCCGGTGTCCTCACCCGTCAGGCGCAGCGTGGCGTCGGCTTGAAGAGGGAGCGCTCCCACGGCCGTGACGGCCGGACTCGGGACGGGTTCCATTGCCTGGGGAGCCTGAGATTGTGAGCAACCAACCAGAAACGCAGTCAGTGCCGCCAGTGCCGCGATGGTACACAGACTGCGCTTCATCGTCCCCGACCTCCCTCCACGTTGCGACGCTCTTAATAGTAGTCTGCCCGTGGGTGAAGGGCCTAGACTCCCGGTGGTTCTGCCCAACGTGTGGGCGTTGAGCTGCGAGCGCTCACGCCTCGTGCCCTGCACAGAGCTTCTGCGAGTCTGTTCGAACGCCTCGTTAGCGCCACACCTGAGGCTACTCACGACCGCGCCAGTAGCCGGGCCGACGGCCATGGTGTGCCACGGCGAGAACGATGATGGCGTCGTCGGTGACCCAGCAGATGACCGAGAACGGAAACGCGGAAAGGACCTTCATGCGAAGCGAGTCGAGGGAGATCGGCGAGGACTCGGGAAAGGCCTGGATCTGTTTGAAGGCGCGCTCGACCGCGTCCAGAAAGGCGTCGACTAGTCCGGGGGCTTCCGCGTCGTAGAACTCGGCCGCCTCGCTGAGC
>PMKK01000073.1 GCA_003157715.1 Actinomycetota bacterium
TTCACGCCCATCACCATGTTGGGGTGGTCGGCGGGTTTGCCGGCCGCCCGCCGGCGGTTCTGCCAGCGCCGTTTGAGCGCCAGACCGCCCAGCATGCAGGCCTCGCTGGAACCCGTGGTCGAGCAGCCCACCGCCGTGGCGCCGGCCGGCGCGTGCCAGAGTCGCGAGAGCATATTCACGCAGCGCAGCTCGATCTCGGCGGTCTGCGGATACTCGTCCTTNNGTCTCGGCCATGAGCCGGTCGGCCTGCGGCTCCATCCAGGTCGTCACGAAGGTCGCCAGGTTGAGACGCGCGTTGCCGTCGAGCATGAGCTCGTCGTGAATGATCTGGTAGGCGGCGTCGGGCGGCATGCCGCGCCGCGGCAGCTCGTCGCGCGGCACGCGCTCGAGTTCGGCCGAGAAGATCGGCGGCACGTCGAGGTCGCGAGGCACGCGCCTCGCGCCTTTGGGATGATTGAGCGCCACCTTGCCCTCCTTCGCCGGACCGCCGCAACGATGCCTCAGGCCCTGCATCATACCCGGCTCAAACAGCGCTTCGGGGGCCGGTCGAGGCGCCGCGACGAGGCGCGGCGCCACACGCCCGCGAACCGTGTTTGACCCGGCGGCATCGCGCGCTTGTGCCCGAGGTGGCTACGAACCTACAATGAGCCCCAAATCTGCAGCCACATGGGGGCATGATGAGCAACGACACGCCGTTTCAGCACGAGTACGCCGACCACCTGCTCCACGAGGTCCTCGCCGGACACATGACGCGCCGCCAGCTGATCGTGCGAGCCAGTGTGGTCGGCCTGTCGGCCACGCTCGTCGGACAGGTACTGGCGGCGTGCGGCAGCTCGTCGTCGAGCTCGGGCTCGGCGTCGGCGTCGAGCGCGCCCAAGTCGGGCGGCACGCTCAAGGTCACCATGCCGTCGCCGACCGTCGCCGTCGATCCGACGACCATGTACGACTCGGGCTCCATCGCCATCGCCCAGCAGGTGGCCGAGTACCTCATCTGGGTCAACAACGACCTGAGCCTGCGGCCGGTGCTGGCCGAAAAATGGTCGCCCGACGCCACCGCGAAGGTCTGGACGTTCAACCTGCGCAAGGGCGTCACGTTCCAGGACGGCAAGCCGTTCGGCGCCGACGACGTCGTGGCCACCATGAACATCCTGCTCAACCCCAAGACGGTCTCGGCAGCGCTCGCGTCGTTCCAGGGCATCCTCTCGCAGGGCGGCGTCAAGAAGATCGACGACGCCACGGTGGCTTTTCACCTCGACCAGCCCTTCGCCGACTTCCCCTATTTCGTCGCCTCGACCAACTACGACTGCCTGATCCTGCCGTCGACGTTCAAGCAGGGCACCTGGCAGAAGAACCCCGTGGGTACCGGACCGTTCAAGATGACCAAGTTCACGCCCAAGCAGGGCGCCACCTTCGTCAAGAACCCCACGTACTGGCAGACCGGCAAGCCGTATCTCGACGGCGTCACGGTGAGCTTCATCGACGAGACCCAGGCCGAAGCGCTGGCGCTGCAGTCCGGCAGCAGCGACGCGATGCTCACCACGCCGGTCCAGGGTGGCCAGGCGCTGTTTACCGACGCCAATCTCAAGGTCTTGACGACGCCTTCGACGCAGAGCCGTTTCTTGCACATGCGGGTCGACACGGCGCCGTTCAACAACAAGGCCGTACGCCAGGCGCTGGCCTACACCATCGACCGCCCGGCGCTCGTCGCCAACCTGTTCAGCGGCAAGGCGACGATCGGTAACGACAACGTCTTCTGCCCGCTCTATCCGCTCGCCCCGAAGACGATCCCGCAGCGCGCTCAGGACATCGCCAAGGCGAAGCAGCTCCTGGCAACGGCCGGCTACGCGAACGGCCTCACCATGAACCTGACGGTCGAGCAGTTCCAGGAAGTCCCGCAGTATGCCGTGCTGCTGCAGTCGATGGCCAAGCAGGCCGGCATCAACCTGAAGCTGAACCAGGTGACCGTCACCTACTACTACGGCTCGGGCAAGACCCAGCCCTGGCTGCAGGTGCCGATGGGCATCACCGACTGGACCTTCCGCGGCGTGCCTTCGCAGTACTTCCTGCCGGCCTTCATCTCGAACGGCGTCTGGAACTCGTCGCACTTCAAGAACGCCGCCTTCGACGCGGCCGCCAAGAGCTACGACACGACACTCGACGAGACCAAGCGGCGCCAGTACGCGCTGCAGGCCGCCTCGATCCTGAACGACGAGACGCCCTCGATCATCTCGTACTGGATCAACGTGAACCGTGCCATGAAGAAGAACGTCAACGGCCTGACGTCCGACCCGGCCGAGTTCCTCGACCTGTCGACGACCTACCTGTCGTAGGCAACGCCGGCAGCGACGTCATCGAGCGAGTGCGTGATCTGACGGCGGAGGAGGCGGCGTGGGCCGGCTGATCGCCCGCCGCCTCCTCCTGCTGCTGCCGACGCTGCTCCTGCTGTCGGTGGTCGTGTTCCTCATGCTCGAGGTCGTGCCCGGCGACCCCGGCCGTGTCAAGCTGGGACCGTACGCGCCGGCCTCGGCGGTGGCTCAATACGATCACCAGATCGGCGTCGACCGGCCACTGCCGGAGCGCTACGTGCGCTGGCTCGGCGGCTTCGTCGTGCTGCACTGGGGCACCTCGTGGAACCAGGGCGTGCCGGTCTTCTCGCTCACCATGCGACGCCTCTGGGCCTCGGTCCAGCTCGCCCTCGTGGCGCTGCTCATCATCATCCCGCTCGCGGTGGTGCTGGGAGTGACGGCCGCCCTGCGCCGCGACGGCCTCGCCGATCGCATCATCACCGTCGTCAGCCTCTCGCTCACCGTGGTGCCCGAGTTCGTGAGCGGCGTGGTGCTGACCGTCCTGTTCGTGGTGTTCCTCAAGGTCTTTCACTTTCCGGCGAACCCGCCACCCGGCTCTGGGCCGCTCACGCGCCTCCACTACCTGCTGCTGCCGGCCATCCCTCTCATGTTCGTCGAGATGGGCTACATCGCCCGTATGGCGCGCGCCGGCATGATCGAAGCCTTGAGCATGCCTTACATCCGCACCGCCACGCTGAACGGCCTGCCCCGGCGGCGCGTCGTCTACGGCCACGCGCTGCGCAACGCCATGGCGCCGACGGTGGCCGTGATCGGCACGCAGATCGGCTGGCTGGTCGGCGGTCTGGTCATCGTCGAAAAGCTCTTCGTCTACCCCGGCATCGGCTACCTTGTCTACTCGTCGGCGACCTACAAGGACTTCCCGACGCTCGAAGCGACCGTCCTGGTCGTCGCCGTCATCTACATGCTCTCCAACCTCGGCGCCGACGTCGTCGTCGCCTTGCTGAACCCGCGCGTCAGGTACGGGAGATAGACGATGAGCGTCGTCCCCCAGCCGCCCGCTCTCGGCCCGCTCGACGACCTGACCACTCTGCCGCTCGCCGGACAGTCGGAGCGGGTGCTGCGCCGCCGCTACGTGCTGCGCGCGCTGCGGCGCAGCCCTACGTTCCTGGTGGGCGCCGTCATCGTCCTCTTCTGGATCTTCATGGCCCTGTTCTCGGCGCACGTCACGCGCTACGGCTACCTCGTCACCGACCCGCTGCACTCGCTGCGAGCGCCGGGCGGCGCTCACTGGTTCGGCACCGACGAGGTCGGCCGCGACGTGCTGTCGCGCACGCTGGCCGGCGCCCGTACCGTGCTCGTGGTCGCTCCCCTGGCGACCCTGGTGTGCCTGCTGCTCGGCGGCGGCATCGGCCTGCTGTCCGGCTACCTGGGGGGCGCCAGGGACGAGATCATGATGCGCCTGGTCGACGTGGTGCTCGCCTTGCCGGTGATCGTCGCGGCGATCGTCGCGGTCGCGGCCCTGGGCCGCTCGGTCCCGGTGATCATCGGGGTGATCGGCGTGCTGTTCTCGCCGCCGGTGGCCCGCACCATCCGCGCGGCGTCAGTGGCCGAACGCCAGAAGGAGTACGTGCAGGCCGCCCGCCTGAGGGGCGAGCCCGCTCTCTACATCCTGGTCTCGGAGATCCTGCCCAACATCCTCTCGCCGGTCATCGTCGAGGGGACGGTGCGGCTCGGCTACGCCGTCTTCACCGCCGCGGGCCTCGCCTTTCTGGGGTTCGGCGTGCAGCCGCCGTCACCCGACTGGGGACTGACGATCTCGACCGACAGCCAGTACATCCAGACGTCCTGGTGGACCGTCCTGTTCCCGGCGCTGGCCCTGGCCACGCTCGTGGTCGGCGCCAACCTGCTGGCCGACGGCGTGCGCAAGGCGCTGGCGGAGTGACGGCGTGAGCGCCTTTCAGACCGACCCGATCCCAGGCGCCGCGAGCGCCGGAGCCGAGGGCGCAGCGAGCGCCGGCTCAACGGTCACCGCGGGAGCGGGCGCGGGCGCCGTGCTGCGCATCGACGACCTGTCGGTGACCTTCGTGCGCCGCGAGCGGGACCTGCCGGTCATCAAGCACGTCTCGTTCGAGATCGGGCCGGGTCAGACCTACGGGCTGGTCGGCGAGTCGGGCTGCGGCAAGACGACCGTGGCCCTCGCCCTCATGAGGTATCTGGCAGGTAACGGACGGGTCGACTCGGGCTCTATCACCTTTGACGGCGAGGACATGCTGACCATGTCCGAGGAGCGCCTGCGCAAGGTGCGCGGCACCAAGCTCGGCATGGTCTATCAGGACCCCGCGACCGCCCTCAACCCCTCGATCCGGGTCGGCGACCAGATGGCCGAGGTCGTGCGCTTTCACACGGGCATCTCCAAGAAGGACGCGCTCGAGCGCGCCCGCGGCGCACTCGAGCGCGTCGCCATGCCCGACCCGGACGCCGTCCTGCGGCGCTATCCCTTCCAGCTCTCGGGCGGCCAGCAGCAGCGCGTGGTGATCGCCATGGCGCTGTCGGGCGACCCGCGCCTGCTCGTGCTCGACGAGCCCACGACCGGCCTCGATGCCACGGTCGAAGCCGAGGTGCTCGACCTGATCGACGATCTGCGCGCGCGCATCGACGCGGCCATCCTGCTGATCAGCCACAACCTCGGCATGGTCGCCCGCATGTGCGAGCGGGTCGGGGTGATGTACGCCGGCCGGATCGTCGAAGAGGGGCCGGCCCGCGAGCTGTTCACCGACCCCCGGCACCCGTACACCATGGGGCTGCTGCGCTGCGTGCCGCGCTTCGGCGCCCGCAAGGGCACCTCGACGCTGGTGCCCATCCCCGGCTTCTTGCCGCGGCTCGGCACGCCGTTGCCGGGCTGCGTGTTCGCGCCGCGCTGCGAGCTCGTGCAGCCAGCATGCCGCGAACGCGAGCCCGACCTGCTCCCCTGGCCGGGGCAGACGACCGACCCGGCGCTCGCCGGCCTCGACACGCTCGACGCCTCCGCCGGGTCCGCCCGCCACGTGCGCTGCTACTTCTCGGAGCGCGTACCGGCCATGAGAGAAGCGACGACTCACACCGCCGTCGCGACGCTGGCGGCCGAAGGCGAAAACGACGCCGACGCGCCCCCCGAGGTTCGCGAGACACTCGAGGCCGTGCAGGCGGCGCGCGACGCGGCGGCAGCCGGTGAGCATTCCGTCACGCCGGGCGCCTCCCTGGGCGTCGACCACGTCGTCAAGATCTTCAAGGACGGCCGCAAGCGGCTGATCGCCGTCGACGATGTCTCGATCGAGGTCGCCGCCGGCGAGATCCTCGGCCTGGTGGGCGAGTCGGGCAGCGGCAAGACTACCCTTGCCAACTGCGTGACGGGACTCTACGAGGCCGACGCCGGCGAGCTGCGCTTCGCCGGCGCCAAGCTGCCCGACTCGGTCTCCAAGCGCGGCGCCGGCACGCTGCGCGCCATCCAGATGGTGTTCCAGAACCCCGACGCCACCCTCAACCCGGCGCGCACCACCGGCGCCATCCTCGCGCGAGCGGTCAAGCGCCTCGGCGGCCTGCAGGGCGACGCCGGACGACGCCGCGTCGAGGAGCTGGCGAGCCGCGTGCGGGTCGAGGCGCAGCATCTCGAAGCGCGGCCGGGCGAACTGTCGGGCGGCCAGAAGCAGCGCATCGCCATCGCCCGCGCCTTTGCCGGCAAGCCGGCGCTCGTCGTCTGCGACGAGCCCGCCTCGGCGCTCGACGTCTCAGTGCAGGCCAGCATCCTCAACCTGCTCGCCGAGCTCCAGGCCACCGAGGGCGTCTCCTACATCTTCATCTCGCACGACCTCGCCGTGGTGCGCTACCTGTCCGACCGCATCGCCGTCATGTACCTCGCCAAGCTTATGGAGCTCGGCGGCGCCGAGGAGATCTTCACGCCGCCGCAGCACCCCTACACCGAGGCGCTGATGTCGGCCATCCCCACGCTCGACTTCGACCATCCCAGCCATCGCATTCCGCTCGGCGGTCCCGTGCCGAGCCTGAGCGACCCGCCCAGCGGTTGCCGCTTCCACACCCGCTGCCATCGCTGCCTGGGCGACCTGTGCGCCAGCGAGGCGCCGCCCTGGCGCGAGGTCGCGCCGGGCCACAGCTATCTGTGCCACATCGAGCCCTATGAGCTGCGCGAGCTGCAGCTCGCGCAGCTGCGCGACCGCGACACGCGGTAGACCGGAGCGGCCGCGAGCAAGGCGACCTCGACTGGACGCCGGACCGCTGAAGGGCTCAGGACCCGCCCGGCAGCCGCGCGGTAAGGCTGAGCGGCACGACCACCGACGTCGTGGCTTCCTGCACCAGCACGCCGATGTTCCAGCGGCCCGCGACCGAGAGTTCGAGGCCGGCGGCCCGCCAGACGCCGTCGGGGCCGCGGACGAGCGAGAGCGTCGAGGGTGCTACCGTCGCTTGCCGCGAAAGCGCGAAGTCGAGCTCGACATGGCGCACGCCCGCGAGCGGCTCGCCGGTGCCGTAGCCGCTGACGGCGGCGGCGAATTCGTTGCGCCCGACAGTGCCCGGGCTCACCGTGAGGCGCACGCGCGCCGTCGTGGCGTAGTCCGACCCCACGAGCACCGCCCTGCTCGCCGTCGAGGCCCGAGCCGAGGCGGCGGCGATGCGCGCCGGCGCCAGCCCGCTCAGCAAGCCGGTCACGGCCAGGATCGCGACGCCCAGCACGACCTCGCCCCCGACGGTCCTGCGGAACGCCTGCAGACCGGAGGCGCCGGCGCCCAGCGCAGGCGCCAGGACGAAGTGGTTGAGCGCCGCCAGCGCGAGCAGCGCGCAGAACAGCGCGAGCTTCACGAGCAGGACGCGACCGAAGCCGGTGTGGATGAGGTTGGTCGGCGCGCCGACCTCGGCGACCGCGCGCGCGAGACCGGTGAGCACCACGATCGCCAAGGCGCCGCTCGCGGTGAGCGAGAAGCGGCGCACGGCAGCGGCGCGTTCGACGCCGTTCGGCCCGCGCATGGCGAGCAGCAGCCAGGGCAGGCCGCCGATCCAGACGCCGGCGGCGGCCACGTGCAGCCACTGGCCGGCCAGCGTGAGGACACGCCACTGCGAGGCGCCGTTGGCGTGGCCGTCCCAGATCAGGGCGAACAGGGCGGTGGCGCTCGCCAGGCCGAGGAGCGCGAAGGTCGCGGGTCGCGGCACAAGGCTCACCGCGGCCACCGCGACGCCGCAGAAGACCAGCACGGCCGCCGCCAGCCCAAGCAGCAGCAGACCCTCGTGGGTCTCGAAGAGCGGCAGCAGCGAGGGGGCCCGCGCGATGGCGCGTTCGCTCAGGATGACGGTCGACACGCCGACCGCGGCCAGCAGCCAGCCGAGCCGCAGCAGCAGTGTGCCGCCGGCCGGCAGCCGGCCACGCGGGACGAGCCACCAGGCGCCGGCCGCTCCCAGAAGCAAGGCGAGGCCGGCGAACAGCAGCCAGCGCCCGGCCGCCGCGACGGCCGTGAGCCAGGTCGCGGTGCTGACGAACTTGCCGAAGGGCGCGACCGCACCGACGTCGGCCACGCCGACGCCGAACGCATAGGTGCCGCCGGCGAAGTGCCCGTCGAGCGCCGAGACGGTCCGCCACTCGATCGTGTACACGCCGTGCGCCAGCGGCTCCGCCAGCGCGACCCGAAGCTGCTGCGGGTGTCCCGTCACTGGTCGAGAGCGCGAGACACCGGCCACTGCGCCCCCGTGCGCGTCGAAGACCTGCACGTTCGACAGGGTGGGATCGACAGGTTCGCTGAAGGTGAGCAGGATCTGCGCCGGTGACTGGGCGACCGTCGCGTCGACACCCGGACTGGAGCCGGTGAGCAGGGCGTGGGCCGCCGCTGAGGAGACGGGAAGCAAGAGAGTCAGCGCGGCGACCAGCGCCGCGAGCGCCGCGAACGTGCCGCCGCGCACGAGCAGACAGGGCAGACGACCCTTCGGCCTCACGCCTGTTCCACCCGCCTCACGCCTGCCCCACCCGCCTCACGATTTCTCGCTCGCCTCGCACCTGCCACGGACCCGCATCGTCTGCCGCACGCCCGTCTCAGGCCGCCTCAGCCTCTCCTGGCCGCCAGGAGAGCCACGACGGCCACGACCAGACCCAGGGCTCCGACCGCGAGGCCGATGATGCCGAGAAGCAGCGCGCGCGAGGCTTGCGAGGCGCTCGCCAGTCGCGGCAGCGCGACGCTCACCCGCTGCGCGAGCTCGGTCATGGTCGGCGTCTGCACGGGAAACTCGGCGGCCTCGGGATCGCGCACCGTAGCAAACGTGGCGGGACCGCTCGTGAAGCGCTGGTCGATCCGCTGCGAGCCGATCGTGCCGCTGAAGTGAAATGTGTAGTCGCCGGGGGCGGTGGGAAACAGCCAGGCACGATAGTCGCCGGGGGTGCCCAGGCCGGTATCGGGATCGAAGGTCGGCGCCAGGGCGAACGCCATGGTCTGCGTCCCGAACGAGACGGTCAGGCGGAGCGTGGTGCCGAGACCGACGACCGGCTTGCCGTTCGTCCGCCTGGCGAGGATCAGCTGGACGCTGTTCTCCTGGCCTACGTAGGCAGGCTCGCTGCCCCAGCCCACGGTGAAGCGATAGGCGCCCACCTGCCGGACCTCGTGCGCGGCGGCCGGCGCGGCGGCTGCCAGCGCGACGAAGACGGCCGCCAGGACCGCCGTCACCGTCGCCGTCGCGCGCCACCCGCGTCCCCGTCTCATCCGCTGCGCTCCCCCGTCAGTTAGCCGGCACCCCTGCCGGGAAGACTATATCCGCCAAAACGCCTGGAGGGAGCGCAAGCCATGGTCCACCTGCTGTCGCAGCTCGACCCGATGGTCTGGGTGATGATGGTCGTCGTCGCCATCGGGTTCGTCGTGGCCGCCCTGGTGCTGGTCGACCTGCTGCCCGGTGACGACGAGAGACCAGCGGCGAGCCCGCCGGGGCCCGGCGACGGTGGCGAGCCACCCGACGCCTAGACGTACCACGCCGTCAGACCGATCGCGACCGGCCGGCCGGCGCGCCGCGGCCCCGGGGGAGGCCTCGACGACCGCGGCGACCGCCGTCAGCCCGCCGACGCGACGGCCAGCGGCCGCTCGGGCTCTACGAACGCGTCCGAGCGGATGAGCTCGACCAGACCCTCGAGATCGGCCGGCAGCGGGTCGTCCGGGCCGATGAACGGCGTCCGCTCCCGGACCAGCTCGAAGACCTGACGCGTACCACGGCCCAGCGGCCCGCTGCCGCGCAGCTCGACCGCCTGTGCGGCGACCAGCAGCTCGATCGCCACGACGCGCGCCCCGAGGCCGACCATCTCCGCCAGGCGGCGGGCGCCCAGAGGAGCCATCGTCGCGCGATCCTCGATACCCTCGGCACCGGCGCTGCTGGCGAGCTCGAACGAGACCGGCTGGGCGAGCAGGCGAGCCTCGGCGGTAAGCGCTTCGCCGGCGATGGCATAGATGCTGAGGCCGCTCTCGGGCGTCCCCCGGCGAGCCGCGAGACCGGTGGCCAGGCCCGACCAGGGTGTCTCGAGGAGCTTCAGGGCGCGCTCGTCGGCGCTCGTCAGCAGCGGCGCGAGGGCGATCCGTGCGAGATCGAGCCCGGCGGCGAGCGCCAGCACCTCGAAGTTGGCGACGGAGACGACGCGCTGCTCGTCGGCCAGCACCAGCGGGTTACCCTGGGCGGCGTTCAACTCCACGGCCAGCTTGCGGCCGGCGTAGCCCAGGGCGTCGTGACAGGCGCCGTGCACGCCCGGCAGCGAGCGGAACGTCAGCGGGTCCTGCAGGTTGCGCGCGGCCCCGGCGCGCCACAGGTAGCTGCCGTCGAGCAGGCGGCGCAGCCGTGCGATGACCCGCGTCGGACCCTCGCCCGGCCGGGCCGCCGCGACCGCCGGATGCAGGATGGTCAGGTTGGCGGCGAACGCCTCGAGGCTGAGCGCGGCGACCGTGTCGGCCGCGTCCAGCAGCCGCCGGGCGTCGTACAGCGCCAGGGCGGCCGAGGCCGTCGAGAAGGAGTTGTTGTTGAGCAGCGCCAGGCCCTCGCCGGCGGCCAGATCGGGGTCGGTGAACAGGCCGGCGGCCAGGTCGGCCAGGGGAGCGAGGTCGGACTCGCCCAGCGAGCCGAGCTGGCGCACGACCGGACAGACCCCGCGGTTCAGCGCCGCAACGAGACGTTCGGCCAGCACCGGCCGCACGCCCGCATGGCCGGCGGCGAAGCCGTTGGCCAGGCGCAGCATGGTGGCCCGCACCACCTCGCCCGACGCGGGCGTGCCCTGCGCGACGCGGTGGTTTTCGAGCAGGCGGCGATTGAAGCGCGCGATCTCGCCGGGTGCCAGCGGCACGCGCTTCAGGACCCCGACGCCGGTGGTCAAGCCGTAGACCGGATCGCCCGTGGCAAGCACCGTCTCGACGACGCGCCGCGCCCGCTCCATGCGCGCGCCGACTCCCGGCGCCAGCGCGACGGCTTCGCCGCCGCGCGCCACCCTTACGAGCTCATCGAGCGTGAGTTGCGAGCCACTGAGAACGACCGTCATAGGATGCCTTGTACCCGGCGTCGCGACGCGGCTACCCGAGGCCGACTCACCGCCCCGTCGCGGTGCCGCTACCCGAGGCCGGCTCACCGTCCCTGCCGTGGCGGTCAGCGCGCGTCCGGCAGCCGCATCGCGACGGTCAGCGCGCGCCTGTCAGCCGCATCGCGACGGTCAGCGCGCGTCCGGCAGCGGGGCCATGGCGATGGCGCCCTCAGGGCAGCCCGTGGCGCACAAGCCGCAGCCGCGACAGAGCTCTTTGTCGAAGCTCACGGCCAGTGGCAGGCTCCCGGCGCTCTTCTGGGCATGGCCACCCGGTCCGACAACGAAGGCCCCGAACGGGCAGCGCCGCGCGCAGCGTCCGCAGCCGCTGCAGAGCGCCGCGTCGCGCACGGCGACGTAGCGCGCCCGCGGCCAGATTCTGGTCGCCCCCAGCGCCTGCCCGGCGAGCTGTGGAAAGCAGCAGTCGGCGCAGCAGTTGCAGATGGCCCCGGCCGTGATCGGCGTCTGCTCGTCGGCGGCGCTCACTTCGCCGGTGTGCATGAGGCCGTGACGATCGGCGTCGCGCAGCACGGCCAGGGCGCGCTCGTGCGAGATCTCCCAGCCCAGTCCCCGCTGATTGTCGAAACGCAGACAGACGAGCGACGGCTTGCGGCAGCGCTCCATCGCAGCCCGGCAGTCGCACGGCCACAGGTAGACGTGCTCGGCGCGCGCGATCAGCGTCTCGGCCTCGGCGAGCAGCAGGTACTCGGCGTTTTCGAGACCCGGCTGCGGCTGCTCGCCGGAAAGCAGGGCCTCGACCTGCGCGCGCTTATCGTCGATGTAGCGGGCGAGCTGCCAGTCGGCCAGCGCCCGGCGCACGTCGTCGGGCAGGTCCTTCCAGCCCTCGAACAGCGTCCAGATCTCGAGCCGGGTGGCAAAGTCCGACAGGACGACGACCTCGGGGGTCGGACGGTCGATGATCCCCCGCCGCACGGCGCGCTCGAAGAACTCGAGCGAGACGGGCCGGCTCAGCGCGGCCACCGCGGCCGGCACGGTGAGCATGCCGGCGGCCGCCAGCGCGGCCACCAGGCGCAGCTCGTCGGGCTCGAGCAGGCGATCGATCCAGGGCAGGACGAAGGCCGGCGCGCCGAAGACTCCGGTCAAAGCCTCGCGCACATCCGGGTCGAGTCTCGCCTCCACGGTCATCCCCTCGCTTCTTTCAACGTCTTCGTCGCTGCCGTCGCTGCCGTCGCTGCCTACTGTAGCGCCCGCCGCCGTCCCGGCCCAGGAGCGGCGGCGGACGACTCGCGACTCAGCCTTCCGGAACGAAGCCCTCGACGAGCGCCGCGATGCGCGCGGCCACGTCGGCGGCCAGGGCCGGCGGCATGTGCTGCTCGAGCAGCCGCAGCGCCTTGCGGCGCGCCTGCTCGCGCAGGTCGGGGCCGCCGTCTTCCTTCCAGCGCTCGAAGCCCTTGCGATTGATGATCGTCGGGCGCCACTGCGCCTTGCGCATGTGCCTGGCGGTGTGCTTGGTCGAGAGGAAGTCGCCGCCCGGACCGGTCTGGGCGATCACGTCGAGGCCGAGCGTCTCGCGATCGACCGTGATGCCTGCGAGCAGACGCCGGTTCATGGCGATGAACTCATCGACGATCACGACCAGCTCGAGCGCGCCGGTCATGCCGTAGTCGAGGTAACCCACGTCGTGGTTCAAGTTCGAGCCGGCCATCATGGCCAGCAGGGTCAGCTCGCCGGCCTCCATGCCCGCCTGAGCATCGACCAGCTCGGCATCGGTGGTGCCGCCGTAGCCCCAGTTGGGCAGGTCGAGCCAGCGCGCCATCTCGACCGCGCCGAGGTAGGTCATGAGGTACTCGGGCGCGTTGTACGACGACTGCGCCGTGGCCATGTCGAGCACCGCCGGCCCGATGCCGAACAGAAACGGCGCGCCGGGCTTGCGAAGCTGATGGATGACGAGGCCGAACAGCGACTCGGCAACGCCTTGAGCGACGTGGCCGGCGACGGTGATCGGCGCCGTCGCGCCGGCGAGCGGCGCCGGAGAGTAGATCGCCGGAATGCCGGTGTCGGCGCAGAACAGCAGCTTGTCGAGGCTGTCGCGCGGATGCTCCAGCGGGCTGCTCGGCTGTCCGTACATGACGAAGTAGGGCTGGGCGGCAAGCGCCTCGGGACCGCCGCGCACCTCGCAGGCGATCTTCCACATGACCTCGAGGTCGGCCACGCCCTCGGCGGTCACCACCATCGGCTTGGTCGTGCCGGTCACCATGGCCTGGAACTCGGCCACGTAGGCGCGGTGGGGATCGGCGATGTCGTTGGGGTAGGCGGCCGACATGACGAAATCGATGTTGTCGAGCGCGTCGCACAGCCGGGCGGCAAGGGCGACGTCGTCGAGACCGGCGAGGCGCCGTTCGCCGGTCCGCAGGTCGTAGACGTTCATGAGGTCGGAGCCGGTGCCGAAGTAGCTGCGCCGGCCGCCCAGCCGCATGGCCGGCTCGCCTTCGCGATCGAAGACCGGCACGACTGCCGGGGCGGTCGCGCGTGCCTGTTCGACGAGGTCGCCGGGCAGGCACACGAGGTCGTCTCCCTTCACCTCGGCGCCGGCCGCGCGCAGCAGCTCGAGCGCGGCTTGCTGGTGGACCCTCATACCCACCGTCGCGCAGATCTCGAGGGCGGCGTCGTAGATCGCCTGCTTGTCGTCGTCACCCAGAAAGCCGGCCTGAAGACGAAGGCCCTTTCCGTCGGGGTCTGTCATGAGTCTCGCTCCTGTTCGTTCGCAAGAAGGTCTGGGATAGTCGCGCTCGCCCCTCGGACGCACCGCGACCGAGCGTCGGCCGGCCGGCGCGTCACCGCCGGACCGCCGTGGCGCCGCACCGACAGACGAGATCTCAGATGTGAAACAGAGGCTCGAGCGTCCAGCAGTGGCAGCCCCAGGATCGGGCACGGACTGCCCGCTGCGACCCTGCGTTTCTGCCTGACGAGATGGTCACGATCTCAGCCTACATCATTCCGGGACGGGCAGACCGGGACCGGCAGACGGGGACGGGCAGACCGGCTTCTCTGCGAGAGCCGCGGCCAAGTCTGATCCTGGATGTCACGCATCGCACGGCGACGGGGTGTGCGAGGTCGTGATGCCGCCCCCGTCGACCGTGAAGATGGGGCTTCCGGGGTTTCGCCGAGGGGTGTCGACCTGCGTCGAAACGGAGACACTACTGGGAACGACGCAGGAGAGAGACAGGTGAGAAGCGTGCTCCACGCTTTGCACAGTGGAAAGCATGCCAAGAGGCCGCACTGCCCCCATTGCGGTCAGCCGATGGAACTGAGCGACGCGCCGGTCATGCTCCTCGATCAAGCCACGCAGGCGGAACCACCGATCTGGCTGTGCCGGCATTGCTGGGTCGTGCTGCCCGTCGAGTCTCAGCGCCTGCGCGTCGTATCCTCGGCCTCGTAGGCCATCTGGCGGGAAGAGCGGCGAAAAGACGGCTCGGCGCCGCGGGCTCCCTGGTGTTCGGACGCTCTGAGCCGAGCTCAGCCGGGAAGGCTCAGTTGGGAATCAGGAGCGTCTCGAGGTAGGTGTTCTGCAGAGTGCCCTGATCGAACTGGAAGATCGAGAAGGCCCGCGGCTTGGGCACCACGAGGTTCTCCGGGGAGATTGCCATTTGGGCCATCGAACCGTCCAGCGCGAACACGATCAGCTCGGTCTTGTCGCCCCTCTTCATGGGCTCTCCTTCGTCCACCAGGCATCCCGGTGGCTGGGGTGCTGCACGAACCTGTCCGTTCTGACTATCGACACGGCGGCCGCGTCACTCAACGTCTCCGGCCCGGAATAGACCATTGCACAGGGCGCGGTCGCCACAAGGAAGGCTGCGGGCCACCGGCCGCGCCGAGCCACCGGCCGCCCTGAAGACGGGCAGGAGTGGCGGAGCGACATGGGAGTCGAACCCACCCAGGACGGGAGCACCGCCCCGCAGACGGTTTTGAAGACCGCGCCGGTCACCGGACCGGGAGCCGCTCCGCGCCAGTGATGAACGCCCGCGACAGCGAGTGACGCGCCCGGCAGTCGCGGGACGATCGCCCCGGCCACGCCGGCGTCTGGCCGCCCCACAGTACGGCACGAGCGTCGTCGCCGTCAAAGCGCGCCGGCCGCGCTGCACCGGACAACCGGCAGTCGCGATTCGCGCGCCTACCGCAGCACGTGCCTGAACCAGTGGCGCAGCACGACCTCGGCCGGCTTGCCGTGGGGCGTGTAGCTGTCGTTCTTGGGGCCGCCCACGGTCGGGTCGGTGTACCACTGCCACAGAAACAGGCCCTTCATCCAGTCGCGGGCGGCGAAGGTCTTGAGCGCCGCTTCATACCAGCGCGACTGGCCGGTCAGGTCGATCTTGCCCGGCACCTGCCAGTCCCAGGGCGCCCGCGCCGCGCCGACGATGCTGCGTATGCCGATCTCCGTAAAGATGACCGGCTTGTCGTAGCGGCGGTGCAGGCGCAGGAGCAGGCGGTAGTAGCGGCTCCAGCCCGCCCAAAGCTGGGTGACCGTAGGGTGCAGCCGGGTGCTGAGCGTCGGGTAGGCGTCCTGACCGATCAGATCGACGGCGCCCCACCAGGTGACGGCTTGGGGGTCGGTCGAGATCTGATCGTCGGCGTAGGTGAGCTTGCCCTGGTAGACGGCGCGCACGTCGGCGATAGTCTGCCGCCAGGCGGCCGCGTGGCCGACGGTCGAATCGAGCTCGCAGCCCACGCTGAACTGCTCGCACTTCGCGCCCGCGGCAAGCGTCGCGTAGTGCGTGATCTGCTCGTCGTAGGCGGCAAACCAGGTCGCCCAGTCAGCGTCGGAGAAGTTGGGGCCTATCTCGCCGCGCCAGTGCGACGGATCGCTCAGCAAATCGAGCTGCGGCTTGAGCATGACCTTCAGACCGAGGCGGTGCGCGTAGGCGATGATGCCGCGCAGCGAGGCGTCGGTCGGCGTGTCGGGCTCGGTGCGGCTGATGGTGGTCGCGTTGATGTCGTTCTGGTAGACGGTCACCAGGACCATCGCCCAGGTCGCCCCCGTGGCGCGCAGCTCACGCAGCGAGGCGCGTGGGCCGCTGCCCACGTAACTGTCGTGCCAGTAGCCGGTAAACGACACGCCCTTCTCGAC
>PMKK01000128.1 GCA_003157715.1 Actinomycetota bacterium
GGCGCGAGCGCGGCGCACGACCGGGGCGACCGGCGCGAAAGCATCGGGACCGCCCTGCCGCTTGCGTGGGACCTTTGGTCAACTTCTCCGTGACTATCGCCGATAGAGGGAAGACCGTGGCACGCGACACACTCGATACTTCCGCCGGCGCCGGAGCTGACTGGCTGCGTGTCTGCGACGTGGCCGGACTACTCGGCGTCAGTCGCAACACCGTGCGCCGCTGGAGTGACGACGGCATCCTCGACTCGTACCGCAGCGCCGGCGGCCACCGCCGCTACGTGCGCGACGACATCATGGCCACCATCGCCGCCCGTCAGGCGGGACCCGCGGCACACGACGGCGAACGCCGCGAGTCCGCCGGCGCCGGAGTCGTGGCCGCGCTGCGCTGCCAGGTCGCGACCCTCGCCGAGAAGCTCGCCGGCCGCGAGCGCGCCGCCGGCGCGCTCGTTCGACTCAGCGATCTGGCGTCGCGAGCGGCCGGCCGCGACGAGTTTCTGCGTGCCGCGACCTGCCTGCTGTCTCGCACCGTCGAGGCGAGCGGCTGCGACATCTACGGCACCGAGGCCGACAAGCTGGTCGTCGTGGCCAGCGCGCGACTCGGCGTGGAGAACCCCGGGCTGGTGGGCACCGTCCGCGAACCCGGCGGCCACACGCGGGGCCGTGCGGCCGAATGCATCCTGCCGCTGGTCTCGGGCGACACGAGAGTCGGCGCCCTCGACGTCTTCGACGACAAGTCGGCGGCGTTTCTCGAGTACTCCGACCTTCTAAAGAGTGCCGCGCGGATCGTCGCCGACTCGCTGGCGAAGACCCGGCTGCTGGCCGATCTCGACCGCCAGACACGGCTGATGAGCGAGCTCGTGGAGCTCGGCGCGATGGCACCGGCGGCGGCCGACGTCGAGTCCGCGTTCACCCCGCTGGGCACCCGGCTGATCGAGACGATCGACGCCGACACCTGCGAGCTCTACTCGCTGCAAGGCGGGCGCATCGAGCTGCTGGCCGGCTTCGACCGCGACGGCGTGGTCGATCCCTGGATCGGCTGGACCGGCGACATCCGCGACTTTCCCAACACCGCGGCCACCGTGGCCCGGCGCGAGGCGCTCGTCATCTCCGCGGCCGACGACCCGCGGCTGTCGGACCACGAGCGCGAGCGCTACGCCGAGTTCGACTACCAGAGCGAGATCTGCGTGCCGCTCGTGGTCGCCGGCGAGACGATCGGCTTTCTCGACATCTTCGACACCCGGCCGCGCGACTTCGCCGAGGTCGCCGGATTCCTGCAGAGTTTCGCGCCGGTGCTGGCCCGGACCACCCAGAACGCGCTGCTGCTGCGCGAGCTCGAGCAGCGCAACGCCGCTTTGCGCGACCTGGTAACGCTCGGTGAGCTCGTCGCCGTGTCGCCTGATGTCGGCGAGCTCCTGCGCCTCGCCGCGTTGCGCCTGCTGGTGACGCTGCAGGCCGCCTCCTGCGACGTCTACCAGATCGACGGCGACGACCTGGTGCAGCTGGTCAGCGTCGGGCCCGACGGCTTCAACGATGACGACAACGGCTGGCGGGCACCGCTCTCGCACTACCCCGGTTTCGCCGCGGCGCTCAAGGACGGCGAGCCCTGGGTCGTCGGCTCGCCCGACGATCCCAGGCTCTCGACCTACGAGATCGACTGGTACGAGCGCTGGGGCCTGAAGAGCAGCCTCTCCGTCCCGCTCGTCGTGAACGGCTCCACGATCGCCGTGATCGACATCGAAGACACCCGCGAACGCACCTACTCCGAGCACCTCGACTTCATGCGCAGCGTCGGCCAGCTGCTGGCCGGCGCCTTCGAAAAGGCGCTCCTGCTCGAGCGCCTCGAGGACGGCAACCGCGAGCTGCGCCAGCTGGTCGACGCCGGCCTCGAGTTCGGCGCCAGCCTCGAAATGGACGAGGTGCTGCGCTCGGTGGCCACCCGCATGCGCCGCGCGGCCGACGCGAGCTGCTGCGACATCTACGCCTTCCAGGGTGAGGTCGAGGTGGGCCTGGCGAGCATCGCGGCGGACGGTTCGGCCGATCCCGGATTCGCCGGCACGGTCTACCGCATCGCCGACATGAACATCACGCGCCTCGCCATGGAGCGCCGCGAGCCGATCGCGGTCACCGACATGGACGCCGACGGGCGCGCCAGCGAGATGGAGCGCGCCGAGTGGCGGCGCTTCGGGTTTCACTCGGGCATTGTGATCCCGCTCATCACGGGCGCCGAGGTGGTCGGGTTCGCTGAGGTGTTCGACGAACGAAAGCGCGGTTTCACCCATGTGCCCGTGCTGAACGGGCTGGCCCAGGTCGCCGCCCAGGCGCTCGCCAACGCGGCACTGCACGCCGAGATCGAAGAGACCGCCGGACGCATGACGCTCATGACCGAGGCCAGTTTGGAGTTCTCTTCGTCGCTCGACCTGCAAGACACGCTGATCAAGGTCGGGCGGCGCCTCAGCACCGCCGTCGACGTGCCCAACTGCGACATCGACCTGGTGCGCGACGACGGCACGACCTACCGCCTGATGAGCCTGACCGACGGCGAGGTCGATGCCGCCTGGATCGGCACGACGCTCGATCTGGCCGTGTACCCGACGTTGCGGCAGGCCTTCGAGACGCGTGAACCAGTGGTGGTCGCCGCGCTCGAGGACCCGCGCCTCACCGACGCGGGCCGCGCGACCAATCTCGCCAACCGCGAGAAGAGCTGGCTGACCGTGCCGCTCGTGGCCAACGAACGGGTGATCGGGCTCGTCGACCTGGTCGAGACACGCCGCGAACGCACCTTCAGCCAGCAGACGGTGGACACGGCGACGGCGATCTGCCGCGTGGCGGCGATGGCCATAGAAAACGCCGATCTGTACGACACCATGGCGGCCGCCAACCGCGAGACCGAGATGCTCAACTCGATCGCCCGCGAGACGGCCGCCAGCCTCGATGTCGGCGAGATCGCGCACTCGGCGGCCGTGCACCTTCGCGAGCTTCTCCCCTTTGAGACCAGCGTCATGGTGCTGGTCGACGACGAACGGCTCCACGTCGTGTATGCCGACGAGACCGAGAGCCCGTTTGCCGAGGCGCTCGAAGGCCTGTCCGTGGCCGACGCGCCGCTACCGTTTCGCGACGCTCTGGTGCAACGTCCCGTCATGGTCTTGCGTTCGGCCGACGACAACCCGCTGGCCGCGGACCACCCCGAGCTTGCCACCGTCGGGACGACTGTCCTCGTAGGTCTCATACTCGAAGCCCGCCCGGCAGGCGCTCTCATCCTGCACGACTCACGGCCCAACGCCTTCGATACGCTCGACACCCGGCTGCTGGAGCGCCTGAGCACGCAGCTCGCCCTGGCCGTCAAGAACGCCCGCCTCTACGCGAACGTCAAGGCGATGCACCTGAGCAATCTCAAGTCGTTGAGCTCGGCCCTGAACGCCAAGGACGTCTACACCCTCGGCCACGCGGCGCGCGTGTCGGCCTATATGGCGCTGCTGGGCTCGCGGCTGGGCTGGACCGAGGAACGCCTGCGCGGCGCCGAGGAGGCCGCCTACCTCCATGACATCGGCAAGATCGGCATCTCCGATCGCGTCCTGCTCAAACCCGGCATGCTGAACTCCGAAGAGTGGGACCTGATGCGCCAGCACCCCGTGCTCAGCGCCGACATCATCCGCACGCTGTTCGAGGAGGACCTGGTCCTCGGCGTGCGTCATCACCACGAGCGCTGGGACGGCGGCGGCTATCCCGACGGCTTGAGCGGCGAGGGGATCCCGCTGGTGGCGAGAGCCCTGTGCGTGGTCGACTCCTACGACGCGATGTCGTTCCAGCGGCCCTACCGCCAGGCCCTCGACGCCGACGGCTGCCTGGAGGAGCTGCGGCGCTGCCGTGGTCTGCAGTTCGACCCCGCGATCACCGATGTCTTCCTCGAGGTGCTCGACGATCTCGAGACGCGCCGTCTGCGGGCCGACGAAGTCGCCGGGCAGGCAGCCGCGCGCATCGACGCCGACCAGCACCTCCGTCTGCGCCGGCCTCATGACGAGGCCGGCGATGACTATGCGGAGATCGCCGCGCTTCTGCGCGAGGTGCGCGACGCCAACCCGCCGACGATGCGCCTCGCCACGCAGGCCCGGTTCGAGCGGCATTTCGCGCTGATCGTGGACGCCGAGATAGACCCCGCGAGGCACTCGCCGCTCGGCACCGACGTCTCACCCGACGAAGTCCTCCAGGTGCTGCCCCAGGTGCTTGCCGGAGAGCGGCCGCGAGTCAACGCCCTGTTTGCCGACCAGTTCGGCGTATGGATCACCGGCATCGCGCCCATCCGCGACCGCCGCGGCAACGTGGTGGCGGTCGTAGCCGCCAGCCTGCCGCCCTTCGCGGGCGCTCAGCAAGGCGGCCCGCGGCCCGCCGGCAAGGAGACGCTGGCCTCTGTCCTGCAGTCGGCGGCGGCACACGCCGACCGCACCGAGATCGACGCCATCGCCGACGGGCTGACCGGCCTCTACAACCACCGCTACCTCCACGAGCGTCTGAGCGAGGAACTGCGCCGCAGCGAGGAGCTCGGCGCGCCGCTCTCGCTGCTGTTCTGCGACCTCGACGCGTTCAAGGCCTTCAACGACACGCTCGGCCATGCCGCCGGCGACGACGCCCTGCGCTCCACCGCCCATATCGTCGAACGCTCCATCCGCCATATCGATCTCGCCTCGCGCTACGGCGGCGAGGAGTTCGTGGTCGCGCTGATCGGCACGGACGGAGCCGGCGCCGCCGACGTCGCCGAGCGCATCCGCCGGCGCGTCCAGGAGACGAAGATAACGTCGAGCCCCGAACAGCTTTCGGTCAGCATCGGCGTCGCCACCTTCCCCACCGACGGACACACCAAAGAGGAGCTCCTGGACAAGGCGGTCTGGGCCATGCACGTCGCCAAGCGCCTGGGACGCAATCGCGTCGTGGCGTTCTCGCCGACCGGACCAGCCCCGGTCTGAAATCCGGCCCGCGGCAGTCGAGCGGCGGCGCGGCGGGCGGCGGCGTGACTAAGGCGGCGGCGCCGCGACCGGCTTCGTGGCCGGCGACGGGAAGGTACAGCGGGCGCGAAGGCGAACTTTTCCTTAACATGGGCGCGCAGCAAGACCGGTCGCAGCCGGCCGCCGCGGGCTCAAGAGACGGCGCCAACGAGCCGATGTGAACCGGAAGGCCCGAGCGTCGGCTCGTTTGAACGAGTCACGAGAGTGTGGTAAGGTCCCCGGGTTCGTGCCCCGCTGCGGGCGCTGGCCCCAAAGACAACGTAGCGCACGACAGATACGCGCGCACCTCAAGGACTCGTGGCATCGATCGTGAGTCCCGAAAGGAGGCGACGGCATGCAGAAGCGCAGGCTACTCGTCCCAGCTCTCCTCATCCTCCTAGTGTCGCTGCTTGTCGGCGCGGTCGCGCCGGGGCTCGCCTCGGGGGCGACGATCGCCCAGAAGAAGGCCCAGGCCGCGCACATCGCGACGCAGGTCTCAGCGCTCAACACCAAGATGGAGTTCGCCGTCGAGTCCTACGACGCGGCTTCGCAGAAGCTCACCACGGTCCAGGGCCAGATCCACGCTAACCAGCAGCAGCTCAGCGTCGCGCGCTACAACCTGCTCGTCGCCCGCCAGCTCCTCACGCAGCGTGTCGTTTCGATGTACAAGCAGAACAAGGCGAGCGTGCTCGACGTTCTGCTCTCGACCCGCAGCTTCGACAACCTCGTGACCGAGGTCGACGCCATGCGCCAGGTCGGCCAGAGCGGCAGCGCCACGGTCAGCACCATCGAGACGCTCAAGAAGCAGATCTCCGAAAAGCGCGTGGCACTGCTCGCCGAGGGCCGGCAGGCCAGAACGCTCGTCGCCCAGCGCGCCTCGACCAAGCAGCAGATCTACTCCGACCTGCAGAGCCGCCAGACCATGCTGCGCGGCGTCCAGAAGCAGATCGCGACCATGCAGGCGGCAGCAGCGGCAGCGGCCAAGGCCGCCGCCGCGAGGGCAGCGGCAGCGGCAGCGGCCGCGAAAGCCGCGCCACAGGTCCAGTCGAGCGGCGGAGGCGGCGGCGGTTCGACCTCCACTGCCGGTGCCCACGGCTCGGTCGTGGGGTACGCCCAGCAGGAGCTCGGCGTCCCCTATGTGTGGGGCGGGGCCAGCCCGAGCGGCTTCGATTGCTCAGGCCTGGCCATGTGGTGCTACGCTCAGGTCGGCATCTCGCTACCGCACAACGCGGCCATGCAGTACGCCTCGATCACCCACATCGCCCACGGCTCCGAGCAGCCCGGCGACCTGGTGTTCTTCGGCTCATCGGCGGCCGGCATCCACCACGTCGGCATCTA
>PMKK01000118.1:0-3534 GCA_003157715.1 Actinomycetota bacterium
CTTGGGGCTGTTCAGTAGGAAGGTACAGCCGGCCGCGCCGCGCCGCCTGCGACTGCCGGCGCCGCGTCCCGGCGGGCTCGCACGGCGTCCGGTCGAGCCCGACCTGCTGCCGGTGTGCGCAACACATACGTTGGTCGGCTCCGTTGTCGCCTGCGACGGCGTCGATGTTCAGCTCGGCAGGGTGGACTCCGCCGCGTTGCAACTCGGCGCTCCGCCTGAGTCGCCGCCATCGTCTTCGTGCGTGCCTATGAGCCGTCGCAGCCCACAAGACCGCGAGGGTCGCGCAGTTGGCGAGGCCGGCGCAACCGGCGCGGCCGGCCCCTCGCTTCGAGACCGCCTGCGCCTGCTGCTGTCGCCGCCCCTGCATGCGCTTCTTCCCGTCGCCGGCTCGGTCTTGGAATGGCCCGGGGACCTGCTTCCGTTCCAGCTGGATGGAGTCCGTGTTCTCGTCTCGAAGTCCGAGGTGCTGCTGGCCGACGACATGGGCCTTGGCAAGACGATCCAGGCGATCGCCGCGCTGCGCATTCTCCTTCATGAACACACCATCGAGTCCGCACTCGTGGTAGCGCCCGCCAGCCTCGTCTACCACTGGCGTGGCGAGATCAAGAAGTGGGCTCCCGAGCTACGCGTCAGCACGGTGAGAGGCCAGGCACAGCAGCGCACCGTGGCCTGGGCCAATCCAGCTCACGTGTTCATCACGACCTACGAGTCCCTGCGCTCCGACCTCACGGCCAACCCGCTCTGCGGGCCACGACGCAAGACGTGGGGAGTCGTGATCCTCGATGAAGCGCAGAAGATCAAGAACCGCGACACAGGGGCGAGTGCGGCTTGTAAGTCGATTCCCCGGTTGCGGTCGTGGGCCATGACCGGCACTCCGCTTGAGAACTCCATCGACGACCTTGCGTCGATCATGGAGTTCCTGCAGCCGAACGTAGCTGGCGAGGCCGTGCCTGCACTGGCGGTCGACCACGGCCTCCTCGACCGCCACCGCGAGCTCCAACTGCGCCGTCGCAAGTCCGACGTCCTGACCGAGCTGCCACCCAAGCGGCTTCATAGTGTGATGCTCGACCTCACCGCTGCCCAGCGTCACGCCTACGACAGGGCCGAGCAGCAGGGCATCGTGGAGCTGCAAGCCCGCGGCGAGACCGTAAGTATCACGCATGTGCTCAGTCTGATCACGCGCCTCAAACAGATCTGCAACTTCTGTCCGTCAACGGGGGAGTCCGCCAAGCTGGCCGACCTGATGGAGCGCATGACGGTACTGCGCGCCGAGGGCCATCGCATGCTCGTGTTCACGCAGTTCACAGACGACTCCTTCGGCGTCGCGGCGATCGCGCGTGGCCTCTCGGAGTTCAGCCCTCTCGCCTACACCGGGGCGATGTCCCAAGAGGAGCGCCACGGCACCGTCGGTCGCTTCAAGAGCGATGCTGACCATGGCGCCCTGATCTTGTCACTGAGGGCCGGTGGACAGGGTCTCAACCTTCAGGAGGCGTCGTACGTGGTGCACTTCGACCGCTGGTGGAATCCGGCCAGCGAGAAACAGGCCGAGGATCGCAGCCACCGCATGGGTCAGACGTCGTCCGTCGATGTCTACACCTACACATGCTCGAACACGATCGAGGAGCGCATCGCCGCCCTGCTCGAGGCCAAGCAGCGCCTGTTCGACATGGTCGTGGACCAGGTCAGCATGGATCTCGACCGTGTCCTGTCTGCTGAGGAGCTCTTTGGGTTGTTCGGGTTGAGGCCGCCGCAGAAGCAGACCGCTCGCGCGGCGGGAGCACGGTCGCCGANNCTCGGCTACGAGACAGAGCTGACTCAGGAGTCGCGTGACGGCGGGATCGACGTGATCGCGCGCCGCGACGACGTGGTGGGTGTGACGACCACGCTCTACGTTCAGTGCAAGAATCACGACAGCCCCATTGGCGTTGAGGCGGTCAGAGCGATCGCCGGCGTCGTCCCCGTGGTGGACTCGGGCGGTCGTGCCGCGGTGGTGTGCCCCAGCGGGTTCAGCGCCGAGGCCATGCGGTTTGGGGAGCACCGGGGGGTGCAACTTATCGACGGTGAACGGCTGGCGGAACTGCTAGCCAGGGCGTCTGCGGTTAGTCCCCACGAGTTGCAGAAGCCGTGAGTGGCGCGGTCGGCGGTCGCCCGTCAGGAATTTGACCTTCTGCCAGAGGCGCGGGCCAACGCCCGCCGCCGGATCACCGACGCCGAGCTGGCCACCCTCTGTGTGGCCCAGGCGATCATGGAGTTTCGTTCCAACTGCTGCAAGAAGGATGCCCTCTTGAGGCCTACCCCTCACGCCTTGAGAAGGCGTTTGAATTCGGATGATAACTGGCTACAATACGGACTGTGGTTCCTGTCCTTATTGATTCCATTGAGCGTCCGTTGAGCGACCTGCCGATGGCTCAGCCATTAGCCTTGACGCTTCTCGTTCGCACTCAGACCATGGGTCTGTTGCCACCAGAGACTCCTGAGCATGTCGACCTGGACTGGGACTTCCTGCGAGCCGTCGCAGGAGTGCTCGAAAAGAATGGGGTCGCTGCGGCGTCGAGTTCCATGCTTCGACGGCTTGAGCCTGCGTCTATGGACGACACCCAGGTTGCAGAGGCGCTACGGGCGATGATTGACGCCTTGAACGCATCACCGCACCCAGCGGGTGAGTGGTTGCCCGTTCGGGAGATGCTCGGCGATGATTTGGTGGTTCGCCTTCTGAAAGTCTCACCCTCCTCAGTAAGGCGTTATTCGAGCGGGGAGAGAGATACTCCTGATGGAATCGCGTGGCGCCTCCACATCATTGCTCGCATCCTCGGATCTCTCGTCGGCTCATACAACGAGTACGGGATTCGACGGTGGTTCGAGAGGCCTCGCAGAGCTCTTGAGGGCGAGAGTCCAGCCGACGTCATCATTGCAGCGCGAAGTGAGGATGATAATCACCTGAGAAAGGTAATCCTGCTTGCTGACGAGCTGCTAGGCGGGGCCGGTGCCACCTAGGCCAAGCAGGACCTGGTTTCGTCAGTGCGATCGCCGCTATCCGTTTCTTTGGGATGCCGATAGCCAACCTGCCGCCCGCTGGCACGCCGCCGGTGAAGGACCCGTACAGTATCTTGCTGATACCCCTGACGGCGCATGGGCTGAGTTCCTGCGCCACGAAGAGATCAGTGACCCCGGCGATCTCGTTGGTGTGCGGAGGAGCCTCTGGGCCATCGAAGTGCCGGACGGCTCAGAGGTAGTTGCTCAGCCAGAGCTTGACGTTCGCATCCTTCTCGGCGATCGAAGCTCGTATCCAAGATGTCAAGAGGAGGCGCGGCGTCTTAGAGCCGGCGGCGCCACAGCTGTTGAGGTCCTTTCTGCCGCATTGGCGAGTGGTGAGGCTAGAGGGGCATGTGTACGAGGCGGGTTGGCAGACGGGCCGTCTCGCGATGGTCAAGTGCTCGCGCTCTTCGGCCTTCGCCCGGACTTGTGCGGTTGGCGCTGCGCACTTGATTGCACGCTAGATGCAAGGCTCGTTAGGCTGGTGCGGCCCCTGTAAGG
>PMKK01000118.1:3558-8213 GCA_003157715.1 Actinomycetota bacterium
CAGGTGCCTGCATTCAGAGCAGCGGCTGAGCGATGCCGGTCCCCTCGAGCCGATCCACTTCGTCGACACGAAGCGCGACGTGGTCGCGCAATACCTCGCGAGCGACGAAGCGCGGCCGTACCTGCCAGCGCTCGATCGGCTCGCTGATTCGTTCGTGGCCGGGCAGGCGCGGCTCTGCTGAGCAGTGCCGCGCGGCCGGCTGGGGAATTGGTTGGCGTCGGGTCTGGGGAATCGCGCGGCGTTCGACGCTGGCGGACGGCTCAGCTGCTCGGCGTAAGCAGGCAGAACGCGTTGTAACCATTCGAGAAATATTCGGCGCCGAAGCGAACGGTCTCGTTGCCGGCGATCTTGACGTCCACCTCGACAGTGATGCTATCGGCGATGTCTCGGCCTGGGGCCCAGGCGGCGGCGACGGCCTCGCTGTCGTCGTCCATGAAGGAGCGGCCGAACTGCTGCTCGAAACTCGGTGACGCCACGCTGTAGCGCACCTTGGTGTGGGGCGTGCCATCTTCCCTGATGCCCGACTGCGCGTAGACGGCCAGCAGGCACGGCTTCAGACTTGCCTCGACGAGATGTCGCGCAGTCGCTTCGAACGACGCACCGAAGATGCCGGCCGTCTGCTTGACGGTCGCGGCGCTTATCGGGAGGGTCGCCGTCTCTTGTCTGAAAAGTCGCCCCTTGAACTGCAGTTCCGCGGCGAACGCGTTGGCTTCGCGTTCCTCGGCGCTTGCGGTGCGGTAGGCGAAGTCCCCGTTGCCGCAGACAACGAGCTGGCCGCTGTGCTCGGGCAGGACGTAGTGCCCGATCTCGTGGAAGGTGCTGAAGCGGGATCGCTTCTGGTCGAGCTGGGCGTCGACCGCCACCAGGCGCTCTCGAAAGTCGAGCAAGGCGCGAACGGGTTCACCGCGGCTGGTCTGTGCCTCAGGTAGAGCGGCGGCGAAGTCGATCTCGAGTGCTTGCAGCTTCAGCAGCTCGAGCAGCGGCTGCGTTTCGGTCTGGCCGGGTTTGCGCTGGTCGGTCTCGGCGAGGAGGTATTCCACCAGTTCGTCGGACGTAGGCACGAAGGCGGTTGTGCGTTGTGGCCCCATGGCTGGCTATCCCCGCGCTACCTGTGCCTTGGCGAGGGCACGCAAGCGGCTGTGCAGGAGTTTGGCCGTGGCTTCGTCGAGCTCGCCGCCGTGGGCGGCGAGCGGTGCGGCCGTGACGGGCTTTGAGGTGGCGAGATTGGCAACGTAGGCGGCAATCTCGCCTCGCCGCTCGGGCCGGCGCTGCGCCTCGATCTTGGCCAGCACTTCGGGGTGCTGATCGGCCAGGCGCACCAGGTTGTCCATCGACTTTGTCTGCACCGACAGCCCCAGCTCCCACCGCGTGTAGCTCTTCTCGCCCACGCCAAGCAGCTTCGACATGTCTCGCTGCGTGAGACCCAGACGCTTGCGCACTGCGAGCACCTCGGTCGGGCTGAGCAGCCCGTCGAGGCGGTACCGTTCGGCCTCGATGCGGGCGATCAGCTCGGCCGGCAGCACCTCTTCGCCGCAGGCGTTGCACGCCCACCACGTCGCATCGGCAAAACGCGACGGCTTGGCCGAGATGTCGGCCGGCCACTCAAATTCAAAGGTGCCGTGCTTCTCGACGAGCTGGTCTTTGCCGCAGATCGCGCAGTGCATGTCGGTCATTGGCGTTGGCCCCCTTGTTGCTTGTGAGCGGAGATGAGGAGGAGCAGTTCGTGGTCGGTTACGCGTTCGTAGATGGTCACCTTGATGAACATGTCGTGCCCATCGATGTTGGGTTGGAACTCGTAGGCTGGTTCGCCGGCGTGCTCGGGGATGCTGGTCGTGATCGTCTCCATGACCGTCTCGTCGCCGTCGATCCAGTCGCAGATGGCTTGGCAGACGCCGGCCTTGGTGACCCGGAGCGCCGCCATGTCGAACACGGCGCGTTTGGTGGCGGCGACCTTGGCGGGCTCCCCGGCGAGTCGTCGGATCGTGCGCAAGAGCTTGCGGTCTGTCAGCTCCCAGCGTCTGGGCGGC
Source organism: Actinomycetota bacterium (assembly GCA_003157715.1). The sequence goes on from PMKK01000118.1 coordinate 5,586, forward strand.
TTCGGCATGATGGTATCATTTGATACCCAGTGTGCCCAGCGGTCAAGGACTCAGACGTATTGTCACCCTGGAAAGCCCGGGCAGCCTACGAGCGCGGTCTGCTTCGCGCCGAACAGTTCGCGCCCGGGTCCTTGACGCAGGCGCTCTACAGCATGGCCGCCGGACGCGCCCTGCCGGCGGGAACCCGGCCGGCGACCCCCTCGGCGGCCAGCGGGGCGGCGGCGGGCGCCAAGGTCGTCGCTTCGATGACGTTCGTTGCGGCCGCTGTCGCGGCTGCCCTTACGTCCTCATCGGGCCGCCCTTCCGCGGTCGCCAGTGCCGCAGCTACACCGGCTGCCGAGGACGCGGCGGCAACCGTATCCACCTTCGGCGGCGACGGCGCGGTGATCACCGGCACGATCGATGCGCGCGTATAGAAGCCCAGCACGATGACGCTCGCGACGAAGGCTAGCCATCCTGCCGCGGGGGCCAGGCCGCCTCGGTTGAGCAGCTCCACGGCTGTCCCGAGCTCGCCAACGACGGCCCACAAGACGATTGCGCCCGCCACCAGTAGCCCGCGATACGTCGGCGCCCCTTTCCAGGACAGGGTCTGAAAGACGAGCGGTGCGATCAGGACCAGCGCGCCGTAGGCGAGACTGAAGCCAACGAACATCCCGGTGGACAGACCCGGCAGGAAGTCTGCCAGAAACCCCGATGCCGCGAATATCGTGCCGAGGGCCGATCCCAGCGCCACAAAGTTCGACGCCCAGCTGTCCTTGAACGACCAGGTCGGACCTTCGGTCAGGTCGTTGAGCGGTTTGTGGCTTCGCAGGCTCAGCGCGACGATGACGATCAGGCCGGCGGCGATCGCCGCCGCATAGCCGAACACCCTGGCGAGCACGGCGCCGGGGATGATCTCCTTCACCTGGAAAGGCACAAGGACCCGCTGGCTCGGGTGGGCCTTGTCGGCGACCACAAGCCAGCCGGTGGTCGTGCTGGTCCTGGTCCAGTTGAACGACACGGCGATCGGCTGGGAGCCGTTCGAGCGAACAGGCACGGCCGGCACAGGGGAGACGTTGGGAAACGGGGCGGCACTGGGAACGCCGCGATGAAACGTGACCCCCGCCCCGGTCCCATCGGAGTAGTACCCCGATATCTGAATGGACGCCCGGCCCTTGCCCAGGCTGGAGACGAGGATCGACCCGATCGCCTGCCCCACGTCGGACCGGCTGTCGAACAGGCCATCCTTTCTGACCTGCATCGACACAGATGTCTGAGCCACCGAGAGTGTGGGCCCGGAGGCGGAAGCCGAGGCCGCCAGCGCCGGTGGTGCCGGCCCGAGTGCCAACCAAAGGAGCGAGACAAGCCCGAGGATCAGGATGGCGCCTGCATTCCATCGACCGCGCATGGATCCCCCCTTACGACAGACGACGGGCACTCTACCCACCGGCGTACGATTGGAAGCATGGCCGCCCGTTGTGGTGCAGGCTCACCCGAATCGGGTGACGCGCACCTGCCGTTTCGCCTGATAGAACCTGATCGTCGATGCGCGTCACGCCGGTCGCGGCAGGCAGGACCGGTCGTCGCTGTCGACGGCAGGTGCACGGTAAACAGCAGGCGCACGGTCAACATCCATCTGTCGGCGCCGCCCCGCGGAGATCGGGGCGACCGGCCGTGATGGAGAACCAACGGGGGTGAGCGGCGATGGGATGGGACGACATTGTTGGTGGCATTCTCACGGGCGGGCTTTACAACGTCGGCAAGGGCATCGTCGAGGCCAGCGACGCGGCCGGCAAGGCAGGCACGGCAGTCGAGGAGATCGGCGACAACGCCGGGACTGCCCTCGCCGACATAGGCGCCACAGTGACCAGACTGGGCGCCGACATGAGCTCCTTCATCAAGGACTTGGAGAAGCTCATCACCATCGACCGCCTCACGCCCCGCGATGAGGACACCCTCTGGGACGAGGAGCTGGCGCGGCTGAAGGGGCTGCGGGCGCTGGAAACCGCCCTGGTCGGCTTGCTGAATGCGCTTGATGCAACCGACGACGATGTCCCCTGGTGGATGGGCCTGTTTGGCGCCGCCTACCCGGGTGAGTCCTACCAGGTGCTGCTCACTCGTGCTCAGCTCGCCGCCGTCAGAGACGCGATCCACGGGATCCTCTACGAGGAGCCCGGCGTGGTGCCCACCAGCATCCACAACGTGCAGCTCATCCTTGAACGGTTCAACACGCTGGAGCAGCCGCGGCTCGAGGAGATCCTCGATTCGGTCAACGACAACCTCGATGAGTCCGACGAGATCCTGCAAGAGGTCAAGAAGCTCTTCGTCGTGAAGACCTGGAAGGAGATTCCCGCCGCCGAGCTGCTCCCGGAGAGCGTCCGGGAGCTCGAAGCCCTCGAGGCTTCGCTTGCCAACGTCGACACGCTCATCGCGGGACACATGAATGTCGCGGCCCAACTGCGGCATGCCCTGGTCCAGGTGCAGCCGGCGAAGTTCAAGCTGCCCGGCGCCGTCGGGCCGCGCGCGACGGCCGGCGGCGCGGCTGTGGCGGGGAGCGTGGGTATGGCGGACGCGCCTGAGGTGGACGGTGTGCTTCCGGCGGGCGGGGCGGCCATGGTGGGCGGCGCGCATGCGGCTGGCGGGGCGGCC
>PMKK01000222.1:0-1308 GCA_003157715.1 Actinomycetota bacterium
ATGTGGCGCTCGGACCAGGTGCTCGTCACTGCGGCCATCGACCGGTGCGGCAGGCGGGTGGGGGCGACGGCGGCAATGCCGGCCTTCTCGAGCGCCTCCACGAGGTGCTCGCGCAAGGCGACGTTGAACTGCTCGCCGGCGAACTTGGCTCGCACCCAGCGTTCCGCCGGGAGGCTCGTCTGTCNNCCAGCTCCGGGAAGGCCAGCGCGAACGCCTCCTCAGGCGTCCAGTGAGAGGGACCGACGTGCTGCTTGAGCTCCTCGAACAGGGGGTCGTCGCCGGCGGCAAAGCCCACCAGCGGCGTCCCGAACGCCGGCTCGGCCTGCGGCATGCCAAGGCTGTTGTGCGCCGAGTCGCAGAACCCGGCAATCGCCTCGCCTATCCAGGTGGCCATACCCGCGCTGTCGGGCGGCAGTTCTGTGCCCACGCGCTCTCCTCGCACTGCGTCACCGCGGAACATATCCTTGCCCGTAGCGTGACACGGATCGAGGGGCGATGGCAAAGTCAGTACGGGGTGGCACCCGCGAAATCGCTCGCCATGGTCGCGGTGATGCCGCGCACCACGGTCGGGGCGGTGGTGATGAGCCCCGCGTTTCGATCGTCGTTGGTCATGGCGGTGGTGAAGTTGCTGCTGCCCGCGTACACGGTCGTGTCGTTGACCGAGATCGCCTTGGCGTGGATGTAGAGCGGCGTATTGCCGTGGTACAGGTTGACGTGCACCCCACCAGTCTTGAGAGTCTTGAACCCGGCGACATAGGCAGGGGCGTACGTCATGGTCAGATCGACCGTGACTCCCCTTCCGGCGGCCGCCACGAATGCCTGCTCGATGGCTGGGCTGTCGAGCTGCTCGTCCTCGGCGTAGAGTGTGGTGCCCGAACGAGCCGACTTGATGAGGTCGACCAGGCCGCTCTGGGCGCCTGGTGACCAGATCAGCTCCGAACCCGCGGGCGCCACACCCGTCGTGGGAGGAATGCTGGTGTTGGCGAAGTCGGCGTCGAACGTGGCCTCGACGCCGGACACGGTGGCGGGGTTGTCGGTGATGACCGCATAGTCTCGCAGCGTGGGGTAGTAGGGCGCGTAGAGATTGCACGTCATGACGGCTACCGCGGTGCCGTCTCGCTCGATGCTCTTCTGGTGCCACAGCACTCCGGGCCACGACCACTTCACACTGACGCCGTTGGCTTTCAGTTCCTTGTAGGCCGCCTCGTTTACCGGGCGGCCGCCGCCACCGCCGGCAGCGTCCGAGTCAAACAGCACTCTGACTGCCACGCCTCGCTTCGCATCGGCGACGAGGGCGGCCTCGGCCTT
>PMKK01000222.1:1359-5968 GCA_003157715.1 Actinomycetota bacterium
ACAGGCGATTCGGGAACTACGCATCGGGTTCGGTTCTCCTGAGATGTAGGTCTGTAAGACAGGCAACGGCAGATGGTGGACGTTCTTGCCTGCTGTGTCTCGCTCAGCTTTGCGAGTGGTCGGCCCGACGCCCACACTCCGCTTATCGACCGGTCCCCTCATCTTCTCCAGCCCCGAAGANNCGCCTGTCGCGCCTGTCGCGCCCGCTGCGCCCGCTGTGCCTGTCCCGCCTGTCGCGCCCGTCGCGCATAGATGGGGCGCACACACGAAGGGGTTGCTCGTTGACGATGCCCGGCACACCGATCCTCCAAGACCACGACGTGAACTCGAGCCGGCTCACGTGGCGCTGACCCTCGACCTCATTCGCGGCCCGCGACTCGATCTGATCCTGCTCTCAGCTCAGTTCCTTGACGCCCTCATCGCCGGCGACGGGAGCGGCGCACAGAAGCTCGTCGCCTTCACTCTTGACGACGAGCTGTTTGGCAGCGAGCCCGACGACGATCCGCAGTTCTTCAAGATGCGCCGCGACCAGGTGNNGTCGGTTACACGATCTTTGCCGCCCACCGCGATCGCGGCTTCGCCACCGAGACCGCCGGGGCGATGTTCGAGTGGGCTCGCCGCGAGCACGGCGTCACGCACTTCATCTCGGGTGTGGCGCCCGACAACCTGCCGTCGTTGCGGGTCAACGAGAAGCTTGGTTTCGCGCCCACGGGCCAGGTCGCCGACGGCGAGCTGATCTTCGCGCTGCGCCTGGTCCCTCTGGAGTCGCAAGATCGGCAGGCAGGCTGATGATGGAGCGCGTGACTCTGGCGCGGGCGCTGAACTGGAAGCGCCGCCGCGTGTTCCATCGTATGTCGGCCAGCGGTGAGTTTGTGCTTGTCGAGACGATCGAGCGCAAGGGACGCCACTACCGCTTGACTCTCGAGGGCGGCCACGCCTTCCTCGTCGATCGCGACCACGTGCTCTACACGGCGCCCAAACAGGAGCAGTTGCGGCTCGAGTAGCAGGCACGCGGTTGCCCCCTCAGTGAGGGCGGATCGTTGTCGCGTGGCTTTCGGATCAAGACTGACCCGTCGGTTCTACGCCGCGCCGCGCGCCTCGCCGAGCAGGCCGTGCGCCTCAGCGCCCTTGCTGCGAGCATGACGCGGGCCGAGACGCTGCCGGTTGAAGTGGGCGAATGTCCCATGCTCGGCGGCACGCGAGTCGCCGATGGTAACGGTGCAAGGACGCTGACGGTGCCGGCCCGCGAGGGGTCGGCACGGCGCCACAGCGTCGCACGACCCCGGGGAGGGGCCATGGGCGACTCGCACACCGAGCAACCGCAGATCCGCAAAGGCCTTCCGTATTACGTTGCCCGGCATCTGCTGCTCGAGCGGTTCCCGAGCGCGCTGAAGGGCCTCATGGAGGAACGCCATCTGAGCTACCGCCAGCTGGCCTACATGACCCGGCTCTCGGCCGGCTACCTTAACCATCTCACCCAGGGCACAAGGCCGGTCCCGACCGACCCGGTGATCCGCACGATCGCCGCGGCCCTGCGCGTCTCACCCGACTTCTTTCTCGAGTACAGGCTGCGCCAAGTCGTCGGTCTTCTCGAAAGCTCGACCCAGCTCACCGACGCGCTCTACGGCATTCTGTTGCTGCGCGCGCCCATCTCCGACGAGATGACGGCCATCCTCGAGGAGCCGCGCGTCGACAGCCAGGGCGGCCCGACCACGCCCCCGCGGCCTTAGGGGTGACGCCGACCGGGCACCGCGCGGCGCGGCGGTCGTGGAAGTCCCGCCCCCCGGACTTTGGCGGACGTCGTCAGGCTGGGAGACACAAGCCCCTCTGGAACCGTTGACCCCGCCCGGTGCGGTGACGTAGAAGAACTCCTGAGGGGGGATGGGAGTTGTCTAAACCCAGCGCCATACAGTTGTTCAAGCACGGTGACATCCCTGGCCTGATCGAGGCGCTCGATGTCGCAAACGTGGCCGACTTGCGCGCCAACGACGCCCGAGTCGCGCTTTCGCTGATCGGCGAACCCGCGATCCCACTCCTTCTGCGCGAGATCAGCAGACCCCCCGGCCCTCCTGGGTACCGCGCGCTCACCAGCTTCAAATGCCACCGCGCGAGGATAGCCGTGGCAGGCATCGGCGAGCCCGCCATACCCTATCTCATGGAAGCCATTCGCCACGGCGACGCGCGTCTGGCGGAAGCCGCCGCGGAGTGCCTCGAGACGATCGAGGAGGGTGGTGTCATCCTCTCAGACGGCGACGCACCGATGAAGTCGATCCCGATCGCCTATCCCGACGACGTGAAGTCTGCCTTCGAGTGCAAGCTCGGTCGCCCTCTTGCCGTCAGAAGCCTGTGGCGCTCAGGGGCGAACGGCAACTGACCTGGCCGGCCGCTGCGAGCGGCTGGGGCCGGCGAAGAGGCGAAGGGCAGACATGGCCAACATCATCGCCTGATCGCAGTCGACTGCAAGACGCTCGCCAAGATTTGCGTCGGGCAGTGCCGTGTTGAGCCAGCCGCTACGAGTCCGCGTCGGGATCGGGTGATTGTCTAACCGTCCGGGACGGCAGGCACGCCAGCACGAGGATCGCGCCGCCGAGGGCTACACCGGCGCCGGCGCCCAGCGCCATTTCGCTGCCGCTCATGAACGCGCCGCGCGCCGCGTGCGCCAGCAGGGCGCCGGTGGCGCCACCGGCGCTTCGTGCCACGGCGAGGGCACCGCCGAGTGAGCCCAGGATCGTGTGTGAGATGACGGCCGGCACGTGCCGGCCGGCCAGCGCCGCGGTCATGTGGTCCCGATAGCGGGTCGACATCACGCTTCCGATCACGGCGACTCCGAGCGCGCCTCCGACCTGAAGGGCCACGGCGTTGGAGGCTGATCCGATCCCAGAGTCGCCGTGGGGGACCGATCCCACGACGGAGTTCGTCGCCGTTGGAAGCAGCAGCCCGGCCCCTAGACCGATCAGCAGCAAGCCGGGCACCACGTCGCTGTAGGTCGTGGCGAGCCCTGACACCGCTGAGACCTGCAACAAACCTCCGGCGATCGCCGTGAGGCCGGCGGCAACGGTGAACTTGATCCCGATGCGGCGAGCGACGAGGGAAGATAGCGGCGCGCTCACGGCCAGCAGGGCCGCGACGGGCAGGATGCCAAGCCCGGCTTGCAGGGGTGAATAGCCGAGGTCGAATTGCAGGAACTGTGTCTGCAAAAACAGTGCCCCAAGAAGTCCGAACGTGCCGAGGCTCTCCGCCGCCGCCGCAACGGAGAATCGTCGGTCAGAGAAGAACCCCAGCTGCAACATAGGGTGGCGGCTGCGCGCCTCCCAGGCGACGAAGGCGCCAAGAACGGCGAGGCTGGCGAGTCCGACCGTCACCACCTCTCTCGAGGTCCAGCCTGCGGTCGGAGCCTCGATGATCGCCCAGAGCAGCAGGCCCAGGCCGGCGATCGACAGGAGTGCTCCGCCCGGATCGGGACGGTCGGCCGAAGGGTTCTTCGAGCTGGGCACGAGCACCAGGGCCCCGATCAGCCCGGCGATCACGATCGGAACGTTGACCATGAAGACGGAGCCCCACCAGAACCTGGTAAGCAGCAGGCCGCCGGCGATCGGGCCGATGGCGATGCCGAGTCCGATGGTGCCGCCCCACCCACCGATGGCCCGGGCCCGTTCTTTGGGGTCGCGAAAGAGGTCGTTGATGATCGCCAGGGACGANNAGGCTGCCACCGACGAGCAACAGCCCCGCGAAGACCATCGCATAGGAGTCGACGATCCACTGCAGTTCGCTGGACGTGGCGTGCAGTTCGCGCACGAGAACGGGCAGAGCCACGTTGAGGATGGTGTTGTCCACGTTGATGATCAGCGCCGCGACGCACACCACGAGCAAGGCCGCCCACCGATGAGCGCCAGGCTCTCCACGTCGCTGTGCCATCGTCCCTCCTTGGCCTTCGATACTGGCAAGTATCGGATACTCGCGAGTATGATACAGTGAAACCAGACAGTCAAAGGAGGCGTGGTTCAGCATGGCGGCTCACTCGCGGGTGCCTCGGCCGCGCCGGGACGAAGTGCGCTCACGAATACTGGCGGCCGCCGCCACCGTGTTTGCGCGACGCGGCTTCTCGGTGGCGACCATCGACGAGGTTGCCGCCGCGGCGGGTTTTACCAAAGGCGCCGTCTATTCGAACTTCGCCAGCAAGGACGAGCTGTTCCTGGCACTCCTGGACGCTGAGGTGGGCGTTCGGGTGGAAGCGGCCCGCAGCGTGCTGGCTCATGCTTCCACCAGTCAGCAGGCCGCCACCGAGATCGGAGACCGGCTTGCCCAGGCCTCGATCGACCAGCCTGAGTGGCAGATGTTGTTCCTCGAGTTCTGGCTGCGGGCCATCAGGGAGCCGGCGGTTCGTGAGCAGTTCGTCGCCCATCGGCGAGCGCTCCGGGCGTCGATTGCCGAGGCCATACGACAGGCGTCCGCGGGCGACCCGGACACGCCGGCCTGGTCTGCCGAAGAGCAGACCGTGATCGTGCTGGCGCTGTCCAACGGCCTCGCCATTGAGACTCTTGCCGATCCGACGGGCATCCCCGACGGTCTGTTCGGACGCATCCTTGCCCGCCTCGCGGGCGGGTAACGC
>PMKK01000104.1 GCA_003157715.1 Actinomycetota bacterium
CGCGGGCCTTCGCCGGCAACTTCGATCCGCCGGCCCTGCTGGCCGCCATCGACCGCGCCCATCTGTTCGGCGCCCGCGTCTTCCTGGCCCTGAACGTGCTGCTCAGAGACGATGAGCTCGAGCCCGCTCTCGCCGCGCTGGCCGAACCTTATAGGGCCGGCCTCGACGCGCTGATCGTCACCGACCTCGGTCTGGCCGCGCTCGTGCGCGAGGCCTACCCTGGGCTCGAGCTGCACGCCAGCACCCAGCTCGACACGCACTCCGGCGCCCAGCTGGAGCGCTTGGCCGGCCTGGGCTTCGCCCGCGCCATCCTGGCGCGCGAACTGAGCCTCGACGAGATCGCTACGCTCGAGCCCCACGGCCTCGGCCTCGAAGCCTTCGTCCACGGCGCGCTGTGCTATGGCTATTCGGGAGCCTGCCTGCTGTCGAGCCTGGCTTCCGGGCGCAGCGGCAACCGAGGCCGCTGCAGCCAGGCCTGCCGCATGCGCTACCGGCTTGACCAGCCCTCGCGCGACGCGGGCGCGGCCGGCCCGTTCTCGCTCGCCGCATCGCCGCCCGGCACGCATCCGCCCGGCGCATCGCCGCCCGGCACGTTCTCGCCCGGCATGTCCTCACCCGGGACCAAGGGTGCCGGTGGCGAGGGCCCCGAGCCGCAGCGCATCCTCTCGACCTCCGATCTAGCCGCTATCGGCGCGCTGCCCGCGCTGCTCGCGGCGGGAGTCACCTCGCTCAAGATCGAGGGCCGCATGAAAGACCCGGCTTACGTCGCCGTGACGACCGCCGTCTATCGCGAGGCGCTCGACGCGGCGCTCGCCGATCCTGCCGGGTTCACGGTGTCGCCGGCCTGGCTTGAGCGCCTCGAGCAGAGCTTCTCGCGCGGTTTCACGACGGCGCACCTCGAGGGCCGCCACGCCGCCGTGCGCAGTGGCGGGAGCGGCGGGCACCGAGGCGTCCAGATCGGCCGGGTCGAGGCCGTCGACGAAGCCAGCGGCCGCGCCACCGTGCGCGTCGACCGTGAGTTGCATCACGCCGACGTGCTGCAGATCTACACGGTCGCGGGCGCGACCGATCCCGCTCGGCTCGAGGCGCTGCTCGCGCCTGTGTTCGCCGATCGCGGACACAGCGCCGGCCGTCGGCAGCTCGCCGGCCGTGAGCGCGACGGCGGCGCCGAACAGCTCGCCGGCGGGGCGCGCGGGGCCGATGCCGGGCGCGTCGTGCTGCGCCTGCGGGAGCGGGTGAGCGTCAAAGACAGGGTGTTTCGCACGAGCTCGGGCCGGGACGAGGCCTTCACAGCCGACGCGGTGGCGGCACGCGTGCTCGCCCGGCCGATCGCCCTCGCGGCCGTTCTGCGCGGCCGCCGGGGTGAGTGTCCGCGCCTGACTCTGACAGGGGATGGGGAAGAGGTGACGGTCGACGGCAACGTGCCGTTGGCAGCCGCCCGGACCGCCGGCCTGACCGCCGACAAGGCGCGCCGCGCGATCGCGGCGCTCGGCGGCACACCGTACGAGCTGCGCTCCTGCGAGTTCGCCGTCGACGAGGGTCTGTTCCTGGGCGTCGGCGATCTCAAGGAGCTGCGCCGCGCGGCCGTGGCGGCCCTCGACGAGCGGCGGCTGGAGCGCTGGCGGCGGGCCGTGACCGCCCCGGCGTCGTCCGGCACCGCTCCCGCCGTCGCCCCGGCGTCGTCCGGCACCGCTCCCGCCGTCGCCCCAGCGGCGTCCGGCACCGCTCTCGCCGCCGCCTCGGCGACGAATGCCGGCTCTTCGGCCGGCGCCGCACCGGTGTCCGCGGCCGTGCCGGCCGGCGTCGCACGCACCGCGCCGGCTGTCTCAGTGGCGTTGCAGGTCGTCTTGCGCGTGCGCCCCGGGGAGGAGCCCGTCGCGTGGGAGGGTATCGACGCGCTCTGCCTCGATCTGAGGCGGGGCGACGATCCGGATTCGATCAGCGCCGCCGTCGCTGGCGCCCGCCGCCGGGGGGTGGCGCTGCGGGTCCGCTCGCCGGAGGTGCTGTTCGACAGTGATGAGCGGTGGGCGCGCGTCGTCGCGGCGCTGGGCTGGGATGCGGTCTACGCCCGGCACGCGGCGGCGCTGTCGTGGGCGGGCACCGTGCTGCTCGAGTATCCGCTGCAGGGGCTGAACCCGCGCTCGGTCCCACTGCTCGGGGCGGCCGGCCTCGTGTGTAGCGCGGAGCTGTCGCTCGACGACATCGGCCTTCTCACGACGGGCCTCGCGGCGGCGACAGGGGACCGGGCGAGCGCGCCCGCCGCGCCGCTTGTCGAGGCGCTTGTCTTCGGACGCGAACAGGTGCTCGTGAGCCGCGACACCCTGGGGCCGGCGGAGGGCCCGGCCGCTTCCGGCTCGCTCATGCTGACCGACACTCGCGGCTATGCGTTCCCGGTGCAGGTCGCCCCCGGCGAGACCCGCATCTTCAGCTCCAGAGTGACCAACGTCTGCGGGCATCTGGACGAGCTCGCCGCGGCGGGCGTGCGCGGCGCGATCGTCGTGCAGGCCGATCTCAGCGGCGACGAGCGCCGCGCCTTCGCGCGCGCCGGCCTGGCCGGCCTCGCGGCCTTCAGCGACCGTGGGCGGTTCACGACGGGCCACCTCTTCCGCGGCGTCGCCTGACCGCGCGGCGCACGGCGGCGCGCGGCACGCAGAGGCGCGCGGCACACAGAGGCGCGCGGGCGCGCGGTGGCGCGCGGCAGGTGTCATCGCGTGGCGGCCGCCGCTACGGCGAGCTGCTCGGCGCCGGCTGTGCCGCGAGGGTGAGGCGCACGAGTGCGCCGAGCTCGAGTGTCGAGCCCGCGGCCGGTGCCTGTGAGACCACCAGCGCGCCGGCGCCGCCAGCCGGCGCTTCAGCTCCCAGTCCGACGGCGGCCAGGGCGGCCTGAGCCGCGGCCAGCGTCAGGCCGTCCGTGGACGGCACCACGACGTTCACCGCGCTGCCGTGCACGACGATCCCGACCGTCCCCTTACCCGACGTCCCGCCGGCCGGCTGCTGGCTGACCACCGTGCCCTGCGCTCCTCCCGACAGGTCGTCGTAGGTCACGCCGGCGGCAAAGCCGGCCGCCTGCAGCGTCTCCTCGGCGGCGCCGCGGAACTGCCCCACGACGTCGGGTATGACGTGCAGCGGACCGCTGTCGATGCGCAGCGTGACGTCGGTCCCCTGAAGGATGCTCTCGCCGGTCGGGGGTGACTGGCCCACGACGAGGCCCTGCTGAGCCGGATCGCCGGGCAGGTAGACGATCTGCCAGCCGAGCTTCCTGGCTCGCAGCTGCGCCTGGGCGGCGCTGAGGCTCAGGCCGGTCAGGGCGGGCACGCTCACCCGCAGCGGACCGTGGAGCGTGCACGGCTCGGTGGGCCCCTGGGCGTCGAAGAAGAAGCACTTCAGGCGCTCCGGACACCACCTCGTCGCCAGGGCGCCGCTGCGGGCACAGACGATCCGCTTCTTGACCGGCGGCGTCTTGAAGCGCGGGAACGCATGCGGCGGCACGCCGGCCAGGGCGCCGCTCGCGAAACGACTCCAGATCATCGCCGGAAAGGTGCCGCCCGCGACCCTGATGCCGTGCACGATCATCTCGCGCTGCGAGCGTGGATAGCCGACCCAGACGGCGGCCGCCAGGTCCGGCGTGTAGCCGCAAAACCAGGCGTCGGCGTAGTTGGTGGTCGTGCCGGTCTTGCCGGCCGCGGGCCGGCCGATCGCCGCTGCCTGTCCGGTGCCACGGGCGATCACCTGCTGCAGGATCGACGTCTCGAGACCCGCCTGCCAGGGCAGCAGCGCGCGCGAACGCACCAGGGTGTTGCGGACCAGGGTCTTGCCCTGCGCGTCGGTCACCCGGGTGATCGAGATCGGCGCCGGCACGCCGTCGGCCAGCATCGTGCCGCTCAGACGCTCGCCGCCGTCGGCGAGGGTCGCGTAGGCGTTGGCCATCTCGAGCGGGCTGACGCCGGTCGTGAGACCGCCCAGGGCGATCGACGGGTTGTCGCCGACGGAGCTCGTGATCCCCATGTCCGCGGCGGTGCCGGCGATGTTGTCGGGACCCACCATCATCGAGAGGTCGGCGTAGACGGTGTTGTCGGACTCGACGGTCGCGTCGGCCAAGGTGATCTTGCCGGCGTAGCCGCCCGAGTAGGTGCTCACGTTCCACCTCGAGCCGTCGCCCAGGGCGATCGACTTGGGCTCGGAGATGAAGACACTCGCCGGCGACATGCCCTGGCGGATGGCCGTGGCCAGGGCGAAGGGTTTGAAGGCCGAGCCGGGTTGGCGCCGGCCGTCGACCGCCACGTCGAACTGCTGGCGGGCGAAGTCGCGGCCCCCGACGAGGGCCTTGACCTGGTCTGTGTGAGGGTCGATGGCGACCAGCGAGACCGACGGGTCGCCGGGCTGCCCGAGGATCGCGGTGGCGGCCTTGTCGGCGTCGCGCTGGACGCGGGGATCGAGGGTCGTGTAGACGCGCAGGCCGCCGCCGAAGGCGGTCGCGGCGCCGAACTGATGGACGAGCTGCGAGATCACGTACTCGACGAAGTAGGGCGCCAGGTGACTCTTGGGCAGGGTGTGGGGCCGCCGCGGCAGCGGCGCGCGCGCCGCTGCCGCGGCGTCACGCGCCGACACGACGCCCTGCCGCCGCATGGCGTCCAGCACGACCTGCCGCCGGGCGCGGGCGGCCGCAGGGTCGGTGAACGGGTCGTCCCTGACCGGGTTCTGGATGACGGCGGCCAGCAGCGCCGCTTGCGGCAGGGTCAGCCGGCGCGCGCTCCTGCCGAAGAACGTGCGGGCCGCCATCTCGATGCCGTAGGCGCCCTGCCCGAAGTAGATCGTGTTCAGGTAGTCCGTCAGGATCTTGTCCTTGGACCAGCGTTTCTCGAGCTGGTAGGCCAGCACTGCCTCGCGGAGCTTGCGCGACACGGTGTCGGCGGTGCGCTCGTCGCGCGGCAGGTAGGCGTTCTTGATGAACTGCTGGGTGATGGTCGAACCGCCCTGCACCGTGCGGCCGGCGGTCAGGTCGCGGCCCAGGGCTCGCAGGATCGAGGCATAGTCGACGCCGTCGTGCTCGTAGAAGCGGCGGTCCTCGATGGCCACCACGGCCCGTTTCACGACCGGCGCGATCTGGCCGGAGTTGACGATCACCCGGCTCTCGTCGCCGCGCAGCACGGCCAGGACGTGATGTCGCGGAGAGCCATCGTAGATGATGGTGTTCTGGGTGACGGCCTGATGAGCGGCGATGTCGAGCTTCGGCAGACCTCTGGCGACGGTCGACAAGCCGGCCTTCACCGTGACTCCGGCGACCCCGGCGATGAGCACGACGACGCCGAGCGTCGCCACCGCGACGACCGTGCGGTAGTCCGCGTGCCTGCCTCTCGCTCTGCGACGCCAGCCCGACATATGACCTTCTGTCGGCTGATTGGCCGCGCGACCATAGCCCCTGTGCCCGGGTGCTCGCGCGAGAGCGGGCCCGCGGTCACGCTCGGGGCCTTTCCGGCGTGCCGCGGGCCCTGTGGTATCATGCGCGGCGCCATGGTAGACCAGCGGCTCATCGACGATCTCGCGGTCGGCACCGTCGAGGTGCTGCCCGACGGCGGACTGCAGGCCAAGCTCGCTCTAGCCGAGCGAGAAGGCCGGCCGCTGCGCATCAAGCTCGGCGTCGATCCCACCGCGCCCGACCTTCATCTCGGGCACACCGTCGTGCTGAACAAGCTGCGTCAGTTCCAGGACGCCGGCCACGTCGCGGTGCTGATCATCGGCGACTACACGGCCCGCATCGGCGACCCGTCGGGGCTGTCCAAGACGCGGCCGCGGCTCGATCCGGCCGTGATCGACGCCAACGCGCGCACCTACCAGGAACAGGCCTTCCTGATCCTCGACCGCGATCCGGCCCGGCTCGAGATACGGTTCAACGGCGAGTGGCTCGGGCCGCTTTCCATGGAGCAGCTCTTCGAGCTGACCGCGACCACGACGGTGGCCCGCATCCTCGAACGCGACGACTTCGAGAAGCGTTTCAACGCTCACCAGCCGATCTCCATGCTCGAGATGCTCTACCCGCTCGCTCAGGGCTACGATTCGGTCGCCGTGCACTCCGACATCGAGCTCGGCGGCACCGAACAGAAGTTCAACCTTTTCATGGGGCGCGACCTGCAGAGCTACTTCGGCCAGCCGCCTCAGGCCATCATGACGGTCGACATCCTGCCGGGCACCGACGGGGTCGAGCGCATGAGCAAGTCGCTGGGCAACTACATCGGCGTGACCGAAGACCCGCGCGACGTCTACGGCAAGGTCATGAGCATCCCCGACGCGGTGATGATGACGTACTTCCGCCTGCTGACGGCGCATCACGCCGTCGAGATCGCGACCCTCGAAGAGGGCCTCGCCGGCGGCGCGCTGAACCCGCGCGACCTCAAGGCCACGCTGGCGCGCGAGATCCTCACACGGCTGCGGGGCGAGGCCGCCGCCGCCGAGGCCGAGGAGCACTTCGAGCGCGTCTTTCGCCGCCACGAAGTGGCCAGCGACGTGCAGGCCCTCACCCTCGAGCCCGCCGACATCGAGGACGGTACGGTGTACCTGCCGGCGATCATGGAGCGCTGGTTCGCGCTCAGCCGCTCCGAAGGCCGGCGGCGCATCGAGCAGGGCGGCGTGACGCTCGACGGCGCGGCGGTCGCGGCCTTTTCGGTGCCCGCCGCCGAGCTCGCCGGCAAGCACCTGAAGGCCGGCAAGTCGGCACGCACGCAAGGCGTCGTGCGGCCGGCCTGAAACGGCGCGGCCCACCGGCCGGCGAGCGATGGCGGCGCGTGCCTCCGCCACGCTAGACTGCAACCGCGAACACGAGCGGCCAAAGGCGCGCGTCGTGGGCGCCTTCTCTGTCGAGGCAAGGAGCAGCTTGATCAAGCGACCAAAGGGGCATGTGCTGCGCCGCGGCCGCACCGCGCTGCGCATCATGTCGGTGCCTGCCACGCGGATCGTCCTGCTGGTCGGTCTCTCGGTCGCCCTCGCCGTGCTGCAGGGTCTCGCGGTCGGCATGCTGAACCCGGTCCTGCAGTACATCGAGTTCGGCTCCGTGAAAAGCAGCGGTCTCTACGGCACGATCCTCCTCGACGCCTCCCACGCGCTCGGGCTGAAGGTGGGCCTGCTGACGCTGCTCATCCTGGCGTTCGTCCCGGTCATCTTTCGCGAGATCGTGTACTTCATCAACAACTGGGCGACGTCACGCATCGTGCAGGGCGCCACCATCCGCATGCGGACCCGGGGCTTCTCGGCGCTGGTCGACGGTGACCTCGCGTTCGTGGTCGGCCAGGGGTTCGGTAACCTCGTCAGCACGCTGACCCTCCAGGCGCAGCGCGGCAGCCAGGCCGTCGGCCAGTTCCTGGCGCAGATCTCGACTGGTCTCCTCATCCTGATGTACGTGGTCGTGCTGCTCACGCTCGACTGGCGGCTGGGGCTCATAGCCGTGGTGGCAATGTTGTTCATGTCGTTTCTCGTGAGAGGGGCGGTCACGCGTTCGCGGGCGCTCGGCGCCGAGACCACGCGCCGTAACAACGAGACCTATTCGGTCATCGGCGAGCGCATCACGGCCATCCGCCTCATCAAGATGCTGGGTCAGGAACGTGCCGAGACGCGTAAGGTCAGCCAGGTCGTGCAACACCTGGCCGATGCCCAGGTCCGCATCGCCATCTTCAGCGGCGTCATCGAGGTGACTCTCGACCCGCTCAACATGCTGGTGGTGTTCGGCATCATCTACGTCGGCGTCCAGTACTTCGACGCCTCGCTCGCCACGCTCGGCGTCTTCCTGTTCATCCTGCTGCAGCTCAGCCAGCTGGCCAAGAACTTCAACGCCGGCTGGCAGACACTGGTCTCGCTCATCGACAGCCTGATCAGCGTGCGCGACGTGATCAGCAAGGCCACGGCCTCGCTGCGCATCGTCGGGGGTAAGACGAAGTTCGAAGGTGTGCGCGAGAGCATCCGTCTCGAGAACGTGAGCTTCGCCTACGGCGACGAGAAGAAGCATCTGGTCCTCAAGGGCGTCGACCTCGAGATTCCGAGCCGTTCGCAGACCGCCATCGTGGGCAGGTCGGGCGGCGGCAAGTCGACGCTGGTCGACCTCATTCCCCGGCTGCGCGAGGCGACCTCGGGCGAGATCCTCTTCGACGGGCGGCGCATCCAGGACTTCGAACTGCGATCGCTGCGCCGGTCGATCGGGTTCATGACCCAGGACGCCCTCCTGTTCGACGACACCATCCGCGTCAACCTCGGCTACGGCCTCGATCACGAACCGACCGGCGGGGAGATCGACGCCGCTCTCAGGGCCAGCTACTCCTCGACCTTCGTCGCCGACCTTCCCAGCGGCCTCGACACGCGGGTCGGCGACCGTGGGGTACGGCTCTCGGGCGGGCAGCGCCAGCGCCTTGCGCTGGCCCGGGTATTCCTGCAGGACCCCGACATCCTGATCCTCGACGAGCCGACCAGCGCGCTCGATTCGGAATCAGAGGAGTACATCCAGAAGGCACTCGAGTCGATGCGCCACCGCAAGACCCTGATCGTGATCGCCCACCGGCTCTCGACCGTGAGTCACTCCGATCAGATCGTCGTGCTCGATCACGGCGTCATCGTCGAGCGCGGCGCGCACGAAGAGCTGCTCGAAGCCGAAGGCGCCTATCATCGGCTCTTCGATCTGCAGATCTACCGCTAGGAGGGGCGCGTGCCGCAGCGGACCGATAGCCGCTCGGTGACGGTCGACGTCGACCGCCGGCTGCTGCGCTACGTCAACGGGCGCGACGACGACTTCGAGCTCCTGCTTCACGCCCTCGGTCCTCGCGAGCTGCCCCTGCCGGGGCCGCCACGCTGGTCCGAGGACCGTCTGCGGTTTCTGCACGCGGCCTTCGTGCGCATGCACCGGGCGGCGCGGCGGCCGTACTCACCGGCCGCGGAGGCGCTGGTTTTCGACGCCGGCTCGCGCACGGCCGAGTCGCGCGAGTCGCGGCGGTACTTCATCGGTGAGTACTTCGGCGAAGAGGTCGACTTCGTGGTCGGCGATTTGCCGGAGGGCGGCGCGCCGCAGCCGCTCACCGCGCGCGAAAAGCGCGCCGCGCGGCGTTTGCGGCTTGTAGCACGGTTGGCGGCGCTTGCCGCCTGCTTCGACTTCTCGGCGCGCCGGTACCGCTGGTGGGGTGGCACTCTGCTCACGCTGCACGGGTACTCCCAGGCTTGCGACCGGGTGCGCCGCGTCTACATCGGCAGGCTGTACGATCGGCGCGCATACGTCGTTGCCACCTACCTTGTCCGCCGCGCCGGTCTGCGACCGGTGCTCATCTATCAGAGCTCGCCGCTCGCCTACAACCAGCGCGAGCTGCACCTGGACGTGCCGGTCGTACTGACCACAAAGGTCAGTCTGGCCGAGGTCGAGTACTATCAGAAGATGGGCTGGTTCAAGGCCACCGAGATCCGGTACTGCGCGCAGGAGTACCTCCTGGAGCGCACCCGGCTGCAACCGGCGAAGCCCGTTTACGACATCGGCTTCTTTTCCTCGGGCGACTGGGCCCGCCTCGACGGCAAGTACTGGGCGCCCGACATCGCCCAGGTGCGTGCCGGCAAGTTTCGCGGCAACCCCTTCGAAGTGCATGCCGAACGCGTGCTGCAGGCCCTCGTCGACTACGCCCGCGCGCACGATCGCACGCTGCGCATCTACCTGCACCCCTACGAACGGCGGCTGGTAAACGACCACGGCATCGAGCCGCCGTTCCGGCACGTGGCCGACGACGAACACGTCACGATCGACGATGCGCCAGGCACCTCGCGCGGTGCCGTCTACGAGTGCGACATCGCCGTCGCCCTGCGCTCGTCGACGATCTGGGAGCGCATCGACCTCGGGCTCGAGCGCTCGCTGATCTACGCCTTCGACGACCCTGCTCTCGACAATCTCATGGTCGAGTCGCTGGGCCGGTATCAGGCGAACGTGTTCCACTCGACGGTGGAGCTCGCGGCCAAGCTCGACCGCCTGCTCGCCGATCGCCAGGCGAACCCATGAGCGGGCGGCTGCTGGCCGTGATCCCCGCGCGGGGCGGCTCGAAGCGCATTCCTCATAAGAACGTGCGACCGCTCGCCGGGCAGCCGCTGATCGTCTACTCGATCAGGGCCGCGCTCGACAGCGGCCTGTTTTCCGACGTCGTGGTCAGCACCGACAGCGAGACGATCGCGGCCATCGCCCGCGACGCCGGCGCGCAGGTGCCCTTCTTGCGCACGGCCCAGCTCGCCGACGATCACACGCCGGTCTCGATGGCGACCTGGGACGCCCTGCGCCGCCTCGACCCCGACGGCGAC
>PMKK01000263.1 GCA_003157715.1 Actinomycetota bacterium
GTCGAGGTCGGCGTCGAGACCGATTTCGTGGCCCGCAGCGAACCGTTTCGCGAGTTCACTCACGACCTTGCCATGCAGGTCGCCGCGTCCAACCCGCTGTGGGTCGGCCGTGACGACGTACCCCTGGACGTCATCGAGCGCGAGAAGGCGATCTATCGCGAGCAGGCCAAAGGCAAGCCCGACAACGTCATCGAGAAGATGCTCGACGGCAAGCTCAACAAGTTCTTCCAGGAGGTCTGCCTCATGGAGCAGCCCTTCGTCAAAGACCCCGATCGTTCGATCGAACAGCTGCGCACCGACCTCGTCGGCGTCATCGGCGAGAACGTCGAAGTGCGGCGGTTCGCGCGCTTTCAGCTCGGCGAGTCGGTCGAGGACTGACGAGTGTCTGAGGCTGGCTCGGGCGACGAAGGAGACGCAAGCGGGCACGGCCCGTTCCGGCGTGTGCTGCTCAAGCTGAGCGGCCAGGCGCTGGCCGGCGACGGCCACTCGATCGACCCGGCGCGCACTCTCGAGATCGCCCAGCACGTACGGCGCGTGCGCGCCCGTGGCGTGGAACTGGCGATCGTCGTGGGCGGCGGCAATATCTTCCGCGGCGTCGCGGCGGCGGCCAAAGGTTTCGACCGGGCCACGGCCGACTACATCGGCATGATCGCCACCGTCCAGAACGCTCTCGCCCTGCAGGACGCCCTCGAGCACGAAGACGTCGACACGCGGGTCATGAGCGCGATCGAGATCAAAGCGGTCTGCGAGCCGTACATCAGGCGGCGCGCCTTGCGCCACATCGAGAAAGGACGCGTCGTGATCTGCGCGGCCGGGATCGGCAACCCTTACTTCTCGACCGACTCGGCGGCTGCTCTGCGGGCGCTCGAGCTGGGCGCGCAGGCGATCCTCATGGCCAAGCGCGAATACGACGGGGTCTACGACGCCGACCCTGAGAAGGTGCCCGAGGCGCGCTTCATCCCCGAGATCACGCATCTGCAGGCCATCGAGCGCGGGCTCAAGGTGATGGACACCACCGCGCTGTCGCTATGCATGGACAATCGGCTGCCGATCCACGTCTTCAAGATGACCGGCGAGAACATCGAGCGTGTCCTGGCCGGCGAGCGCGTCGGCACTGTGGTGAGCACCCATTCGACGGGCGAGCAAGGGAGCGTGTGAAGTGGAAAAGGAGCTGCTCGACAGCGCGACCGAGCGCATGGCCAAGGCCGTAGCGGCCACCCGGACCGAGTTCAACACGGTGCGCAGCGGCCGCGCCTCGACGGCCCTGCTCGACCGCATCCACATCGACTACTACGGCACGGTCACGCCGCTCAAGCAGATGGCTACCGTCTCGGCTCCAGAGCCTCGTCTGATCACCGTCACTCCGTACGACAAGTCCGCCATGAAGGCCGTCGAGAAGGCCATCATGGAATCCGACCTCGGCCTCAACCCGAGCAACGACGGCAACGTCATTCGCCTGCCCATCCCGGCACTCACCGAGGACCGGCGGCGTGACCTCGTCAAGCTCGTCCACAGGCTGGCCGAAGACGGCCGCGTCGCCGTGCGCAATATCCGTCGCGATGCCATGAAAGACCTCAAGGAGTTCAAGACCGAGGGCCTGATCGGCGAAGACGCCGAGCACCGTGCCGAGGAGCATCTGCAGCAGCTCACCGACCATCGCATCCACGAGATCGACGAGCTGGTCAAACACAAGGAAGCCGAGATCCTCGAGGTCTAGCGCTTCGCGACCGGCAGGCGAGGCCAGCGCGCATGACATCGCACGTACCCGAACCAAAACGATCGTCGCCGTCGCTGCTGCGCAAGGCAGGCACGGCCCGGCGGCTGGCGCGCGGCGGCAAGGGCGAACGCGCCGCCGGCGGGGCGCGGTGCCGCTACGTCGCGGTGATCATGGACGGCAACGGTCGCTGGGCGCGGCGGCGTCATCTGCCGGTGGCCGCCGGGCATCGCGCCGGCGCCAAGGCCCTGCGCCGGCTGATCGAGCACGCCATCGACTGCGGCATCGCCGAGATCACCGTCTATTCGTTCTCGAGCGAGAACTGGCGCCGGCCCGCCGCCGAGGTCGAGGACCTGATGGAGCTGTTCGTCGAACAGATCGAGTCGGAAGTCCCCGAAGTCCAGGGTCGCGGCGTGCGCGTCAGGTTCGTGGGCCGCAGGAGTGGCGTCTCGGCGGCCTTGCTGGCTCGTATCGACGCCGCCGAAGCGGCCAATCCCGGCGACCCTCGCATGACCATGTTCATCGCCTTCAACTATGGGGGCCGCGACGAGATCGTCGACGCGGTCCGCACGCTCTTATCGACGGCCGGCGAGCGTGGCGCGGCGCAGGCCGGCGAGCCGCCCGCCGCCATCGACGAGCTCGTCACCGAGGCTGCCATCGCGGGCTGCCTCTACGCACCGGAGATGCACGAGCCGGAGTTGCTGATCCGCACGAGCGGCGAGGAGCGCATCTCGAACTTCCTGCTCTGGCAGCTCGCCTACACCGAACTGTACTTCAGCGCCAAGCTGTGGCCCGACTTCGGGCCCGGAGACTTTGACGACGCGCTTTCGGCCTACGCCGCCCGCGCCAGACGGTTCGGCGGCCGATGACGTTTCGCCGCGCAGGGCGCGAGTCGCCCCGGTGGCAAGGCAGCTCGTGCTAGGCACACGGGTCATCGTGGGCGCGGTGCTGGCGCTCCTGGCGCTGGTCGTCACGATCTACGGGGGCGTGGCGTTTGCCGTCGTGGCCGTGGCCGTGGCGATCATCGGCATCAACGAGTTCTACCGCATGATGCGTGTCTATCGGCCGCTCGTGCTGGCCGGCTTCGTCGGCGTGATACTCATGGCCGCGGCGGGCTGGACGCGCTCGCCACAGGCCCTGATGGGCATCCTCGCCCTGTCGCTGCTGCTGTCGTTCGGTCTCGCCGCCATTCCCGGACCACGTCCCGGGGTGAGCGTGCGCATCGCCATCACCGTGCTCGGCGTGGCGTACGTCGGCTTCGGCGTGGCTCATCTCGAGCTCATTCGCAGGCTGGCCGACGGGCAGGGATATGCGCTGATGGTGGTCTTCGGCACCTGGGCCGGCGACACGGTGGCGTACTTCACGGGGCGCTACTTCGGCGCCACGCCGCTGGCCCCGCGCCTCTCGCCAAAGAAGACCTGGGAGGGTTTTCTCGGCGGCTTTATCGGCAGCGTGCTGATGGTGGTCTTCATCGGTCTGTACTACCGTCCGATCGGCGAGCTCCATTCGCTGATCCTGGGCATCACGATCGGCATCCTCGGCCCTCTCGGCGACCTGTTCGAATCGCTGCTCAAGCGCGACGTCGAGATCAAAGACGCGGGACGCTTCTTTCCGGGGCACGGCGGCCTCCTTGACCGCTTCGACGGTCTGCTCTTCGCGGCCGTGGCAAGCTACTATGTGATCATCGCATTGCACTAGCCCCGCGGCAGCCCGGCGCTGGTTTGTAACGGCTCGGCGCCGGCCCGCGGACACGCACACCAGCCGTCAGAAGGGACTTCAGTTGAGCTACGACCAGGCGAGCCGCCTCCCAGGCCGGCGCGTCGTGATCCTGGGGGCGACAGGTTCGATCGGCCGGCAGGCGATCGACGTGGTGGCCGCCCTGGCGCACGTCTCGGTGGTCGGGCTGACTGCCGGCCGGAGCGTCGAGGCGCTGCTTGCCGCCGCGGCCGCCACAGGCGTCTCCGAGATCGGCCTGCATGACCGCGCGGCGGCCGCTGAAGCCGCGGCACGGTCGTCGTGTCGTGTCCACGGCGGCGACGAGGGCGTCGCCGAGCTGATCGTCAGTGCCGCCGCGGCCGCGACCCGGGCGGGCGACGAGCTCGTGGTGCTCAACGGCATCGTGGGCGCGGCCGGGCTGCGGGCCAGCCTCGTCGCTCTCGAGGCGGGGGTCACCCTGGCTCTGGCGAACAAGGAGAGCATGGTCGCCGGAGGGCCCTTCGTGCTGGCGGCGGCGCGCGCCGCGGGCGCGCGCATCGTGCCCGTCGACAGCGAACACAGCGCCATCTACCAGTGCCTCGAGGGCGGCCGCCGGGGAGCGGGGAGGATGGGCGTCGAGGGCCGCGGCAGGCTGGCCGACACACCGGCGGGCATCGCTTGCGCGGCGGCGGGCGCGGCGCCCGCCGGCTGCGAAGACGACCCCCTGCTGGCTGCCGAGGAGATCCTGCTGACCGGTTCGGGCGGCCCGTTTCGCGGTCACACCCGCGAGCAGCTCGCGGCGGTCACGCCGGCCGCGGCGTTGCGCCATCCCAACTGGGTCATGGGCCCCAAGGTGACCATCGATTCGGCCACCCTCATGAACAAAGGCCTCGAGGTGATCGAGGCGCACGAGCTGTTCGGCGTGCCCTACGACGCCGTCCGCGTGGTGGTCCATCCGCAGTCGATCGTGCATTCGCTGGTGCGCTTCTCCGACGGCGCCGTGCTGGCCCACCTGGGCGTGCCCGACATGCGCACGCCGATCGGCTACGCGCTGACCTGGCCGGGCCGGTCGCCGCTGCCCATGGTGGCGGCACTCGACCTGTTCGCCCGCGAGCTCACCTTCGAAGCCCCCGACACGGCCGTCTTTCGCTGCCTCGCACTGGCGCGAGCGGCCGGCGAGACGGCGGCGCGGGCCTGGGCCGGGCGCCGGCCAGGCGACGGAGGCGGCGCGGGCGCCGCCGCCCCCATCGCCCTGAACGCCGCCAACGAGGTCGCCGTGCAGGCGTTTCTCGACTCACGTATCGGCTTTCCGGCCATCGCCGAGGTCGTCGAAACGGTACTCGAGCGCTGCGGTGACGGTGGGATAGCGGACCTCGACGAGGTGTTCGACTGCGATGCGGCGGCGCGCCGCGCCGCCGGCGAGGCCGTGGCGGCGAGCACCTCATAGGCAGAAGCGCCGCACACCGCGCGCCACGAGACCGGCCCGGCGGCGCGGCCCGCCCTTCGCCGGGCGCCTGCCGACCGGCTGGGACGGGCGTACCCCGAGGAGCGTCGATCCGCCGGCTACGGGGAACGCTAGGAGACGCGGAGGCAGCTCAGGTGGCACATGACTGAACCGATGCTCGATCCACTCCACGACGATGGTTCCGGCGCACCGCGCGGCCAGGGCGGCCGCTCGCCCTGGGGGCTGCTGCTGCTGACCGCGATCGTGGTCCTGGTCGTGACCGGCCACTGGACGCTCGTAGTGGCGATCCTCGGTCTCGCGCTGCTCATCTTCGTGCACGAGCTCGGGCACTTTCTCGCCGCCAAGACGTTCCACATGCGTGTCGAGCGCTTCTACATCGGCTTTCCGCCGGCGGTCATCAAACGCACCTGGGGTGAGACCGAGTACGGCGTGGGCTCTCTCCCGCTCGGCGGCTTCTGCAAGATCACCGGCATGACCCCCGACGAGGTGCTGCCCGACGACGTCGTGCCGCGAGCCTATTCCAGCAAGCCGATCTGGCAGCGCAACGTGACCATCTTCGCCGGCCCCTTCATGAACCTCGTCGCCGCGGTGGTCATACTGTTCGCCTTCATCCAGGTAGGCGGCATCCAGAAGCCGAGTCTGACGGTCGCCCAGGTCGTGAAGGGCAGTCCGGCCGCCGCGGCCGGACTGCAGAAAGGTGATCGTCTGGTCGCCGCGAACGGCGCGACCCTGAAGAGCTGGGACACAGCCACGAGCTTCTTCGAGGCACGGCCGCACAAGAAAGTGCTGCTGACCTGGCGCACGCCGTCGGGCGCGCAGCGCACGGTCGCCGTGACGCTTGCGACAAGACCGGGCGCGGCCGGTCAGGGATTCCTCGGAGTCGGGCCCAGGACGACGGCCTCCTACCCGGCGCCCTGGCGGGCGGCCCGCCTTGCCGTCACCCAGTCCGCCAGCCTCGTCGGCGCCACCTTCAAGGGACTCTGGCTGCTTGTCAGCGGCAAGATCAACCCGGTCGGACCGAACGGTGCGACGGGCCCCGTCGGCATCGTTTCGATCTCGCAGACGGCCGTGCGGCAGAGCTGGTATCCGATCCTTCTGGCCTTCATCTCGGTCAACCTCGGCATCTTCAACCTGCTGCCGTTCCTGCCCTTCGACGGCGGTCACATCTTCTTCAACGTCATGGAACGCCTGCGCGGCCGGCGGGTCTCGACCCGCGTGCTCGAGCGCGCCATCGCGATCGGCGTGGTGCTGCTCATCACGCTGGGCGTCCTGCTGACCTACAACGACCTTCACCGCATCTTCCACTTCGGCTGACCGCCGCGGCTGGCCGCCTGGGGCGAGCGCGCCGATCCCGACGTGCCGGTCGGCGCGGGGAACGTGCCGCGGCGGCACTCCAGCCCGAGGCGTAATGAGCCGATGATGAGAGGGTTCGTCGCGCTCGCGCCGTATCCTGAACAGGCAACGGCATCGCATACCTGGCCGGCGGCCTTCAAGCGGGGCCGCCTTCAGGACCGTTCGCGACGACAACCGCGAAACGACGCAGTCGGGAGGCAGACGTGAAGGTGGTGATCCTCGCCGGCGGACTAGGCACGCGCCTGTCCGAGGAGACTCAGATACGGCCGAAGCCGATGGTAGAGATCGGCGATCGGCCCCTCCTCTGGCACGTCATGAAGATCTACAGCCATTACGGGCTGACCGATTTCGTGGTGTGCCTCGGCTTCAAGGGCTACCAGATCAAGGAGTACTTCGCCAACTACTTCCTGCACAGTTCGAATGTGACGTTCGATTTGCGGGAACGCGGCATGGAGGTCCACGGCGGCGAAGTCGAACCGTGGCGCGTCACTCTGGTCGACACCGGCGCCGGCACGCAGACCGGCGGGCGCGTGAAGCGCGTCGCCGGGTATCTCGGCGACGAGACGTTCCTGCTGACCTACGGCGACGGCGTTGCCGACGTCGATATCGCGAAGCTGCTGGCCTTCCACCGCGCTCACGGTCGTCTCGCCACGGTGACCGCCGTGCAGCCCGGCGGGCGCTTCGGAGCGCTGCAGCTGGACGATGCGGGAAAGAGGGTGACCTCGTTCACAGAGAAGCCGGCCGGCGACCGCGCCTGGGTCAACGGCGGGTTCTTCGTGCTCGAGCCCGGCGTGCTCGACTACCTCGTCGATGACGAGACCTACTTTGAGCGCGAGCCGCTCGAGCGGCTCGCCCACGACGGCGAGCTCATGGCCTACCGGCATCGCGGTTTCTGGCAGCCGATGGACGTGCTGCGCGACAAGAACACCCTCGAGGAGCTCTGGCAGACGGGCAAGGCGCCGTGGAGAGTGTGGTGACGGC
>PMKK01000004.1 GCA_003157715.1 Actinomycetota bacterium
GCCAGCAGGCTGTCGGCGCCGGCCAGCGCCTCGGTCACGGCGGTGAGCATGCCCTCGGCGCCGGCCTGCAGGTTGCTCGCCTTGGCGTCGCCCGTCACGGCGCTGCCGGTGACCGGTAGACCGTAGTGGTGGCTCATCTCGATGCAGATGACGTTCGCCAGACCGACCTCGGGAGCGCCGCACAGGTAGGCTCCGTTGCGCAAGTCGGCGACGGCCGCCCCGATGCCGGCGATCATGCCGCACCCCGGCTGGGCGAGCTGAAAGAGCACGACCGCCGAGAGCAGCTCGGCCATGTTGATGATGCAGCTTCCCAGGACGGTCATCGGCCCGGTGGTGCCGGTGAGGGGCATCGGCAGGATGAGCACCGGCACGCCCGCCTTGACCAGCGCCATGGTCGCCTCGGTCATCTCGCGCTCGTGCATGAGCGGTGCGATCGTGCAGTTGATGGTGCTGAAGATCGGCCGCTTCCAGAGCGAGCCGCCGGCCACCGCTTCGAAGATCTCCAGCAGCGGGGCCACGTGAGCGAGCTCGCGCACCTCGTCCTGCAGGTGCTTGCTGCAGCTCTGCAGAGCGATGGCTTCGATCTCGAGGCCCGCGGTGAGCGGGTCGAGGTCGCGCGCCGAGATCGGCGGCCACATGTAGTCGACCTCGGGCAGGGCGTCGAGCAGGCGCATCGTCTGGCGCATGTCGGCGGCGGTTCCTTCGGTGCGCCGCCCGGTCAGGTCGTCGAGCATGAACGTGCCGGTGCCGTCGCTGCAGAACAGCAGAGAGCCGTCGCCCAGCACGACGTCGTGGCGCGCGTCGCGGGCCGCCAGCCGGACCTGGCGCGGGCAGGTCGCGAGGCAGCGCTCGACGAGCTCCCACGGCAGCTTGGCGCGCAGCAGCTCGCGGTCGACAGTGGCCCCGGCCGCAGCGAGCAGCTCGATCGCCGCGGGGCTGTTGTAGCCGATGCCCACGTCGGCCAGCACCCGGGCCGTCTGTTCGTGGATGAACTCGCGTTCCGCCGCGCTGAGATAGGAAAGCCTGCCTCGTGCCATGCGCACACCTCCTGACGAGCTCCGGCGAGGGACTTCGCGTGGACCAGGAAGTCCTGAACCTCGAAGAATCTCGCGCAGCCGTGACGTAAACTGTCGGTCAACCAGGCCAAGCAAACACGACGGCGAGGCTGCGGCCAACAGGTCAAACTTGAGAAAGCTCTCCTTCGCAAAGAGAAAAACCTGCCAAACCTGCCATGGCCGACGGCGTCGGGCCGCGTGTCGCCGCCCGACCGTCGCCGTGTGCGAGCCCCGTTCGGCTACACCACTACCGTGTACCTGAGCCTCGGCAAGGCGGCCCGCACGCTCGGCGTCTCACCCGCCACGGTGCGCCGCTGGACGGCGTCGGGCTTCCTGCCCTGCGTACGCACGGCAGGCGGCCACCGCCGCATCGAAAGCGACGATGTCGCGGAACTGGCGCGCGCCATCGGTGACAGCAGCCACCTCGAAGCGCGCCGCGCCCGCGAGCGCGAGGTCGAGACGCTGGTGCAGGCATCTCTGGACATGGCGTCGCGGCTCGATCAGACCGACCTGCTGGCAGAGATCGCCCGACACGTCACGGCACTCTGCCGCTGTCACACCTGCGAGATCATGGAGTACCTGCCCGACCAACAGGCCGTTCGCGTGCTGGCTGAATACGACGCCAAGGGCCGGCGCTGGTCGACGTCGGGTATCTTCGACCTCAGCGATTTCCCGGCCACGAGGCGCGTGCTCGACGGCCAGACGGCCATGACCGTGAACATCGACGACCGCGGCGCCGACGCAGCCGAGGTGGCGCTCATGCGCCGCTACGGCGAAAAGAGCGTCCTCATGCTGCCCCTGGTCTTTCAGGGCGACACCATCGGCTTGCTCGAAGCGTGCGACCGCGCGCAGTCGCGGCGTTACACGGCGCAGGAGTTGCGTCTCTGCCGCGCTCTGGCCGGACAGGCCGCCGTCGCCCTTCACAACGCCCGGCTGTTCGGTTCGGTGCGCGTCGCCGAAGCCGAGACGGCGCTGCTTCGCGAGCGGCTGCGCAGGCTCGCGGCAGCGTTCTCGGACCTCTCGGACATGCCCGACCTGCGGGCCGCGCGGCAGGCGATGCCCGCTCTCTGCGAGGCAGTGCGAGCCGCTTTCGAAGCACATTCGTGCGTGATCGCCCGTCGGGGCCAGGTCCTGGGAGCCGCCGT
This sequence comes from Actinomycetota bacterium, assembly GCA_003157715.1. The sequence goes on from PMKK01000004.1 coordinate 2,201, forward strand.
CTCGGCCGAGCAGACCGCGACNNATCGAAGTGACCCTCGTCGCCAACCTGCCGGCCGCCCCGGGGCAGGCCGAGCTGCTGGAGCTCGTGGCGAGCATCGCGGCCAGACTCACTGCCGAGTAACGCGACTCGCCCGGCAGCGGGCGCAGCGAGCCGCCGGGCGCTCACCCGGCGTTGACGTCCGAGATCACGTGGGCCGCACCGTCGCTCGGCGCCGCCAGCCAGAGCTCCGCTGAGCCGCCGCTGCGGACCCACCGCTCCAGGACGCCTATCACGCGGCCGCTCGTGTCGAGCAGCGGAGCGCCCGGCACACGCATGCCGGCGCCCATATAGGCCAGCAGGCCTCCGAGGACCCTCTCGCCGTAGGTCGCCGGCAGGTCGAGGTTCGTCGCCCCGACGGTGCCGGCGGCAAGCGCCGC
>PMKK01000273.1:0-2657 GCA_003157715.1 Actinomycetota bacterium
TGGTGCGGGACCGTTTCACACTCGAGGTCGGCGACGTGCGCCAGCTCGACAACATCCTCGCCAACATCCGCAGCATCCACACGGTCTACGACGCCTACCGCGTCGTCGGCGGCTGAGGCGGCGCCGGCCGGTTCGCTGTCTCGCGGCCGCGCGCCGGAGGTCGACCCTCGCGGGCGCCGTCTGATACGCTCTCGCGCGGATCTGACCACCCTACGCCGGCCCCGACCATCCGAGGTACAAGTGGCTGAACCTCTCGAGATCTTCCCGCTTCCGCTCGGCCCTTTGCAGGCTAACTGCTTCGTCGTCGTGCGCGGCCAGACCGGCCTCGTGATCGACCCCGGCGACGAGGCCCACGTGCTCATCGAGGCGTTCGGCGAGTTCGGGTTCCCGCCGGCCGCCGTCCTCGTGACGCACGGCCACTTCGACCACTTCGGCGGCGTGGCTCCGCTGGCCGCCCACTTCGGCATCCCCGTCTACGTCGGTGAGGCCGACGCCGGCCAGATGGCCGACGGTGGGCTCGGCGCCATGGCGGGGTTCGATATAGAGCCCGTCAAGGATGCGATCACCATCACCGGCGAGCGGGTGCTGGAGCTGCCCATCGAGGTCACCGCCATCCCCACGCCCGGCCACTCGCTCGGCGCCTACACGTTCGCCATCGGCGAGGCCGACCTTTTCGTCGGCGACCTCATCTTCCAGGGCAGCGTCGGGCGCACCGACCTGCCTGGCGGCGACATGGACCAGCTGCTCAACTCGATCGCCGGTCTTGTGCGCCGCTTCCCGCCGGACGCCGTCGTGCACTGCGGTCACGGCCCGGACACGTCGCTCGGCCGCGAGCTCGCCCTCAACCCGTTCCTGTCGCCGCTGCGCTACGATCCGGAGCACCACTGGTGAGCGCTGCGCAGGCGCCCAAAGGCACCTACGACCTTCTGCCGGACGAGGCGGCTCGCCGCGACGCCGTCGTGGCCACCGCGGCGCGTCTGTTCGGCGCCTACGGCTACCGCCACATCGTCACGCCTGAGTTCGAGGAGACGGGCCTGTTCGAGCGCGGCGTCGGCGAGGCCACGGACATCGTGCGCAAGGAGATGTACACCTTCCTGGACAAGGGCGAACGGTCGCTGACCTTGCGCCCCGAGGGCACGGCGCCCATCTGCCGCGCCTACGTGGAGCACGGCATGCACAAGTGGCCGCAGCCGGTGAAGCTCTGGTACTACTGCCCGATGTTCCGCTACGAGAAGCCGCAGGCCGGGCGCTACCGCGAGCACTACCAGATCGGCGCCGAGGCCATCGGGTCGGCCGACCCGATGGTCGATGCGGAAGTGATTGCGCTGCTGGCGGCGATCTTCGCCGAACTCGGCGTGGAAGGCGTCGCCCTGAACATGAACAGCATGGGCGACGCCGCCTGCCGCCCAGCCTACGTGGAGAAGCTGCGCGGCTACCTGCAGGGCCGCGAAGCGGAGTTGTGCGGCGACTGCCGCGAGCGGATGACGCTCAATCCGCTGCGCACCTTCGACTGCAAGGTGGAGTCGTGTCGCGCCGTGCTCGACGAGGCGCCGCGCATCGGCGACCACCTGTGCCCGGACTGCCGGGAGCACTTCGACACGGTGCTGGCGCTGGTGCAGGCCGCCGGCCTCGAGGCGCGGCTGGAGTTCCGGCTCGTGCGTGGCCTCGACTACTACACGCGCACGACGTTCGAGTTCAACTCCGACCGCCTCGGCGCCCAGAGCGGCGTCGGCGGCGGCGGCCGCTACGACGGCCTGGTCGAGCAGATCGGCGGCGCGCCGACGCCCGGCGTGGGCTGGGGCAGCGGCGTCGAACGCATCGCTCTAGCGATGCGCGAGCAGCCGCTGCCGGACGCGGCGCCGGACGTCTTCGTCGTCAGCTTCACGCCCGAGGCGCGGCGCGCCGCCTTCGCCGTCGTCCAGGCGCTGCGCGGCGCCGGCCTGCGCGCCGACCTCGATCTCGCCGGTCGCAGCGCCAAGGGCCAGTTCAAGCACGCCGGCCGCAGCCGCGCGCCGGTGACCGCGGTCGTCGGGGCCGAGGACCTCGCTGCCGGCCAGGTGCGCCTGCGTGCCAAGGCCGGCGACGACGTGGATGTGCCGATGGACACGCTCGCGGCCGCCGTGCGCGAGCGTCTCGAAACGGGGGCATGATGTTGCGCGACGCGTTTCCGGGTGAGCTGCGAGCCACCGACGTGGGGCGTGAGGTGCGCCTCGCCGGCTGGGTCGCGCGCCGCCGCGACCACGGCGGGCTGATCTTCGTGGACCTTCGCGATCGCAACGGCCTCGTCCAGTTGGTGCTCGATCCGTCGGAGGCGCCGGAGGCGCACGCGGCCGCAGAGCACGTGCGCCCCGAATACGTGATCGCCGCGCGTGGCGTCGTCGTCGCGCGCTCCCCTGAGACGGTCAACTCCAGCCTGCCCAGCGGCGACGTCGAGGTCAGGGTCACGGCGCTCGACATCCTCAACAGCGCCAGGACGCCCGCGTTCGAGATCGAGACCGTGGCGGACGTCGACGTCGACGAGACGCTGCGCCTCAAGTACCGCTACCTCGACCTGCGGCGTGCCTCCATGCTCGCTAACGTCGAGCTCAGGCACGAAGCCGTGCAGGCGGCGCGCGCCTATCTCAACGAGCACCGCTTCCTCGAGATCGAGACGCCCT
>PMKK01000273.1:2678-3347 GCA_003157715.1 Actinomycetota bacterium
GCGCGCTGCTTCCGCGACGAAGACCTGCGTGCCGATCGCCAGCCCGAGCACACGCAGATCGACATCGAGACCTCGTTCCTCAGCGTGTCCGAGATCCGCGTCCTCCTCGAGGGCCTCATGAAGGCGATCGTCGAGGGCGTGGGGGAGGGGCCGCTCGAGTTGCCGCTGCCGCGCCTCTCGTTCGACGAGGCGATGCTGCGCTACGGCACCGACAAGCCGGACCTGCGCTACGGCCTCGAGATCGCCGACCTGTCGGATGTCTTCGCGGAGAGCGGCTTCCAGGTCTTCCGCGGCGCCTTGGAGGCAGGCGGCGTGGTGCGCGCCGTGCGCGCGCCCGGTGGCGCCACGCTGTCCCGGGCGCAGATCGACAAGCTCACGGAGCTCGCCAAGGAGCACGGCGCCAAGGGCATGGCCTACGTCTACGTCGAGGAGGGCCGCGCGTTGCGCGGCCCCATCGTCAAGTTCCTGAGCGAGACCGAGCAGGCCACGCTCGTCGCCCGCCTCGCCGCGGACTCGGGCGACCTGGTCGTCTTCGCCGCCGACGAGGCCCCCATCGCGGCCGAGGTGCTCGGCGCGCTGCGCCTGGCGCTGATCGGCCTCCTCAGGCCTGCGCCGAGCTCCCGCTGGGCGCTCCTCTGGGTGGAGGAGTTCCCGCTCTTCGAGATCGAC
>PMKK01000207.1:0-3029 GCA_003157715.1 Actinomycetota bacterium
GCCGCCCGCTCTAGCGGTTTCCGGCCGCCGCGGCCCGGCCCCGGCGAGGCCGGCCGATTCCCGCTACCGGGCACTCGGCCGAACGGGTAGTCTCCCTCTCATGGAGCCCGAGTTCGAGACCTGCTACCGAGCCCTGNNCCCGACCGCCGCCGCCGCCCAGGCGGCCGGCTTCAGGGCGTGTCTTCGCTGCCGGCCCGACGCGGCGCCCGGCTCGCCACAATGGAATCTGCGCGCCGACGTAGCCGGCCGCGCGATGCGGCTTATCGCCGACGGCGTGGTCGACCGCGAAGGTGTCGAGGGGCTCGCCCGCCGGCTCGCGTACAGTCCCCGTCACCTGCGCCGGCTGCTCGCCGAGCAACTCGGGGCGGGGCCGCTCGACCTTGCCCGAGCCCAGCGGGCCCAGACGGCCCGCCTTCTGATCGAGACCACGGCGCTGCCCTTCAACGACATCGCCTTCGCCGCCGGCTTTGCCAGCCTGCGGCAGTTCAACGACACCGTCCGGGCGGTCTTTGCCCTGACGCCGACGGAGATCCGGCGGCGCGCCGGGAGGCGCCGGCGCGCCGGCGCCTCCCGGCGTAACGGCGCGCCACCCGTCGCGCCGGCCGAGCTCGGCGCCCTCGTGCTGCGTTTGCCGCGGCGCGAACCCTTCGACGGCGGCGCCATTCTGCGGTTCCTGGCCGCGCGCGCCATCCCCGGTGTCGAAGAAGTCAGCGGCGGCACCTACCGGCGCACGCTGCGCCTGCCCCACGGCGACGGCCTGGCCGAACTGACCCCGCGCGCCGACCACGTCGAGTGCGCGTTGCGGCTGGCCGAACTGCGCGACCTGGGCGCCGCCGTCGAACGCTGCCGAGCGCTGTTCGACCTCGACGCCGATCCGCAGGCCGTCGATGCCGTACTCGGCACCGACCCAGTGCTGGGCCGCCTCGTAGCCGACGCCCCCGGCCGGCGTGTGCCGGGCGCCGCCGACGGCGCCGAGCTCGCCGTTCGCGCGATCGTCGGGCAGCAGGTCTCGGTGGCCGCCGCGCGCGCCGTCGCGGCGCGCCTGGCGGCCTCGTTGGGGCGTGCGCTGGTCGAGCCGCGCGGCGCCCTGCTGGTCACCTTTCCCTCGGCCGAAGCGCTGGCTGCCGCCGATCCCGCCCTCCTGCCTCTGCCGGCGACCCGCCGCCGGACGGTGCTGGCGTTGTCCCGGGAGATCGCCGAGCGGCGCCTCGTCGTGAGTGCCGCGACCGACCGCGACGAACTGCGCGAGCGCCTGCTGCAGATCCACGGGATCGGCGAGTGGACGGTCGCCTACGTGCTGATGAGACTCGGCGACACGGACGCCTTCCCGGCGACGGACCACGGCGTGCGGCGCGCGCTGGAGGCGCTCGGCCGGCCGGGCCACGCCGCGGCGGCGACGCGCCTGGCCGAAGCCTGGCGACCCTGGCGGGCCTACGCGGTGCAGCATCTGTGGGATGTCGAGCCCGGCCGGGTTGCGAAGCCCTCACACGACTAGCAACGCGGCGAGCGGGAACGCTCAAGAACAGACCGGGCGGCGGCAGCCCGGCGTCGCGCCGCCCACGACGGCTCCCTAGCGCCGCCGCCGGCACCGAAACGCGGACGCGGTCGGGCCGCAACGACAGGCGAGAGACGGTGACCTATGAAGGCACAAGCGACGGGAGACTTCGCCAGCGAACGCTGGGACGAGCTGCCCTACGGTGAGATCGAGGGAGCTCCCCGGATCAGCCGGGTGAGCGCGAGCGAATCGTTTCGAGGCGACATCGAGGGCCGCGGCATCCAGGAGCTTCTCGTCTACTACACAGGCGAGAACTCCGGCAGCTACGTCGGCGCAGAGCGCGTCGACGGCCGCGTCGGCGGACGCCCGGGCACGTTCGTGCTGCGGCACAGCGGCACGTTCGCCGACGGCGAGGTGGACGGCAGGTGGTCGGTGATCGACGGGTCGGGCACCGGCGAGCTCTCCGGGCTGACCGGCGACGGCAGGATCGTCCGTCACGACCGCACCGGCCTGGCGAGTTACGCCCTCATCTACGATATCGGCTCAGAGGCGACGCACGCCGCCTAGGACGGTCTGAGTCACCGCGGCACGCCGTTGCGTGCGGACTTGGCGAAAGCCCAGGCGTAGTCACGGGCAAACTGCGCGAAACTGATGGCCGGACGGCCGGTGAGGCGTTCGAGGTCGCCGGTCACGGCGGCCAGCCGGCCGGCCCGCATCTCGGCGCCGAACTCGCGCAATGCCGCGCTCGTCGCGCGCCGGCCCTCGTCCGGCAGACGTTCCGGCTCGTCGACGTAAGCGATCGGACGACCGGTGACGCCCGTGAGCGCCGCGGCCATCTCGGCGCCGGTCAGCGCCTGGGGACCGGTGAGCGTGTAGATGTCGGCGTCGGCTTCGTCGATCAGCACCGCAGTCGCCGCGGCGGCCACGTCGCGAGCATCGACGCTGCTCATGGCCGCGGCGCCGAGCGGCAACTGAAAACGGTCCTCGTCGCGGATCGAGGGGCCGTAGATCGTCACGAAGTTCTGCATGAACGAGTTGGGCCGCAGGAAGGTGCAGGCAAGCCCCGAGGCGACGATCACCGACTCGGCCTCGCGATGCCAGCGGCTCAGGGCGTCGCGGCCGCTGTCGGCGTTGCACAGCGACTGGCGCACGATGCGCCGCACGCCGCAAGCGCGGGCGGCCGCCACCGCCGCCGTCACCTGCGCGACCGTCTCCGGCACCTGCGGCGTCAGCAGGTAGAGCACTTCGACGTCCCGCAGCGCGGCGAGCAGCGTGTCGGGCGCCGCGAAGTCGACCACCACGCGATCGATGTCGAGGTCTTCCTCGGGGACCAGGTCGTCGCGGCGGTGAACGGCCGCCCGCACCAGGGCGCCGGCGCTCACGAGCATGGCGACGAGCTCGCGGCCGACGGCGCCGCCGGCGCCGGTGACAAGGACACGTCCGCTCCGCGATGGCTCGCTCATACGGCTGTTGTACCCACAGCGGACGTTACGACCGCTCGAACAGCGCCGCTCGGGCTCCTCTGACCCGAGGC
>PMKK01000207.1:3069-8535 GCA_003157715.1 Actinomycetota bacterium
GGCCCGGCAGCGCTGCAGCCGGATGCGCGGCGCGAGACCGGCTCGCTCGGCGCGCAGCCGCACTCGGTCGAGCATGGCGTCCTGCAGATCGACGGCCACGACCAGCCCGTCCGGCCCCACCATCTCGGCCATCGGCAGGGTGAAATACCCCGGCCCGCAGCCGAAGTCGATGGCGGTCTCGCCGGAGCCGATCAGCCCGGCCAGGATGCGCCGCGGGTCGTGGAGCAGCCGCCGCAGCGGAGTCACAAGCCAGCCGGCGTGAGCGGCCGAACAGACGTCGCCGCCGCCGGGCGCGCGGGGTGTCATGATTCGGCCTTTGCCGCGGCGGCGGCCGCCCGCGCCGCCACATGGCGCGGCGCCGTGCCACGGACTGTGATGAAGGCGATCGGCGAGCCGATGAGCAGCATGCTGCCGCTCACCCAGAGGGCGACGTGGATGCCCGAGCTGAACGACGTGCCGATCGCGTGAGCGATGGCGGGCGGCAGCTTGCCGCTCGCCGTAAAGCGGCCCTGCTGGGCCATGGCCATGATCTTCGCGTACATGGCGGCCGGCAGATGAAACGGCTGCAACGCCCCCGGCAGCTGGCTGAGGTAGCGACGCGTCACGAGGTTACCGAGCACGGCGATGCCGAACACGCTGCCCACCTGGCGCATGGTGTTCGAGGTGGCCGAGGCCATGCCGGCGCGAGCGGCCGGCACGGTGCCCATGACGGCCGTCGTCATGGGGCTCATGATCAGGCCGTTGCCGAGACCGATCAGCAGCAGCCAGTACCAGAACGAGGCGTAGCCGCTCGTCGGTTCGATCGTCGTGAGGCACAGCAGGCCCACCCCGGTCATGAGCAGGCCGACGGTGATCGGCGCCCGCGCGCCGACGCGCCCGACGACACGGCCCGAGACGACCGCGGAGACCATGATGCCCAGGGTCGCCGGCAGCTGCAGCGCTCCGGCCACGGTAGGCGAGTAGCCCTGCACGTCCTGCATGAACAAAGAGAGAAAGAAGATGACGCCGAAGAAGGCGAAGCTCACGATCACGCCGACCAGGTTGGCGCCGGTGAAGGTGCTGCTGCGAAAAAACTTGAGCTGCAGCAGAGGGCTCTTGCCGAACCACTCGATGACGAGAAACAAAGCGAGCGACAGCCCCGCGGCGATGAAGCACGACAGGATCCGGGCCGAGGTCCAGCCGTAGGTGTTGGCTTCGATGAAGGCGTAAGTCAGCGCCGCGAGGCCGACGATGGCGGTCAACTGCCCGGGCAGGTCGAGAGTGCGGCCGCCGCGGTCGGAGGATTCGGGCACGAAGCGCAGCGCCATGACGAGTGCGACGGCGCCGATCGGCACGTTGATCCAGAAGATGCTCTGCCAGCCGAGATGCTGGACCATGGTGCCGCCGATCAGCGGGCCGATGGCCAGGGCGAGACCTGAAATGCCGGCCCACAGGCCGATCGCGCGGGCGCGTTCCCGGGGGTCGGGAAAGGTGTTCGTCAGGATCGACAGAGTGCTCGGCAACATGACGGCGCCGCCCACGCCCTGCACCACGCGTGAGGCGATCAGGAACCCGCTCGAGGGCGCCAGCCCGCACATGATGGAGCCGCCGGTGAACAGCGCGAGGCCGCCGATGAAGGCCTTGCGACGGCCGAACAGGTCGCCCAGCGTGCCGCCGGTGAGCAGGAGGCTGGCGAGCGCCAGGACGAACCCGTCGACGATCCACTGCAACTCCGTCATGCCGGCGTGGAGATCGAGCTGGATCCTGGGCAGCGCCAGGTTCACGACGGTGCTGTCGAGCATCACCATGAACAGCGCGAAGCACATGCAGGCCAGCGTGAGGCGCTTGCGTTGGCGGTCGGTGTTCGCCTTGGCACCGTCGGGGATGGCGGTCTCCGGCAAGGTGTCTTCTCGCATCGTCTCCTCCGCGTCTCTGGCCGAGCCGGCCACGCCGCTCATGCCGGCGCCGACCAGTCGCTCTTCAAGCCGTTGATGAAGGCCTGCAAGATGCGGCGCTGGCTGGCGCGCAGGCGGCCCGCGCCTTCGGGCCGCTGACGCTGTTCGAGCGTCGCCAGACCCTGCACCAGCGCCCAGGCGCCGTAGGCCATGAACTCGGCATCCTCGGGAGCACGCATCGAGAACACGCCCTGCGCCGCGCCCTCGCGAAACACGCCGATCACGGTCTCCTCGACGTGCCGGTGCTCACCGGTGACCGGGATCGCGTGCACCGACTCGTGCAGCGTGACGACGGCCACGTCTTCGGGGTTGTGCCGGGCGAACTCGAGGTAGGCCAAGCCGAGCTCGACGGCGCGTTCCTCGACGGACAAGCCGGCCGGCACGCGGGAAAAGGCATCCATGAGCGCGCCCATGGCGCTGTCGGCGAGCGCCTTGACGACGTCGTCCTTGCTGTCGAAGTACTTGTAGAGGGCGCCGGCGCTGAAGCCGGCGCGGCGCGCGATCTCGCGCAGCGACAGGTCGGCCGCGCCCCGTTCGAGCAGCACCTCACGAGCCGCGACCAGGATGTCGTCGCGCGTCTCGCTGTGGCGCCGCTCGCGGCGGCGAGCCAGGCGCTCGGCGGCGAGACCGTCGCCCAGCTCGACCCGGTGATGATCCCTGCAAGCCCGGTGGTGGTCGCCCCTCGGGTGGTGGTCGCCCCTCATGGCAGTCCCTGCCTCCTTACCGCCGTCGAAAGGAGGCCTGTCGTGAACGGCGCTCTCCGTGACAAACGGCGTGTACTGGAGTGAACGCCGTTCAATTTATCGCCGTCTGACAACCGCCGTCAAGCGCTTATCGCCATACCATTCGTCACTCACGGCGTCGGGCCAGGCGCCACGCCACCCGTCACTCAGGGCGCCGGACCAGGCGTCGCGCTACCGGTCGCACGAAGCGTCGGACCAGACCTCGGGCCGGGCGTCGGGCCACCCGTCGCGCCGGCTCTGGGGCCACCCGCGGCGTCGGCGGAAGACCCGCCGGAGCGACCGCGTCTACTTCACCACGACCACCGCGTGCATGGCGGGCAGGGACTTGTGGATCGAGCACTCGTAGAAGTACACGCCTTTCGCCGAGAACGTGAAGCTGAACGTCTGCCCCTGGCTCAGCGTCGAGCTCGCGAACACGCCCGTGGTCGGGGAGTTGAGCGACAGGCTCTTCGTCGACATCACGTTGTGGGGCATCGTGTCGTTGTTCGTCCAGGTCACGGTGGTGCCCGGCGCGACCGTGAGCGTCTTGGGGGTGAAGGCGAAGTTCTTGATCGAAACGGACGCGGCCGTGCCGCCGGCGCCGGCCGGCGACGACGCCGTCGCCGCCGGAGTCGTCGGCGTAGCCGAACTGGAGCTCGAAGAGCTACCGCAGGCGGCCGCGACCGCCGCCAGGGCAACCAGCGCCACGACCACGACCATCGAACGGCCGCGAACTTTGGCGAAGCGGGTCTTCATATCGTTCTCACCTTCCTTGAGGCTCGGATCACCGTGAGAGGTACCGCGGCGCGCACGCGGCAAAACCAGCGGGGACCTCCTCGCCGATCGCCCGGCCGTAATCCGCGCGTCCTCGGCGGACATTTCCAAGTAGAGTCCCCACTGACTGGAGGTCTTTTGGATGACGAGCGACAAGCGCGCGAGGTCCGTTTCAACCTCCTCTTTGACACGCACTACGACGCGGTGCGCACGTTCGCCTGGCGCCGCGATCCCGATCTCGCCGACGACGTCGCCGCCGAGACCTTCGCGATCGCGTGGCGCGAGCTGAACCGTCTTCCGGCCGAGCCGCGAGCCTGGCTGATCGGCATCGCGCGCAACGTGCGGCTCAACCTGGTGCGGACCGAGAAACGGCGCACCGGACGAGAGGCGCGCGGCGCAGCCGAAACGGCGCCGCGTGGCGATCTGCCCCGCTTCACCGACGCGATCGAAGAGCGCTCGGCCCTGCGCAGCGCACTCGAGACGCTGTCCGAGCGCGACCGCGAAGTGCTGCTGCTGACCGCCTGGGACGACCTTTCGCGCAGTCAGGTGGCTGCGGTCGTGGGGTGCTCACGGGGTACGGTCGCCGTGCGCCTGCTGCGCGCCCGGCGCCGGCTGGCGGCCGCGCTCGCCGGACAGGAGACGGCCCCTGCCGTTCCCGCCAACCCGCGCGTGCCCGCGCTCACCCCGTGCGTTCACGTTGAGGAGGCCCCCCGATGAGTCCCGATCTGCTACGACGGCTGCGCGACGCCGATCCCGCCAAAGCGATGCCGCCACAGGAACCGATGTCTCGTGACGCCCTGCGAAAGGCGGTCGTGTCGGGCGCTCGCACCACCGCCGCGCGCGCGCCCCGCTCCCCCCTGCGCCGGCGCCTGTCGATCGCGGCCGCGGCTATCGCCGCCGTCCTCGTGCTCGGTGGCTCCGCGTACGGCGCCAGCGTCATCCTCGACTGGCCCGCCGCGCTGCCTACGGGCCACGGGTTCACGGCGCAGCAGGTGCAGCGGCAATACGACGTCTGGCGCACCAAGATCGAACTGCCGCCCGGCGCGACGTGGCAGAAGAAGCTGCTGCTTCCCACCGACACCACTTACGGCAGCAGAGAGGGCACCGCTCAGGCGGTCACGCAAGCCATGGGCGCCTGGGCCGTCGAGTGGCTCGCGGCGGCGAAGGCCGGCGACCGGCAGCGGGTCGACACGGCCATGGCGCAGCTCGCGAGCCTGCGCGCGTCCATCCCGGTCTCTGTCGCCGACGGCAGCGACAATGGGGCCGGTATCTGGGACGCCTCGACGGCGGACTACTACGACGCGGCGATCGCGGCCGCCAGGCAGGGCCACCTCGATCGTCTGAAGTGGGTGGCGCGGTGGGCCGCCAAGATCGACCCGGCCTGGTTCTGGGCGGCGCAGAGGCATTGGCTCGGGTTCGTGGGCGGCGGCCCCGCCCAGACCCTCTACGACCGGCCTCAGTTCCTCGCGGAGTACAGGGCCGCTCAAGCGAAATTCGATCTGCCTCCCGGCCGCCGTTGGCCGACCTCTCCTTCGCTGCCGAACAACCTGCCCATGGAGAAGGGCTCGGGCTACCTCGAAGCGGCCCTCACGATCTCGTGGGCGTACTGGTGGCAGGAGTGGGTCGACGCCGCCAGGGCCGGCGACCGGCAGCGCGTCGAGGCCGCCGACAAAACCTCGCAGCGCCTCGAGAAGCTGCTGCCGCGCGAGCCGAAGGGTTCGCCCACCCACGAGTGGCTGGCGCTCGACGACAAGACGATCGCGGACTTTCGGACCGTTGTCGCACACGCGCGCCGCGGCGACATGAAGCCCATGAAGGACTGGCTCTGGGTCCAGCATGCCTGGCTTGCGATGAAGTGAGGCCTGCAAGAGTGAGGCTTGATAAAAAAGTAGGGGCGGGCCCTTTTGGCCCCGCCCCTCGTCGCTTCCTGGTCTAGCGGTGAAAACGCACGTTCAGTGTACCCGCTCTTGCCGCGCCTTGCCCTGCTCACCAGCCTTGTCCTGATCCCTCGCCTTGCCCTGCAGATAGTCGACCAT
>PMKK01000098.1 GCA_003157715.1 Actinomycetota bacterium
GGTCTGGCCCTCGAACTGCGGGTTCTTGAGCTTGACCGAGACGATCGCCGACAGGCCCTCGCGCACGTCTTCGCCGGAGAGGTTCTCTTCTTTTTCTTTGAGGAAGCCCTTTTGCCGGGCGTAGTCGTTGATGGTGCGCGTGAGCGCGCCGCGGAAGCCCGACAGGTGCGCCCCGCCTTCGGTGGTGTTGATGTTGTTGGCAAAGGTGAAGATGGAGTCGTTGTACGACGAGTTCCACTGCATGGCGACTTCGACCTGGCCGTCGGACGTCTCGTTTTCGAAGTAGATGACGGTGCGATGGACGGGGTCTTTGTCGCGGTTGATGTAGTCGACGAAGTCGCGCACGCCGCCGGCGTACTGAAAGACGGTGGACTCGCCTTCGGCGCGCTCGTCGACTAGCTCGATGCGCAGGTTCTTGGTGAGGAAGGCGGTCTCGCGCAGGCGCTGGGCCAGCACGCGGTAGTCGTAGACGACGCCCTCTTCGAACACGTCGGGGTCGGGCATGAAGGCCACGGAGTTGCCGGTGCGGGCGTCTTTGGCGAGCTTCTCGAGCTTCTCGAGCGGCGCCATGGGCACACCACGCTCGAAGCGCTGGTGCCAGTGGTAATCCTCGCGGTACACGTCGAGCTCGAGCCAGGCGGATAGCGCGTTGACCACCGAGACGCCGACGCCGTGCAGACCGCCGGAGACCTTGTAGCCCTGGCCGCCGAACTTGCCGCCAGCGTGCAGAACGGTGAGCACGACCTCGGCGGCCGACTTGTTGTACTGCGGCATGATGCCCACCGGGATGCCGCGCCCGTTGTCGACCACGACCATCGAGTTGTCGGGCTGGATCGTGACNNCCGTGGAGCCGATGTACATGCCGGGCCGCTCGCGGACCGGATCGAGGCCCTCGAGAACGGTGATATCTTGTTCGTCGTATCGCTGGTCGTTACTCACTACACCTGACCTTACACAAGGCAAGACCGGCGACTGCACACACGAGTGAGAGGCCGGGCGCGGGACACTTCACATTATATCATCCGTAGAGCTCGACTGGAAGCTTAGACAGCCAACAAAATTGCCGCAAAGTCCGTGTTTTTGGCGAATCCGCGGATGACGTTTCGGGAGTCGTCACACACGCTCCGGCCGTACGGCCCGGACGTTGCGGCAGGTCTCGGCCGGATCGCCTGCGCTCTTCCTTGGATCGCGCGCGCTTATCTTGCTTTACACTTCGCCGCGCGCACTTACGTTCCTGCCTCAGGCCGCTTCTCGCGGCTCGCGGCCGACGTCCGCGACGTCCCTCGTCGGTGAGCCCGGACGCTACTGCTCGGCTTCGTCAGGGGCTCGGTGCGGACGTCCGACGACGAAGCGCAGACCCGTCACCGCGGTCGTCGGATCGTCGGCCCGTAGCCTCTCGAGGATGACCGGCGTGAGATAGGTCAGTTCGTTCGACCAGGTCGAAGACTCACACTCCACGGTGAGAACGCCACGCGACAGGCGACGCGGCCGGGTCACCGCGACGACCTCGGCTCCGGCGGCCCTCGCCCAGCCGCGGTAGGCCCGGCCTTCGTCGCTGTCGGCGACCCTGTCGAGCGCCGTGTTCAGAATGTCGCCGAGGCGCGAGAACTCAGCCATCGCGCGCCTCGCCGAGCGCGCCCGGCGCGCCGTCCGGCGCCTCCGCTGACGCCTGCCCGGCGCCGATGTCGAGCACGCGCGCATGAGCCAGCTCGGCGTCGGTGAAATACAGACGATTCGTCGTCGTGACGAGCGCCTGCCCGCCGGCGGTCAGCGCGCCCACGAGCAGCCGGCGGCGGGCGTCGTCGAGCTCACTCATGACGTCGTCGAGCAGCAGGGTGCCGACGTCGCCGGTCACCTCGGCGGCGAGCGCCCGTTCGGCCAGAAGGAGCGCCAGCACGGCGGCGCGCTGCTCGCCCTGCGAGCCGAAGAGGCGCAGGTCGCGAGGTCCGCCGGCGGTCAGCGCGGCCGACCTCTCCTCGGCAAAACGCAGGTCGTCGCGGTGTGGCCCGAACCCCGATATCGCGCGCCCGATCTCACCGGGCCGCCGGGCCCGCAGCGCAGCCACGAAGGCCTCTTCGAGCGAGCCGGGCAACGAGAGTCCGGCCTCGGCCTCGAGGCCGTCGAGCTGCGAGATGAGTGAGAGTGAGAACTCGCCACCGTCAGGGGCCAGCGCGCCGGCGAACTCGCGATACCGCGTGGCAAGACGCGCGACGACGTTGCGCCGCCGCTCGGCAAAGGCAAGCGCGACGCGCGCGAGCTGACGGTCCCAGGCATCGAGGGAGTCGGCCGGAGCGCCGTCGCGCACGCGCCAGAGATGGGCGTTGCGCTGTTTCAGCACGACGTTCAAGTCGCGCAGGCCGGCATCGTAGGCCGGTTCGAGCGCCGCGGCGAAGGCATCGAGATGAGCGCGCCGTCGCGCCGGGCTGCCTTTGACCAGCAGAAGGCTTTCGGGCACGAAGATGAAGACCGAGCCCTGGCGGCGCAGATCGTCGAGCGACGACACTTCGACGCCGTCGACACGGACTTGCTTGCCCTGCCCCGGCGCGTAGGCGACCGTCAGGCTGTGCGAGTCGGCCCCCCGACGCTCGGCGACGGTCGCTTCGGCGCGCGCGTAGGTGGCGCCCCAGCGCACGGCCTTCTCTTCTTTGGCCGTACGCGGCGAGCCGGCGCGCAAGGCGAAGTAGGCGCCTTCGAGGAGGTTCGTCTTGCCGCTCGCATTTGGCCCGACGATGATGTTCAGACCAGGATCGAGCTCGACCGTGACGTCGTCGTAGCTGCGGAAATTAACCAGCCTCAGGCGGGCGACGAACACACGCCATACTCCGTCGCGCCCACGGCCACGCGATCGCCGGGAGTGACGCGATGGCCGCGCCGCACCTCGACCGCGCCGTTCACGCGCACCTCGCCGTTTTGAATGAGCAGCTTGGCTTCGCCGCCGGTCTGTGTGACGCCGGCCAGCTTGAGAAACGCCCCCAGCGGCAGGGGACCCCTGACGGGGATCTCGATCAGCTGCTGAGCCGGATCGGCATGATCAGGTAGACGAACGACTCGTCGGCGCCCGTGACCAGGCCTGGTCGCAGGGGGTTGATGAACTTGAGGGTCGCGACGTCACCGGACACGCCCTCGAGGCCGTCGATGAGAAACAGCGGGTTGAACCCGATCTCGAAAGACTCGCCGGAAAACGGCGCATCGAGCTCTTCTTCGGCCTGCCCGACGTCCTGGGTGACAGCCCGGATAGTGAGCTTGCCTTCAGAGAACTGCAGCCGCAGCGGCGCGTTCTTTTGAGCCAGCAGGCTGACGCGCCGCGTGACGCCCAGCAGTTCGACGCGGTCGAGCGCCACGGCGTGATCGAAGCTGTCGGGCAGAAGCTGGCGGTAGTTGGGGAACTGGCCGTCGATCAGGCGCGTCGCGATCCACACGTCGTCGACGGCAAACAGCGCCTGGTTGTCGGTGATCACGAGCCGCAGTTCGCCGTCGTCCAGACCAGCACACAGGCGCTGCACCTCGCTCAATGCCTTGACAGGTACGATGGCCTGGATCTCGTCGGCCGGCCCGCCTTCGAGCGGCGTCTCTTTGACACTGAGACGATAGCTGTCGGTGGCGACCATCTTGAGCTTACCGGCACCGATCGTGACCAGCACGCCGGTGAGGATCGGCCTGGTCTCGTCGCGTGAGGCGGCGCGGCCCACTTTTTCGAGCGTCTCGACGAACGGCGTGACGCCTATCGCGAAGGCTTCGCTCATGTCGAACGCCGAGGTGGGCGGAAAGTCGCTCGCCACCCAGGAGTTGAGGCTGAAACTCGCTTTGCCCGCGAAGATCTTGACCACACCCTCGCCGGCTTCGACACGGACTTCGGCGGCGGCCATGTTCTTGATCACGTCGGTGAACAGACGCGCCGGAACGACCGCCTCGCCTTCGGTCTCGATGCTGGTGGCGATGCTCGCCTTGATCGAGAGCTCCATGTCGGTGGAGTACATCTCGAGCCGGCCGTCGCGGGCCTGGAGCAAGATGCCTGAGAGCACCGGCAAGGCACTGCGGGTCGAAACGCCGCGTGCCAGGATGCTGAGCTTCTCGACGAGCGTCGTGCGATCACAGGCGAATCTCATTCCGGCTCCTTACTATCTCTCTTCTTTAAGAGAAATACCTTCGTGTTCGTCATAAGCGTTGTGGACAGTGTGGAAAACCGACTGTCTGCCTGCATCTACGGTGACGTACGGCTTGTGACACTACTGTGGAGAGCGGGAGCAGAAAGAGGCCCCGATGTTCGACAAGCGGCTCCTCACCGGGCAAGCATATCCGGTTTGCCGTCGGCGCGCGATATTCTCCACCGCGTTCTCCGGTGTTCGTCAACAGCTGCGCCGAGAGACCCGGGGAGAAGTCCGGCGACGCTCTACCGGCCGATCTGCAGTCGCGAGGTGACGACCTGGATGAGATCGTGGAGCTGGCGGTCGTGGCCGTCCTGCAGAAGCCGCTCGATCTTGTTGACGGCATACAGCACGGTGCTGTGGTCACGGCCGCCGAACCGGTCGCCGATCTGCGGCAGCGAGGCTTCGGTGAGTTCGCGACAGAGGTACATGGCGACATGGCGCGGATAGGCGACGTCGGCGGTGCGCTTGTCGCCACGCAGATCGCTCACGTGGCAGCCGAACTGGCGGGCGACCTCGCTCTGCACGGCGTCGATGGTGATCGATTGGGTGTAGGGCTTAGGGAGGATGTCCTTGAGCGCTTCGCGCGCGACTTCGAGGGTGATTTCGCTGTGGGTGATCGAGGCGAAGCCCACCACCCGGCGCAGGGCGCCGACCAGCTCGCGGATGTTGGTCGAGACGCGGCTCGCGATGTATTCGAGCGCCTCGGGCTCACCGATCGTGGTGCCGTCGACTTTGATCTGGCGGCGCAGGATGGCGATGCGGGTCTCGACGTCGGGACGGCCGATGTCGACCACGACCCCCTGACCGAAGCGCGAGCGCAAGCGGTCGTCGAGCTCTTCGAGCTCGCGGGGCTGGCGATCGGAGGTGAGGACGATCTGCTTGTCGGCTTCGTAGAGCGCGTTGAAAGTATGGAAGAACTCGACCTGGGTGCCCTGTTTGCCGGCCAGGAACTGGACGTCGTCGATCAGCAGCACGTCGTTGGCGCGGTATTGATGTTTGAAGCCCTCGATGCGGCCTTTCTCGGTCACGCCGCTGATGAAGTCGTCGGTGAACCGTTCGCAGGTGACGTACTTCACGCGCAGCCTGGGGTCGGTCACGATGATCTGGTGGGCGATGGCCTGGATCAGGTGGGTCTTGCCGAGCCCTGTGTCGGCGTAGATGAAGACAGGGTTGTAAGCGGTGGCCGGCGCGGCCGCGACGCTGCGCGCGGCCGCCGTGGCGTATTCGTTGTGCGGGCCGATGACCCAGCGGTCGAAGACGTAGCGGGGATTGAGTCCCGCGACGTCGGGAGTGCCGTCCGGCGCGATGTCGCGGGAGCCGTTGCCGGCGGGTGGCACAGCCTTTGGCGTGGTGGGCGCCGCCGGCGCTTCGTCGACCGGCGCGCTCGCCGTTACCGTGGCGGCCCGGTCGTCGACCACCATGCGGACCTCGATGTCGGCGGCCATGACGGCGCTGACCGCCTCGCGCAGGAGCGCGCCGAAGCGCGCGTCGACCCAGTCGCGGGCGAATTCGTTGGGCAGTCCGAGGGTGAAGGTGGTGTCTTCGAGACCCACGGGGACGGTGCGTTCGAACCAGAGCCGGAAGGTGGCGTCGTTCACGCGGCCGCGGATGTGCTCGCGGGCCTCGTTCCAGATGAGTGTCAGTTGGTCGTCGATCTTTGGCCTCGCCTTGCCGGGTCACTCACCCGGGATCACCTGCGCCGTTCGCGGCCGAGGCGCGACGACTCGCCGCGGAGAGCCGCTCGGGCATCAGAAGAGTGTTTCGAGGAGGCCCATGCCCTCTTCGGTGAGAGCGCGCTTCCCGTCGCCGCGCGAGTGTACCAAGCCCATCTTCTCCAGTAAATGAAGCTCACGATAAGCGGTCGCTGGGGCTACGCCAAGCTCCTTGGCGAGGGCGCTCGGGCCCGCCACGTTGAGTTCCATGAGCAGCACGAGGATCTTCTTCTGACGGGTGGAGAGCGGCGGCGCCGCCGGGACCGGGGTCTGAGCCTCGGCCTCGAGGGTCGCCTGCTCGGGCATCTTGATCGTGACCACCGCCCCGCCGCCGAGGTTGTCCTCGACGGTGATCGCGCCGCGCAGAAAGCCGAGCGATTCGCGGGCGATGGGCAGGCCGGAGCCCACGCCCCTGATGAAGCGCCGCTGGTCGGCGGTCGCGGTGGTGAAGCCGGGCAGGAAGACCCGGTCCTTGTCGTCGACCCCCGGTCCGTGGTCGGAGATGCGCACTATCCGGCCGCCGTCAAGGATGGTGATCACGACGTCGCAGAAGAAGGCGTGGATCAGGTTCTCGATCAGCTCGTTGATGACCGTGAAGGGGACGTTGCCGCCCTGCTCCCGGCACGAGTGGTAGGTCTTCTCGGCGAGCGAGGTGATCAGCCCTGGGATGTCACGCTCCTCGACGCTGACTACGCGGGGCGGGCTGGTGAGCGTGTCGTAGATGGCGATCCGTGGCGCGCCCGGCCCAAGCGGCGTCTCCGCTGACGGGTCGCTGACGGGGGTGTTGCCGCCGCCGCCGGAGGTGCCCGCGGGAGCCGGCGCCGCGACGCCGGCGCGGGCCGCGGCCTCGACGCCGGGCGGGTCTTGCCGCGGGGGCGCTTCGGCGACGGCCGCGACCGGCTCGCCGCCTGCGCGACGTACGACGCTCGGGGGCGCCGGCTCCTGGGCCAGCAGCCTGTCGAGGAACGAATCCATGGGGGGTTGGAGTATAGCAGAGACCCCGGGGCAGGCGGACCCGCCTGAAAAGCCTATTTGCAGGTATTCGACCGAAGTTGTCCACAGGGTTTTCTACATCTGTGGAATCATTCGGGCGGCGTCGTCCCCGGCGTGCGCAAATACCAGCATTTGTGGAAAAGGTGTTTTCACGGACCCTTGTCACTGGCCCGCTCATCGCTGCCTCGCGAACCCGCCGGCTCGTCAGACTGAGCGCCCGCATCATGCCACCGCCGGGTCACGGAATGCCTGCAAAATGACGTAATAGGCAATCGATGGAATTCGTCGCCCTGTGTCAAGGCAACTTGGTTGCGTCAACGGTTTGTACACGCTGGTTCGAGCCTGTGAGCGCGACAAAAGAAAGTTATCCACATATTCCACAGGCGGCTCTCACGCCGCTGCGGGGCTTCTGAAACGGTAGTCGCGTCCGGTGCCCGGTTGCCTTGCGCGGGCGTGACCGGTCGCGCCGCCGCGACCGGGCGCGTCGCCGGCCTGTTCGCCGGGTATACTTGCCGTCGTCCTGCGGAGCTCCTGGATGAGGGGCTGAGAGGGCGCTTCCTAGCGCCGACGCGCAGAACCTGACCACCCCCGAGGGTGGCGGCGCCCGACAAGGGCGCTGCTGGGTAATGCCAGCGAAGGGAGATCCCTATGGCGCATTCACCGTCCCCGCAACAGTCACCGACCCCGCCAGATCCGCGCGGCCGTCCGGACCCGTCCGGCGAACCGGCAAACCAGTCGCGGCCGAGCAGGCCCCGGGCGGCCCAGCCCCCGGTCCAGCTCCCAACTCAGTCCCCGGTCCAGCCCCCCGCGGGCGGCAAGGCCCGTCTCACCCGCCTGCTCGCGCGGCAGTACGTCGTCGACCGCCAGCGCTGGGGCGCGCAGGCCATCGCCGAGATGGCGATCGCCCTCGTGCTGTGCTGGGTGCTCGGCGTGTTCCGGCCCTTCCAGATGCCACAGGGTGGCTCGGTCAGCCTGGAGATGCTGCCGATCTTCTTCGTCGCCGCGCGCCGCGGCCTCGTCCCGGCGACCGTCGTCGGCCTGCTGTACGGCATGATGCAGCTCTTCGTGCCGCTCACGCCGCCTTTCATCTACCATCCCGCCCAGGCGTTGCTCGACTATCCCCTCGCCTTCGCCGCGGTCGGTCTCGCCGGTCTCGTGCCGGTCGTCGGCTGGCGCTCGCTGTCGGCCGCGGTCGCCGTGGGCACTACCGCGCGCCTGTTCTTTCACTTTCTCTCGGGATGGATATTCTTCGCCAGCTACGCGCCGCAGTGGGAGTGGCCCTGGCTGTACGCGCTCACCTACAATCTGCTGTTCCTGGTGCCAGAGGCGGTGATCACGGCGGCCTGCCTGTGGCCGCTGCTGAAAGCCTACGACGCCGCCCGGCCCGGCACCGGCCGGCGGTCGCGTACGCCGCGGGACGCGACGTGAGGAGGAAGACCGGTTGAGCTGTGCCGTCTTCTTGAACGGCGAGTACGACGACGAGGACTTCTACCTGGGGCAGTTCGCTGCCGCCCGGACCGTTGTGGCGGCCGACGGCGGCCACCGCTTTCTGCGCGGCCACGGACTCTGGCCGCGGCTGCTGGTAGGTGATTTCGACTCGCTCGACGCCGCCCTTGTGGCCGAGGCCCGGACGGCCGGCGTAGAGGTCGCCGAACACCCCGTGCGCAAGGACGAGACCGACGGCGAGCTCGCCGTCGCCCAGGCGGCGGCCCGCTGGCCCGACGAGATCGTGCTGCTCGGCGCGCTCGGCGGGGCGTTGGACCACCTGCTGGGGCACGTCTGCATCCTGCGCGGCCTGGCGGCACGGGGGCGGGCGGGACGGATCGCCTCGCCCGGCCTGACGGCGACTGTCGTGCAGGCGCCCGCGACGCTGCGCCTGGGCGCCGCGGTGGGCACGCGGGTCTCGCTGGTGGCGCTGTCGACGGGCGTGGTGCTCACGCTGCGCGGGCTCGAGTACGCGCTCACCGGCGAGTCCCTGCCGGCCGACGTTTGCCGCGGCCTCAGCAACCGGGTGGCCGCGGCCGGCGCGAGCATCGAGTTGTCGGGAGGCCAGCTTCTGGCCATGGTCTTCGACGGCGCCGAGACCTTCGCCCCGCCCGGTCCGGCCGCGGCCGGTCGCGCGTGAGCGGCTTCGACCGGGCGGCGGCAGGCGAGCTCGTCGCCCGTCGCGGCTGGATCGCCTGGGCGCCGGTCATCCTGCTCGTCTCGGTCGTGCCGGTGAGCTGGGTCTTCGGCTTCACGCCGCATGCCGGCTGGTCGCTGTCGGGTAACATCGGCCACGTCTTCGAGTTCGGCCTGTTCGCCGTGCTCGTCGCGCTGGCTCGCGCGCGGGCCGTGCCCGGCTCGACGGGCGTTGTTGCCGGGGGGCTGGCCGGCATCGGCTACGGCGTCGCCGTCGAGCTGATCCAGTGGCCCATCCCGTATCGCTCGGCCGACCCGCGCGACGCCGCGCTCGACGTGGTCGGCGTGACGTGCGCCCTTGCGCTACTCTGGGTCGTGCGGCGGCGGCGGGTCGCGGTCGTCGACTCCCGCGCGGTCGGTCCATGAGGTCCGTGACCCCGAAAGACAAGGAGGCGCAGCGGTGATCAGTTTGAATGAAGCTATCGACCTGGTGCTCGCCGAAGTGCGGCCCGTGGGTCAGGAGCGGCTGCCTCTGCTCGAGGCTCTGGGCCGTGTCGCGGCCGCCGAGGTCGTGTCGCCCTCGGAGGTGCCGTCGTTCGACAACTCCGCCATGGACGGCTTCGCGGTGCGCGGCGTCGACCTTGCCGGGGTCGCGCATGACGAAGGCCTCGTCATCACCGCCGAGATCCCCGCGGGACGGCCGTCCGGCGAGCCACTCGAGCCGGGCAGCGCTGCCCGCATCATGACCGGCGCTCCCCTGCCCGAGGGCGCCGACACCGTGGTCCAGGTCGAACACACAGAGGAACGCGACGGCAGGGTCTTCGTGCAAAGGGCACCGGCCGTGGGCAGCAACGTGCGCTACGCGGCCGAGGACGTGCGCCGCGGCGACGTGGTGCTGCCCCGCGGCGCGGTGCTGGGGCCCGCCGAGATCGGGCTGCTCACGTCGATCGGCGTCGCGGAAGTCTCGGTCGCACGCCGGCCGCGGGTGGCCGTCATCGCCACCGGCAGCGAGCTGGTGCCGCCCGGCCGGCCGCTCGGGCCCGGCCAGATCCACAACTCCAACTCGTTTACCGCCTGGGGCCAGGTGCTGGCGGCCGGCGCCGAACCCGTCCTGCTGGGCATCGCCCCCGACGATCGCGACGAGACGCGCCGCCTGATCGCGCGGGCGCTCGACGAAGACGTGACCATCACGTCGGGAGGCGTGTCGGTCGGCGACTACGACTTCGTCAAGCAGGTCGAGGACGATCTCGGCGTCGAGCGCCGCCTCTGGGGTGTCGCCACCAAGCCGGGCAAGCCGTTTGCCTTCGGCGTCCATCAAGGACGGCTGGTGTTCGGCGTGCCCGGCAACCCGGTCGCCGCGATGGTCTCGTTCGAGCTCTACATCCGGCCCGCGCTGCTGGCCCTGCAGGGCCGCCACGACATCTGGCGGCCGTGGCTCACGGCGGTCGCCGACGAGCCGGTCAAGGCCACCAGGGACAGAGTCGAGGTGCGCCGCTGCCTGCTGGCACACGACGAGAGCGGCGGCTGGCGCTTCACCACGACGGGTCCGCAGGGTTCGGGCATCCTGCGGTCGATGGTGCTGGCCGATGGGCTCGTCGTGGTGCCGGCCCGTCATCCCGGCGGTCCGGCCGGCGAGCCCCACCTCGTGGTGCTGCTCGAGGGTTCTCGAGGCGAGCGCCCGCCCTACCCGGCCTGACGGCCGCTGCCGGCCGGCGTCAACGGGCCGGCGTCAACGTTTCAGGGTGAAGCTTCGCGCGCTCGCCCACACGACCAGCCGGTGGCTGGCGCTGTAGAGCGGCGTGCAGGTGGTGAGCACAAGGGCGTAGCCACGGTCGTAGAGCACCCCCACATCGGACGGCAGGACCGTGGTGACCTTGGCGACGCTGTAGTTGAAACGGCCGTAGGGTGTGTCGAGGACTATGCGGTCGCCGCGGCGCAGCACGCTCAGGCTGTAGAAGGGCGCGCTGTAGGTCGTGCGGTGGCCGGCCACGGCGAAGGGCTCGCCGGCTCCCGGCAGCGGCGTCACGCCGTAGTGCACCGGGCCGCCGCGCAGGTAGGTGGTGTCGCTTGCCGGACTCAGGCTCGACGAGCCGATACTGCCCTGCACGACGATGCGGTTGATGCCGGCGCGCGGGATGATCAGCCGACCGATCGGGTCGCCGGGCTTGAGACCGCGGGCGAACAGCGCGGCCAGCCGGCGGGCCCGCATAGCGGGCGTGTGCAGCAGCGCCAGGGCCGACGACTGCCGCCGGGCCGTCGACGAGAACGCGGCGCTCGCGTGCCGGTAGTCGGTGCTGAGGTGGCGCTGCTGGAAATGCGTGTAGGCCGCCGACCAGAAGGGGAAGGCGAGCGTGACCCCACCGGCGATCAGGAGCAGGTTGGCGGAGCGTCGGCCCAGTCGCTGGCGTGTCGTGCGCTTCTGCATCACCTCATGGTAGGCAGGCCGGACCATCGCGGCAACTGTGGCCCGAGCCGTCCGCGACTTCGGGCTCTTCGCTCGTTGCGCCGTGGCGCCGGCGTCCTGCCCGCGGGCAGGACGCTGTGGTACAGTGGGCTCGATTGCGAGGGGGGCACATGAGGACCAGTAGCGACGTCCACAACTATCTCCTCGAACGGGGAGTGGCGCACGAGATCGTCCACCTGCCCGCCCTGACGAGCACGGCGCTTCGTGCCGCCGCCCTGCTGGGCGTGCCGCCACGCGAAGTCGTCAAGACGGTGTTGTTCGAGACGGAGCGCGGCCCGGTCATGTGTCTTGTACCCGGCGACGCGCGCATCGATCGCGCCAGGGTCTGCACCGAGTTCGGCTGTGACAGCGCCACGGTGATCGCCGCGACCCGGGTCGTCTCTTTGACCGGCTACCGGCCCAGGTCGCTGCCGCCGTGCGGCCTGGCCGCCGACCTGCCGGTGGTCGCCGACCCTGCCGTCTTCGAGGTGCCGGTGGTCTACTGTGGCGGCGGCTCGGCCACGACCATGGTGAAGCTGAGCAGCGCCGACCTGCGCGACGCGGCCAAGGCGCGGGTTGCAGCGATCGCCGTGCGCCTCCAGAATGGGGCGGTCGCGCGCGGCTAGGACCGGCGCGGGCCGAGGCGCTCGGCAAACGCTGCGAGCAGGTATCGCTTGAACGAGAAAGGTGGCCGAGTGCGACAGTTCGCTCCCCCCGCAGAGGCACGCCTGGAGATCCTCACCGCCGACGATCTCCAACGCTTGGACGAGGCGGCGCTGCACGTTCTCGCGACCATCGGGGTCGCGGTGCCGGCGCCCGCCGCCCGGGCGGCGCTGGTCGCCGCCGGCGCTCAGGCCGACGGTCAGATCGTGCGTGTCCCCGCCGACGTCGTGCGGCACCTCGTGGGCCTGGCGCCGGCGAGCCTCACTCTCGGGGCCCGGGCGCATCGCACGCTCGTCACCGGCGAAGGCTCGCTGCTCACCACCGACGGCTGCCCCACCGACATCTACGACCTCGAGACCGGCGCCAAGCGGCCGACCACGGCGGCCGACGCGATCGCCATCACGCGCATCGTCGACGCCCTCGACGAGATCGACTTCTGCTGGACGACGGTGAGCGCCCAGGATCGTCCGGTCGAGCGGCGCGGCCTGTATGAGATCTACGACGTGCTGGCCAACACCGGCAAGCACGTGCAGACGGTGACGATCGTCGATCAAGCCCAGGCGAAGGTGGCCGTCGAGATGGCCCGCGCCATCGCCGGCGGCGATCTGGGCGTGCGCCGGGCGCCGCCCATCTCGGCCCTGCTCGGCACGATCACGCCGCTGGGCCACGA
>PMKK01000139.1 GCA_003157715.1 Actinomycetota bacterium
CAGGCGCTGCTCCACTCGCCGGAGCTCATCGTGCTCGACGAGCCCACCAGCGGCCGCGACCCGCGCGGCATGAAGGACGTGCGCGAACTCATACGCGACCTCGGCGCCAGGGGCACCACCGTCTTTCTCAGTTCGCACCTGCTGCACGAGGTGGAGCAGGTCTGCAACCGCGCCGTGATCATCAACAAGGGCAAGGTGGTCGTGCAAGGGCCGGTCAGTGAGCTGCGCCCCAAGGGCACGGCGGTGCGCGTGCTGACCAGCGACCAGAGCAAGGCCGGTGAGCTACTACGCAGCCTGCTTGGCGCCGCGGCGGTAAAGGATGACGAAGGCTACCTGATGGTCAGCACCGACGACGACGGCGTGCCCGAGATGGTGCGCCGGCTGGTCGCCGACAGCCTCGACGTCAAAGCAGTGGTGCCGGCTAACGAGCAAGGCCTGGAGGACTTCTTCCTGCAGCTCACCGAAGGCGAAGATGAGACGCCGGCGCCCAAGAAGCGCGGTCTGTTCAGAAAGGCGGTGTCGCGATGAGCGCCAGCGAGCATGCCGCAACAAGCGCGGACGCAGTACCGAACGCCAGCTCGGGCGCAGGATCGGGCATAAGCGGGGGCACCAGCCGGCACATGGGCCCGATCCGGCGCGAGTGGCGCAAGCTGCTGGCGCAGAAGCGCACCTACATCGGCGCCGTCGGCCTGACGCTGGTGCCGATCATCTACAGCACCGCCATATACCTTTCGGGGCATAGCGCCCACGATCACGGTGGCGCCACCGCCATCTTCCTCATCAATACGCACAAGAACGGTCTCTACATACCTTTGGCATCACTGGCAGCCATGAGCCTGTTCTTGCTGCCGCTGATGGCCGCCATGGTCGGCGGCTTCATGCTCGCCGGCGAAGCCGAGAAGGGCACCATGCGCACCATGCTGTTACGCCCCGTGCGACGCGGCTCGGTGCTCATGGCAAAGTGGGTTACGGGCATGCTCTACCTGGCCGTGGTCCTGGCCATGGTGCTGGCCGCCGGCATTATCAGCGGCTGGGCCTTCTTCGGTATCAAGCCCATGCTCATCCCCGGCGCCGTGGTCAGCATTTGGCACGGCATAGGGCTGACCGTGCTCGCCTACCTCGTCGTCCTGGTCCTCTTGAGCTGCATGCTCTCGCTGGCGATGTTGCTCAGCTCGTTCATCGACTCCAGTTTGACCTCGGCAGTCGTGCCCCTGGTGGTCATGATAGTCGTGGAGCTGGTGCTGGCACTCAGCGTCTTCAAGACGATACGGCCGTATTGGTTCACAAGCCACACGGATGCCTGGTATGGACTCCTGCAAGTGCCGATCAAGACGAAGCAGATCGTCGAGGGGTTGATCTGCTTTGCCGCCTGGTCGGCCGGAGCCATGACGCTGGCGTGGTTGATCTTCCGGCGGCGCGACATCCTGTCGTAGCAGAAGGATGCCCGAACTGCCGCAGACGATGAAGGCGATGCTACTGCGGCGGCCGCGCGCCGCAGGCACGCGGCCGCTCGAACTGGCGGAGTTGCCGCTGCCGCAGCCCGGCCCCGGCGAGGTGCTGCTGCGCGTGCGCGCCTGCGGCGTCTGCCACACCGACCTGCATACGGTCGAGGGCGAGCTGCCGCCGCATCGCTCGCCCGTAGTACCCGGCCACCAGATCGTCGGCGAAGTCGTCGCTTTCGGCTTCGGCGCCGCCGACGTGCCGACCGGCGGGGACCCGTTCGCCGCGCCGTTGCGCCTGGGCGAGCGCGTCGGCGTGCCCTGGCTGCACCGCGCCTGCGGCCACTGCTCGTACTGTCGCCTCGGCCAGGAGAACCTCTGCGAAGATGCGCGGTTCACCGGGTACGACGTCGACGGCGGCTACGCCGAGTACGCCGTCACCCCCGCGGCCTTCGCCTATCGTCTGCCCGACATGCCCGACACGGCCGTGGCGCCGCTGCTCTGCGCCGGCATCATCGGCTATCGCTGCCTGCGCCTGATCGGCGTGGTGGGCGACGGCGCCGGGCTGCCTTCGGCCGCCGGCCCGGTCCATGCCGGCGGCGCGGCCGCGGATTCAGGCTCTGCCGCCCCGAAGCGTCTCGCCATCTACGGCTTCGGCTCGGCCGCGTCGCTGTGCACGCAGGTCGCCATCTGGCGCGGCTGGGAGGTGTACGGCATCGCGCGCGACGAGGAGCACCGCAGCCTCGCGCGCGAGCTCGGCGCCGTGTGGGCCGGCGAAGCCGCCGACGATCCCGGCGTCCTGTACGACGCCGCCATCGTCTTCGCGCCGGCCGGCGACCTCGCCGTCGACGCCCTCCGCCGCCTGGACAAGGGCGGCATCGTGGCGCTCGGCGGCATCTACTCGTCGCCGATCCCGTCGATCGAGTACCCGTGGATCTACGGCGAGCGCGTTGTGCGCAGCGTCGCCAACTCGACGCGCCGGGACGCGCGCGAGCTGCTGCGCGATGCGGCCCTCGTGCCCGTCGTCAGTCGCGTCCAGGAGTACCCGCTCGAGCGAGCCAATGAGGCGCTGCTCGATCTCAAGGAAGACCGCGTGCGCGGCTCAGCCGTGCTGCGGGTGAGCTGACACCTCCGTCTCGCAGCGTGGCGAGGCGGGTCGCGAGGTGTGCCATGGGCGGGTGGTCCGCGCGGGTCACGCCCGCGCCGTCAGTATCCTCATATGCAGTCGAAGAGGGAGTAGTCGGCGGCGCCGGCGGCCGCTTGACCTCCGCAGGCGCCGGCGGCCGCGCGGTCGGACGCTGACGACGCGGCGTCGGATGCAGCGGATGGCGCGGGGCCGGCCGCGAGCGCGGCTTCCTCGGCCAGTTCCTGAAGCAGCGGCCGCACGAGATCGCAGTAGGGGAAGGCCGCTTGATAGCCGGCCGGCTCGTCGTGGGCGCGGGCGGCGTAATGCGACTGCACCCAGCACTCGCCACCACAGGCGTCGACGACCGGGCAGACGAGGCACTCGGCCCGGTCGCGGGCGCGCGCGGCGCGCAGCAGCCGCAGGCTGCCGGACGCGCGCCAGATCTGCTCGAGGCTCTGCTCGCGCAGCGAGCCGGCGAAGAAGGCCGGGTCGCCGGCCGTGATCACGCAGGCGTGCACCTGGCCGTAGGGGTCGATCGCGAGGTCGCGGCAGCCGGCGGCGCAGAGGTCGTTGCGCGCGCCCACGCGCCGGCGCCAGCTCGAGAGATTGTCGACGGTGATGCCGATCTCGGCGGCCGCGGCCAAAAGCTCGCGAACCGCCGCCAACAGGTCCTCACCGGTCGGAACGAGGTCGAGCGGGGCAGATCCGGCATCCCGCCCGGCGTTGTGACGCGCTGCAGGCGCGCCGTCGCTCTCGGGTCCCCGCGCGCCGTCGTCTACCGCTTCGAGACCAACACCGGCTTCGGCGACGCCGCCCTGCTGGTGCGGAAGGATCAGATGGAGCCGGCGGACGCCGGCCTCGTGGAGCTCGCGCGCAAGCTGCACGAGGCCGGGCAGCACCGGCCGCACGAGCACGGTGTTGGCGACGGGCTCGAGGCCGGCGGCGCGCAGATTCGCGATCGACGCCATGACGTCGTCGTAGCTGCCGGAGCCGCGCAGGTCATCGTTGATCGAGCGCGGCCCATCGATGCTGGCGAGCGGCATGAGGCGGCCGCGACCGGCTTTCGCCAGCGCGGCCGCGTCCTCCGCGCTCACGAAGCTGTTGAAGAAGAACCGCGCCCGCGCGCCGCGCACGCCGGTGATGTGGTCCACCAGCTCCGCGAAGTCCGGGCGCAGCAGCGGGTCGCCGCCGATGAAGACGAAGCTCGAGGCGCCGAGCGCGGAGCACTGGTCGATGGCGTCGATCCACTCGTTTGTGAACAGCTCGTCCGGGTCCCGGGCCGCGTCGCTGTTGTAGCAGTGGCGGCAGTCGCGCGCACAGCGATGCGTGACGTGGAGGTAGATCTCGCGCAGACTCTGCAGAGGCTCGCCGCGCAAGGGTCGGTCACCCGTGAGTCGGGCGAGTACGCCGAGGTCGCCCGCCCGATCGANNCGCCGCCGGGCCCAGGTCTCTCTCGCCGCGCCGATGAGGTAGTACCCGCCGTCGGCGGCAGGGCCTAGGACGAGTCGGCCGGCGTCGTCCTGCCGTCCACCGCCCGTGCCTTGGCCGCCGGCCGCCCCCCCACCGCTCTCGCCGCCTGGGTCACCGTCGTCCAAGACGCCGAACGCCTGCCTCAGATAATCAAGCGGAATCGGCGGGCTGTCGCTATTGACGATCGCGACCGCACCGGTGCCGGCGGCGAAGATGTCCGCGAACACGCCGGCGAGGCGTTCGCCCAGAGTGGCGCCTCGCTGCGCCATTCGCAGCCAGCGTCCGTCGCGACCGGCGAGCGGATCACCGGAAGCCACGCAGCCCCGGCCACCACCAGCGGCCCCCGCGGCCGCTGCCGCATCGGCGCCGACAGCCCTGCCCGCGCCGCCTTCCGGCTGGGCTTCGGCCAGCACGAGCGTCGCGTCGTCGAGCGACTCCGCCTGCGTCAGCGTCCCGCGGAGCAGCCCGGCGTAGACCGCCAGTGCCTCGTCCGGGCCGAGCTCCTGCGCCAGACGTGTCTTCACCGCACCGCGGATCAGCGGCTTCGCCATCACCACTAGCACGCGACCGCCGGCGGGGATCGCCGGGCCTACGCTCGCGTTCACGCGGTCCGCCCGGGTGGGGCTGCGCATCTCGTCATCGTCCTCATGGTCGCCCAAGTATGCGGCCGCCGGCCATAGAATGCAGCACACGGCCGGCGAATCCGCCGGAGACCAGATCCAGACCGAGGCGGGCGCTCAGGCGTGGACGACCCTTCACCGCTCCCAGACTGCTTTCTCGTCGTGCCGGTGCTCGACGAGGCCGAGGCGCTGCCGGCGCTGCTGGCGGAGCTACGTGACCTCGGCCTGCTCGACCGGACGCTGTTCGTGGACAACGGCTCGGCCGACGGGAGCCCGGACCTGATCGCGGCCGCCGGCGGCCAGCTGCTGCGCGAGCCTCGCCGCGGCTACGGATTCCCATGCCTGACCGGCGCGCGCGAGGCCGCTGCGCGCGGCGCGCGCGCCGTCGTCTTCCTGGAGGCCGACGGGACCGACGACCCGGCACAGGCGCGCTTTCTCGCCGAGCCGGTCCTCGCCGGCGTCGCTGATCTGGTCGTCGGCTCGCGTCGCCTGGCCGTGCGCGGCGTCTCACCGGGGCGCATGCCGCTCCACCAGCGCCTCGGCAACGCCTGGCTGGCCTTCAACCTGCGCCTCTTCTTCGGCCTGCGCCTCAGCGACGACAGCCCGTTCCGCGCCGTCCGTCTGGACCTGCTCGAGCGGCTGCGGCTCGAGGAGTGCGCCTATGCGTTCCCCACGGAGATGGTGGTCAAGGCGAAGATGGCCGGCGCGCGCATCGAGATCCGCGACGTTGCCTACCGACGGCGCGTCGGGCGCTCCAAGATCGCGGGCACCTGGCGCGGCACGCTCGGCGCCGTGCGCGACATCACGTGGTGCCTCGTGCGCCTGCGGCTGCTCGGCTTCCGCCCCGGCCCCGCCGGCTAGTAGACCGGCAGTCGCGGCTTCGGCCGGCGCCGCGCCACGTGAGGCTCCCGCTGGATCTCATCCAACATGCTGGTAGCGTGGACGCTGGCCGGTTCGAAG
>PMKK01000238.1 GCA_003157715.1 Actinomycetota bacterium
TCCGATTTCGCCCGGCCACTTCTACAGGCGAGACTGAGTTATTATGACATTGTTGATTAAGTTACTTGACATTAGGCCTTGGCTTCCTTACCGTACTTCCTTGCCGTACTCGCTGTCGCGATTGCGGCGAGCAGCCGGCTCCCACCGGAGGGTCGCCGCGCGAAGGGAAGGAAACCATGGCCGTTCCATCACACTCCCGTCTCGTCACTGCGCTCGGCGGCGTCTTGCTGGCGCTGGGCGCGGCCGTCGCGATCGTGCCGCGGTTCACCGAGTGCAGCAGCCCCACGGCGATGTGCCGGTCTACGGCGCGGTGGGAGATCGTGGTGGGAGCGGCCATCGCGGTGCTGGCGGTACTCGTGATCGTGACGCCGCGCCGCGTGCGGCAGGCGGCGGCCCTCGGCGCCGCGGCGCTCGCCGTCCTTTCGATCCTGCTGCCGACGTCCATCACGGGCGTGTGCAGCGATCCCATGATGCACTGCCGGAAGTACCTGGAGCCGACCAGCATCCTGCTCGGCGTCGTCGCGCTCGTCGTGAGCCTGGTCGTCTTCGGCCTCGTCACGCTTTCCGGGAAGCGGCCGGCCGGGCCTGAGCGTTTCGCGGAGTGAGCCCGGTCCGGCGAGCGCTGCGGGATGTTTTTCGCAGCCCTGTGCGCAGCGCGGTCGTGTGCGGCGCCGCGGCGCTTGTCGCCGCGCGGTGCATCGCCACGCTGCTGCTGGCTCAGGGCACGCGGACCTCGCTCCGGCGCGCGACCGACCGTCTGGGCGCCGACGTGGTCGTCGTGCCCGCCTCGTCCGCGGATCAGATCGACGACCAGCTCCTGTTCGGCGTGCCGACCGACGCCCGGCTGCCGGCGAACCTGTCCGGCGCCATCGCGGCGGTGCCCGGTGTCGCCGCGGTCAGCCCGCAGATCTACCTGGCTACCTTGGCCGGTGCGCCGTGCTGTCAGAGTGCCGGTCTGGTCATCGTCGCGTTCGATCCCAGGTCGGACTTCTCTGTCCGGCCGTGGCTCGGCCGCACCCATGTCCCGGCGCTCGGTGTCGGTGACGCCATCGCCGGCAGCGACGTTCGCGTGCCGCCGGGCAAACGGCGGATCACGATCTACGGCTACGGTCTGCGTCTTCGTGGCAGCCTCGACCGGACGGGGACTAGCCTCGACCAGACCGTGTACATCGCTATGGACACGGCGCGGGCGGTCGCGCGGCGGTCCACGACGGCCGCCGTCAAGCCGCTCGTCCTGCCGACGGGCAGGGTGTCGGCGTACATGGTGCGCGTGAAAGATGGCGTGGACCCGTTCAGTGTCGTCATCGGCATCAAAGAACGCGTCAAGGGCGTCGATGCGATCGCAGGCAGCGTCCTGTTCTCGAGCATCAAGCGCCAGGGGAGTCTCGTGACCCGGGGCCTGACGACAGTCCTCGTTGCAGTCGCCCTGCTGGCGATCGCGCTCGTGCTCGTGGCCGCGTCGATGGCGGCACGCGAGCGCCGTCGCGAGACCGGGGTGCTGCGAGCGCTCGGTGCGACCCGGGCAGGCGTGCTGCGCGGCTTCACGCTGGAAGCGGGCATCGTGGCCGCGTCGGGTGCCGTCGTGGGCGCCGCCATCGCTGCCGGCGTCGTATACCTCTACCGGGCGCTCATCGGCAGCGGCATGGGCGCCCCCCTCGAGCTGCCTTCCACTCTCTCGTTCGCGCGCCTCGTCGTGGTCGACGTGCTCGCCGTCGTGCTGGTCGTTGCCGGCGCCTATGCCGGGCCCCTCGCGCGCGCCGCCTTCCGGGACCCGGCGAGCGCGATGAGAGAGCGATGACCGTCGCCACGGTCCAGGAGCTGCGCCCGGGGCGGGCTGCCCCGCTCGCGGAAGCGCCTCCCGTGCTCGTCCTGAACGCGGTGACCAAGGTGTTCCCGGGTCACCGCGGGACGGCGGGCGCCACCGCCGTCGCCGGTGCCGATCTCGTCGTGCGCACGGGTGACTTCGTCGCCGTCACGGGGCGCTCCGGCAGCGGCAAGACATCGCTGCTCAACGTGGCGGCGGGCCTCACCCGGCCGACGTCGGGCGGGGTGCTGCTCGCGGGCGTCGATCTGTGGTCGTTGTCCGACGCGGCCCGCACGAGGCTGCGCCGCGAGCGGGTGGGATTCGTCTTCCAGTTCCCGAGCCTCATTCCCAGCCTGTCGGCGCTCGAGAACGTCCTGCTGCCCGCGACGCTCGCCGGCGCGGGCCATGCGTCGGCCTCTGCAGATCGCGCCCGTGACCTGCTCGAGACGGTCGGCATGGCCGCCAAGACGGGTGAGCGGCCGGGGCGGCTATCGGCCGGAGAGCAGCAGCGCGTCGTGATCGCGCGGGCGCTTGTCCTGCAGCCGTCGATCCTCATTGCGGACGAGCCCACCAGCAGCCTTGACGAGGAGACCGAAGGAGAGGTCATGGCACTGTTCGAGCGTCTCAACGCGGCGGACGGCGTCACCGTGCTTATGGTCACCCACGATGCGGGTCTCGCTCGGCGCTGCCCCCGGCACGCGCGCATGGTCGCCGGCAGGCTCGTGGACGGCGACCTGTCCACTGGGAACGGCGACCTGTCTGTACCCGTGTTGTGATCGCGCCCCGGAGTCGCAGGCTGTTGTGACGACGGCTGTCGTGACGACGCCGGCCCGGGATGGCTGCTGCCATCCCGGGCCGGCGCGCTCGCGTGCCGCCGGTGGGGGGCGCCGCCCTTACGGGGCGGCGGAGAGATCCGACCGGTAGACGGAGTCCACGAGCTGCTGGGGAACGGTGTCCTTATTGAGGATGCCGAGCCGCTTGAGCGAGGTGGTGAGCGCCAGCAGGCTCGCCTTGCCCTGGCTGCCCGAGGGCTTCCACACGTAGGAGCCGATCTGCTGGGCGAGCGCGCTCTCGGTCCCGGGGACCCACTTCCCCTGTACCTCGATCTGAGCGGTCTCGTCGGGATGCTGACCGATCCACTCGGCCGCCTCGGTGACCGCCGCGGAGAGGGCCTTCGCCACTTTCGGCGACTTGTCCGTCAGCGATCCGGGCACGACCAGCATGCAGCAGTACTGGTGGTTGAACGGCGGGGTCTTCGACTGGCTCAGCCAGACGTTGCCGCCGTACTGCTCGAGGTACTGCGACCCGATCGGGTCCCACATGATGAAGGCGTCGATCTGGCCCTTCTTGAGCGCGAGCGGCAGATCGGCTCCAGGGTAGGCCTTGATCGTGACGTCCTTGTCGGGGTTGATGCCGGCGTTGAGCAGCGCCGTGCGCACGAGGACGTCCGGGTAGTCGCCGAGGCCGTTGATGCCGATCCGCTTACCCTTGAGATCGGCGACCGACTTGATGCTCGAGCCCTTGGGCGAGACGCCCAGGATGCACCCGAAGTGGATCCCCTCGATGAACTTCACGTCGAGGCCCTCTTCGATCGGCTTGATCCATTCCAGGTTGCCGACGACCGCGGAGACCTTGCCGGTCGCCAGGCCGACCTTGATCTGGTCGAAGCCGAGCATCTTCAGATCGACGTCGAGGCCGTTCTTGGCGAAGAAGCCCTTCGCCTTGCCCACGTAGAGCGGCGCCTCGCAGGCGGCGCCCGTGACACCGACGACGAGCTTCGTCTCCTTGGCCGACGGGTTCGTCGAGCTCGAGCCGCTTGACGAACCCGAGCTGGATCCGCAAGCGGTCAGCGCCGCCGCCCCCGTGATCACGAGCAGCACTACCGTCAACGCTTTCGTTGTCCGTTTTGGCATTCCCCGTTCCTTTCTTCGGCCGTCCCCGGCCCCCGTATACGTTCGTGTCACGCCGCGCGCTGGCCCTTCGGGCGACGTGTCTTGTCGGCTGTCGATCGACCCCCTCCTTTTGTCACAGGTAGTACGACAACGTGGTTTCGTGCGCGAAGTGCAGGACCTCGAGAATGTGGGCGCGGACGCTGAAGAAGTCGGGCAGGTTACGCCCGCGCGGCCGCGCCAGCGACGGCGTGATGATCTCCTGCACCCTGCCCGGACGGGGCGACAGGACGACGATCCGGTCGGAGAGATAGATGGCTTCGTCGACGTCGTGGGTGACGAACACCATGGTCGTGTTGCGCTCCTGCCAGATCCGCAGTATCTCGTCCTGCATGTGCATCCGCGTGAACGCGTCGAGGGCGCCGAGGGGCTCGTCGAGCAGCAGCACCTTCGGGTGATTGACGATCACGCGGGCGAGGGCGACGCGCTGAGCCATGCCGCCCGAAAGCTCGTGCGGGTAGGAGTCCTCGAAGCCCTCGAGTCCGACCAGCTTGATGAAGCGCTCGATCTCCTCGCGGTTCTCCTTGAAGACGCCGCGCGCCCGGGGACCGACACCGATGTTGTCGCGCACCTTGAGCCAGGGGAACAGCGTCGGGTCCTGGAAGACCAGGCCGCGTGTATGGTCGGGTCCGACGATCGGACCGTCGTCGAGCGTCAGCGCGCCGGTCGTGGGCTCCTCGAGCCCGGCCATCAGTCGCAGCAGGGTCGACTTGCCGCAGCCGCTGGGACCCACGAGAGAGACGAACTCACCGGGTTCGATGGTGAGGTCGACATCGGCGAGCGCGACCACGTCGCTGCCCTGGGCGTCCTTGAAGACCTTGCCGACGCCCGCGACCCGCACTCGCCCGCCCGATGGCTGCCCGGCTACCACCGCACGAGCCCCTTCTGCCACTCGAGGAGGTGATCCTTGGCCTTGAACAGCGCCGCGATGATGCTCGAGAAGAGCACGGCGATGATGATCAGGCTGGCGTACACCTTGCCGAACTGAGCCCAGCCCTGGGCCCACGTCATGTACCAGCCAAGGCCGGCCTTGACCCCGAGCATCTCGGCCACGAGCAGGGTCAGGAAGCTCATCGCAAGGCCCATGAAGAGGCCGATGAACACCACCGGGAAGGCTGCGGGGATGGCGACGTGGCGGATGAGGAACCTCTCGTCGGCGCCGAGCGAGCGCGCCACCTCGAAGTAACTCCTCGGGACGTTGGCGATGCCGGACGAGGTCATGACCGCGACCGGAAACCAGGCCGACAGCGCGAGCAGGAAGACGCTCGCCCAGAAGCTGGTCGGAAAGACGACCATGGCGATCGGGATCCAGGCCGTTGCCGGCACCGGGCCGATGAGCCGCATGCCGGGCGTCAGCCAGTAGCTGATGCGCCTGCTCCAGCCTATGGCGATGCCGGTGACAAAACCGACCGTCGCGCCGATGGCGTAGCCGACGCCGAGAAGTCGAAGCGAGTACAGGATGCTCGTAAGGAGCAGGTGCCAGTCTTCGACGTAGGCTTCGATGATCTTGTCGAGAGTGGGGAAGAACGGCGCCGGCAGGACCTTTGACTTCGCGGTGAGAAGGTCCCACGCGAAGACCGTGAGGACCGCCACGGTCAGGATGGGCGCGGCGCTTGCCCGAAACCCGCCGAGCCGCCGTACGAACGCACCCGCCGCCAGCCAGACCGTGTAGAGCACGGCGATCGCCGCGGCTACGTCCGTTACGTGCGTCGGCGACGTGAACTGCCAGCTCGGCAGCTTCTGATGTCCGACGGCCAGGGCGACGAGAGCGACGAGGGGGGCGAGATCCCACACGCCGGGCCGCTGGAGCCTCAGCCGACGCGCGTCGATCCGTGGTGCGGCCATCAGCTCCTGTGCACCCTCCACATCCATCACCTCCACGCCGTGGCGGCGACGTCGTGGCACGCGTCGTCGCCCGTCAGGCGGCGCGACCCCCCTGATGGAGCCGTCGCTCGCCGCTATCGCAACAGCGAGTACGGTAAGGAAGCAAAACGGTAATGTCAAGTAACTTAATCAACAATGTCATAATGACCCCCTCAGGCTCGCCTGCGATGCTGAAGGGTCGGCGAAGACGTCCGCGCTTGCGCTCAGGGCACCAGCACGATCTTGCCGAAGTGGTGACCCTCGAGCAGCTCGTGGGCCTCGCGCGCCCGCGAGAGGGGGAGCACGTGGCCGACCACCGGCCGCAGCTTGTCTTCCGTGACCAGCCGCGCCACCTCGGCGAGGACCTCGGCGGTGCCGGCGCGGCCGGCGTTGCTCGAACTCGCAAACAGCAGCGAGGCGTCGACGGCGATGGCCGGGCCGGTGGGGAATGTCACCGTCGGCTCCGGTCCGCCGCCGATACCAACGATGCGCCCTCCTCTGGCGATCATGCCGAGGTCGGCGGCGAGGTTCGCCGACAAAATCAGCTCGACGATGACTTCGACCCCCTTGCCGCCGGTAAGCCGCGCGACCTCGGCTGAGACGTCGAGTGCGTGGCGGTCGATGGTCTCATCGGCGCCCAGTGAACGGACGCGCTCGCCGTCGGCGGCGCTGTCGACGGTGGCCAGCACTCGTGCTCCGCGCGCATGGGCGAGCTGCACGGCGGCGCTGCCGACGCCGCCTCCCGCGCCCTGGACCAGCACCGTCTCGCCGGCGGCGAGAGCGGCGCGCCGTACCAGGCCATACCAGGCCGTCGCGAAGGAGAGTCCGAGGGCGGCCGCCTCTTCGAACGAGCTGCCGGCCGGTTTGCGCACGGCCTGTACGGGGGCGATCAGAGCGTACTCGGCGTAGCTGCCCTCGCTGCCGATGCCGAGGCCCGTAAAGAAGACCTCGTCGCCCGGCGCGACGCCTTCGACGCCGGAGCCGACCGTCTCGACGATGCCGGCACCGTCCGAACCGAGCGTCTTGGGGGGCTGCTTTGGTGTCGGGAAACTGTCGCGGCGCACCGCGACGTCGATCGGGTTGACAGCGGCGGCTCTGACGCGCACCAGCACCTGACCAGGGCCCGGCGCGGGGGTCGCGACGTCTTCGTAGCGCAGGACCTCCGGACCGCCGAACTCGTGAATGCGCACCGCTTTCATTCCCGGCTCCCTTNNCCGCCGCGGCGACCGGCTTTTCGTGCCACTGTCGGCGGGATTCATTCCCAGCCTCGCCTCTTCCCACGCGTCAGGGCGGCCTCCGTCGGATCGCCCGGCGGCCCAGCGCCGGGTCGCGTCGTCCCGCGC